>JADMJS010000120.1:20047-68065 GCA_018780435.1 Myxococcales bacterium
TCGGGGTGCGGGGGGCGTCCCCCGCCGGCAAGCGCATTCACTTGACCCGAGGGAGCGCCGGGGCTAGGGTCCGCGCCCCGAAGCCCCCGGCGCGAAAAACCGTGTGACTTCAAAAGGTTGAGCTAGAACATGTTTCAGTCCCCCACGGTGACCGGGTCTCTCATGGGCCTCGGAGTGATGATCGCGTTCAGCGGCTTCCTCCTCGCGCTCACGCGTTTCCTCCCGGGGCGCACGCACCTCGGCGCCCCGCTCCCGGACGGCACCCGGGTCGCGTACCCGATGAATGGCGCGCCGACCTTCTTCATCACGGTGGCTGCTTACATCGGCCTCGGCGCGGCCGGTGTCTTTGATCCCGTCTGGCCCATTCGCCACTTCTTCGACCTCCTGATCGGGGCGAACCTCTTCTCGGTGTTGCTCTCGGCGATCCTGTGGTGGCGAGGGCCCGAGCGAAAGCTCCACACCCCGATCATAGGCTTCTGGCTAGGCGCCGAGCTGAACCCCCGTTGGTTCGACGTCGACCTCAAGGTCTTCAGCTACCGCCCGTCGCTCATCGGCCTCGAGCTCCTCGTCATTGCGTTCGGCTTTGCGGAGCTGCAGCAGAACGGCTCGATCTCCCTCGCGATGTGGCTGTTTCAGGCCTTCTGGTTCTTCTACTTGGCCATGACCTTCCTCTTCGAGCACGGCATGCTCTCCATGTTTGACGTCATCGAAGAGCGCTTCGGCTTCATGCTCGTGTTCGGCGACTACGGGCTCGTCCCGTTCTTCTACTGCATCGGCGGCTTCGCCATTTTGACCCGGCCAGAGCCCCTCAGTGTGGGCGCGGCGGTCGTCATCACGCTTCTCTTCGCCTTTGGTTACTGGGTCTTCCGCGGCGCCAACGGCCAGAAGAACCAGTTCAAAGCCGACCCCACGCGGCCCATCTGGGGCAAAGCGCCGGAGACGGTCGGAGGCCGGCTCCTGGTCTCCGGCTTTTGGGGGATTGGACGCAAACTCAACTACACCGGCGAGATCCTGGCCTACGTCGCCATCGCCCTCACCACGGGCTTTCACTCGCCGTGGCCCTACGCCCTGCCCCTCTGGCTCCTGTCGCTGCTCCTTCATCGGGCTCACCGCGACGACAAGCGCTGCCGTGCCAAGTACGGCGCGCTCTGGGAGGCCTACTGCGCTCGTGCTCGCTTCCGGATGTTCCCGTTCATCTATTAACGTCATCACGGGGGCCTTCTCGGCCCCTCGCCGCCCCCGTGAGAGGGCAACTCCCAGAGGTCGCCGTCATGAACAACTCCCCCGCGTCTTCCTCCCTGATGTCGCCGGCAACCCTGCTGCAAGCGAAACGAACGCTCCGCACCTGGATGAACCGTCGCCCCGAAGACAGCATGCCCCCCTTCCTCTCGGGCGGGCTCCCGATGCTCGGCCACACCAAGAACTTCGGCCAGGATCCCGTTGGGCTCCTCCAACGCGGCTGGGACGAACACGGCGAGGTCTTCACCTTCAACCTCATGGGCACGCCTGCCGTCGCGATGATCGGCCCGGAGGCCAACGAGGCGTTCTTTCGTGCACCGGACGAGGTCCTCTCGCCCAAAGAGGCCTATCGGCTCATGACCCCGGTCTTCGGCAAAGGCATCGCCTATGACGCCGAGCCGGAGATCATGGACCAACAGCTCGCCTTCCTCTATCCCGCGCTCAAGAAGTCCAGCCTCGAGCGCTACGCAGCTCATATGGCGGCGGAAGCGGACGCTTACTTCGACCGCTGGGGGAACGAAGGCGAATTCGACGTCAACGACTTCGGCAATGAGCTGACGATGTACGCGTCGACGCGCTCGCTGCTCGGCGCCGAGTTCCGCAGCAAGCTCGACACCCACTTCGCCGAGCTCTACCACCACCTCGACGCGAGCCTCACGCCGCTCGCCTACTTCTTCCCGTACGCGCCGATCCCGCGCTTCATTCGCCGCGATCGGGCCCGAAAGCAGCTCGTCAAGCTCTTCGAGGACATCGTCGAGTCAAGGCGCAAGAGCGGCGGCGAGGACGACCTGCTCCAGGCGCTCATCGACGCTCGCTACAAGGACGGACGCGCCCTGACGCTCGATGAGATCACGGGCCTCATCATCACCATCGTGTTCGCGGGTCACCACACGTCTGGCGCGCTCTCGGCGTGGACCGTGGTGGAGATGCTGCGGCACAAGGACCACCTGCAGCCGCTCCGCGAAGAGATGCTGCGGCTGCACGGCGCGCGGGGCACGCAGACCTTCAAGTCACTCGACAGCGCGGAGCGTCTCGAACACTTCATCATGGAGACCGAACGCCTCCACCCGCCCATCATCGTGATGATGCGCAAGGCCATCGAAGAGTTCAGCTATCGCCACTTCCGCATCCCGGCCGGGACCATGATGGTGACGACCCCGTCGGTCAGCCACGTCCTGCCCCACGTCTTCAAGAACCCGCTGGCCTTCGACCCGTCGCGCTTCGCCGAGCCGCGCGCCGAGCACAAGACCCACCCGTACAACATGATCAGCTTCGGCGGCGGCAAGCACCGCTGCATCGGACTCCACTTCGCCTACCTCCAGATGAAGGCGATCATGTCGGTCCTGTTGCGCCGCTTCGACCTCCAGCTCGCCACCGAGCCCGGCTCCTACGAGCCGAACTATGACTTCCTCCTCGTCGGCCCCAAGAAGCCCGCCCGGGTGCGATACCGCCGTATCGCGGACTGACGCCGTGTCGATTGGGGCTCCGTCGGCCGCTCGACCGAGCCCTAAGCGCGGCTTGATGTTCCGCGGTCCGACCTGACGCCGTCCGGCTCCAGAGACCGTCACCTCCCCCGTAACGCCTCGTTTACGCCGCGATCCGAAGGACGGGGAGCACACGCCCGCCCGCGATGAGCGCCGCGATGACCTCCGCCGCTCCTGGCCGACAGAGTCCGAAGCCCTGAAAGCTGTCGCACCCCATTCGCTCCAGGTGCGCGAGGGTCTGAGCGGTCTCGACACCCTCCGCGACGACGACGAGGCCCAGCGCATGAGCGAGCGCGATGACGGCGTGCACGATAGAGCGACTGGTGTCGTCGTCACCCATCGAGGACACGAAGCTTCGATCGATCTTGAGCGCGGCGATGGGCATCTTGTGCAGGTAGCTCAGCGACGAGTAGCCCGTCCCGAAGTCGTCGAGATGAAAGCGGATCCCCGTCACCGTCAGCGCGGTCAGTTGAGTCACGGCCGCTTCAGCTTTGCTCATCGCCGTGGTCTCCGTGACTTCGAGGACGAGACTCCGCGGATCGATGCCGGTCTCGGCGAGCGTCGCGGCCACGAGCTCGCTGAAGCCGACCTCCGCAAACTGTCGCGCCGAGACGTTCACAGCCAACGTCAGCCCGCTGGCGTGCGTCGAGTCCTGTCGCCACTTTGCGAGCTGCGCGCACGCCGTTCGTAGCACCCAGCGCCCGAGCGGCACGATGAGGCCCGTCTCTTCGGCGATCGGTATGAACTCCGACGGCGGAATGAGCCCGCGAACCGGGTGCTGCCAGCGCACGAGCGCCTCGACCGACACCACCGCCAAGTTGGAGTCGAAGATCGGCTGGTAGTGGAGAAGCAGCTCTCCTCGCTCAATCGCATGCCGCAGCTCCGTCTCGATCCGCAACCGCTCCACCGCACGATCGTGCATCGCCGGATCGAAGAAGCGCGTGCGCGCACGCCCACTCGCTTTGGCGTGGTACATCGCCGTGTCCGCGTCCCGGAGGATGTCCTCACCAGTACAGCTCCCAGCCGATCGGAGGGTGACACCAATACTCGCTGAGGCGTAGAGCTCCTGATCTCCGAGTGAGAAGGCTGGAGCGAGCGCGTGGTGAATACGTTCAGCGATGGCCATCGCGTGTTGAGGTTCCGAGACGCCGTCGAGCACCATGACGAACTCGTCACCGCCCAGCCGCGCAATATCACTACGTGGCTGTGGGAGGCGCCCTTCACTCGCAAACGTATCCCCCACTCCCGGTCGACCGCTCGTATCCGAGCCCCTCAGCGACGCACGGAGCCGACTCGCGATGGCGACCAGTAGCTGATCGCCCACATGGTGACCGAGGCTGTCGTTGACGACCTTGAAGCGATCGAGGTCCATGAAGAGGACCGCAAAACGACGTGGCGCCGCGCCAGCATCGTCCGTGAGGAGCTGGTCCAAGCGTTCGACGAGCGCCGAGCGGTTGGCCAGACCGGTGAGCGCATCGTGCCGCGCTTCAAAACGGAGCTGTTCCTCCGCCAACTTGCGATCCGTGATGTCGGTGAGCGAACCGGCCGCTCGGACCCTCTCGGACGTCCCCGACGTGGCCGCAGCCGATCGCACAGCGACTCCTTTGCACATGACCCATCGCACGCTCCCATCATCGTGCGTCATGCGAAACTCGCTGTAGAGCTGGTCGGCGTCGCCCCGCGCGAAGCTCTCGAAGAGCGCAGAGACCGCATCCCGATCCTCTTGCGCCACCCGCGATGACCAATCGTCAAGGGTCGAACCAAAGGTGCCTTCGGCGAAGCCGAGAAGCGCCTGAAATCGCGGGGAGTAGTACACGCGCCCCGTGATCAGGTCCCAGTCCCAGAGACCATCATTGGCGCCGACGGCGACGAGTCGGTAGCGCTCCTCCGAACGTTTGCGCTCGGCCACCTCCGCTTCGAGGTGCTCGTTGGCCTGCGCGAGCTCCCGGGTGTGTTCCTCGACCATGCTCTGGAGCTGCGCCAGCTTGAGGTGAGCGTGGCGGGCGAGCTGCCACTTCTCGGTGAGCGCACGCGCAAGCTGGGCGACTTCTACGGTGTCGAAGGGCTTCTTCAGGATGAGCAGGCGGTCACAGGTGCCGAGCCGCTCGATGATCTCCTCCCAGGAGTAGTCCGAGTAGGCCGTACAGATGACGACCTGTACTTCAGGATCAACGTCCCAGATACGACGGATGGTCTCTACACCGTCCCAGCCCGGCGGCATCCGCATGTCTACGAACGCGAGCGCGTAAGTCTCTCCTCGGTAGTACCCCTCCTCGACGATCGCGAGCCCCTCCTTCCCCTGGTATGCGTGCGCGAGGAGGTACCCCTCGGCGGCGGGCGCGCTCGTCGTCGGAAACTCCCCGAAGAGCTCCGCCTCCAGCTCGTCGAGGGCGGACTTCGAATCCAGCTCCACCGAGGACGGTGGCGCGAGGATCTTCCGAAAGTCTTCGTGAATCGAGGGGTTGTCGTCGATGATCAGGATCCGCCGGTTCTTCTCGACTCGCGTCGTCATGCCGCCCTCCAGGTACCCTCAGGGACGACTGGCACTTCCACAGGCGTGGTGTTGGCGCTCGGCGACGCCACCATCGCTTCGAGGAGCTGCGCTTCAGACGGACCAGCGACGGGTAGCTCGAGGCGGAAGCAGGCGCCACAATCGAGCCCTTCGCTCGACGCTTCGAGCGACCCGCGCATCGCTTTCGCCGAGTTCGCCGACGCGTGTAGCCCGAAGCCGTGTCCGTTCGATTTGGTCGTGAACCCGTGATTGAAGATCTCGGTGAGGTATTGCGGTGGAATGCCGACGCCGGTGTCCTTCACCTCGACGTAGACCCGACCGCCTCCCTTTTCGGTCACGCCCGTGCGGAGGACGAGCCGTCGGGGTCGGCCATGCACCTGTCCCATCGCTTGCTTCGCGTTCGTGATGAGATTCACCAGAATCTGAATTACTTGGTGTTTATCAACCATCAGCATGGGGGTCTCGGCCAGGTCGAGCTCGACGTCGAGCCCATGTTTGGCGAGTGAAGCGCCTTCGAGTCGCAATGCCTCGTCGATGACGTCGGAGAGCGACACCCGCTCCACAACGCCGGTCGTTCGCGCATAGTTCTGCTGCATCGCGATGACCCCTTTGACGTGGTCGAGGTACTTCTCAAGAGCGGCCACTTCTCCAACCAGCATGCTCTGGTCGAGCGCGAGGTTCGCGGAGAGCTGGAGGAAGAACTCCGGGAGACGACGCCCCTTCTCGTCCTCTTCGACGAAGATCCCGCGCGTCCCGAGGGGCCGTTCCCCGAGCATTTTGGCGGCTCGATCGAGGCTGCCGACCTTCATCGACGCGATACGGCGAGAGACGAGAGACAAGGAGACATTCATGCTGTTCAGCACGTTGCCGACGTTGTGGAGCACCCCCGTAGCCACTTCGGCCATGCCGGCGCGGCGACTGGCGTCGACCAACTTGCCGTGAAGCTCCTTGCGCTCCACCTCGGCGAGGACACGTGCCGTCACGTCACGCAGGGTCCCGTCGATGTGGATCACCCGCCCTCGGCGGTCCCGGTGTCCACGCATGCTGACCGCCACGACAATAGGTGCGCCGTCGAGCCGACTGAGGTGGAGGTCGTGTACCAAGGCGTTCCCGGTACTGTAGAGCTCCGTCCAAGCGCCATCTGGAATGGCGTCTCGGAGGCGGCGCTTTCCCGGGCCGGTGACGAGAGCGCCCGCCTCCTCTGCCCCGAGGATCGCGGACATGGCCGGGTTGGCGACCGTGATGTCCCCTTCGGTCGAGAGCTGAAAGATCCCTTCCGTGGCGTTCTCGAAGATGGACCGGTACTTCTCCTCGGCCGAGGTCAGCTCGGCGTTCCGCTCCACGAGCTCACCGGAGCTGAGCGCCATCGACCGCTCCAGCATGGCCCTGTCTTCATCGGATTGATGATACGCCGCATCCACGGCACTAATGAGGCGCATGACCTCGGGGGGGTGCCCATCGAGGCGCCCGAGGGTCTTCAGAACTTGCCTGGAGAGGAGGCGATGCATCGTCAGATCTCCGACAAGGTCGTTATCGTCATGGTCTGGTTGTGGAGTGCACATCGCGCTTCGGCCACCAGCGGCGATATCTCCCCGTAGGAGTAGAATCCCGTGATCGAGGCTTCCGGTCCGAGCACCTCCGCGGCGGCCTCGACCTCCTCTTCGACCCGCTGATTCAAGACCAGCTTTCGCCCGACGCAGCTGATGAGGATGGCGAGCTGAGGCGACGTCGAGATTTTTTCTCGGCATAGCCGGGCGGCGCCGCTTGCCCCGTCGACCAGCCGGTCGAAGTTGGCCCTCATGAGCCGAGCATAGTGGCCCTCGGGCATGTCACCCGCGAAGACCATCCCCCCGGACTCATCGATGCTCAGAATGGTCCGTACGAGGCTCTCACTCGACGCTGGATCTCGAACAGCGAGAGGAAAGAGCAGCCCGCTCGCGGGGAGGTCCTTCGCGTGTGGCCCGAGGTAAGTACGATAGAGCTCGATCGCGGGTTGCCCGTCGAGCGCCTTGAGCACATTCGCCTTGGACGAGGTGATGCGCCGTTCGGGTCCGAAGACGTCCCAACCGCCCATCGACCCGACGCCGACGCGTAGGCGATCGCCGTAGAATCCGACGACCCCGATGCGGCCGCGTGAGATCTCACCGCCGCTGCACACGACCGTCTCGCTGAAGGCGGCGCCATCGGCAGAGAGGCCGCCTGTGACGAGCACACCCGGTGGGAGGCCGCGTGTGAGGCCGGCCACGAGCTCACTCCCATTGACGCACAGGCCGTCCGAGAGCAGGAACACATAGCTGAGACCGTCACTCGGCAGGTTCTTGGCCAGCGAGAACCCCACCTCGGCGCTCTGGTCGGGGCTCGTGATGGCGCCCGTCGCCGCCTGGATTCGGGTGTGTTCGAAGGCGATGGCCGTGGCGACAAGCGAGTCATCGAGGACGCGGGTCCCGGCGATCTCCCCAGCGGTTGAACACCCAAAGATGACCGCCCCCGGATGGCGCGCACTCAGCTTTTCGAGACAGCCGGGTTCGCTCAGGAGGGTCCTCGAGCCGAACACCAGGACGAGGTGGGCGGGCTGACCGACCTCAAGGCCACCTTCCGAAGGCGACCAGCCCGTGTCGGGCGTGTATACGGCGCGCATGAGTCGCATGGGGGAGCTCCAGAGAGGGACCAGGACTCCAATTACAACGTCACTTTCGGCGACAACATTAGCTCTATGTTGGCCCGGCTCGACTGCCCCCCTTGACGATGGGGCGAGGGCGAGGCTCGCCCCCGAATCACCCGATCCGCAGCTCCCGCTTCAGGATCTTGCCGGTCGGCCCCTTCGGGAGCGCGTCACGGATCTCCACGAGTCGCGGGTACTTGTACGCGGCGAGGTGCTCCTTGCAGTAGGCGATGAGCTCGTCCGGCGTCGCCGAGTGCCCCGGCTTGAACGCGACGACCGCCTTCACCTCCTCGCCGTGGCTGTCGTGCGGCACGCCGATGACGGCCGCCTCGGCGACCGCGGGGTGGGCGTAAAGGACCTCTTCGATCTCCCGCGGGTACACGTTGAAACCGCCGCGAATGACCATGTCCTTCTTGCGGTCGACGATGACGTAGTAGCCGTCTTCGTCGCGCGTCCCGACGTCGCCCGAGTGAAACCAGCCGTCCTTGATGGCCTCGGCCGTGGCTTCTGGGCGCTTGTAGTAGCCCTTCATCACATTCGGACCCTTGATGCAGATCTCGCCCGGCACGCCCGGCTCCGTGATGACGGCGCCGGTCTCGCTCTCAAGGCGGAACTCCACCCGGCGAATGGGAAGCCCAATAGAACCGGGCTTCTTCGGCCGATCCGTCACGTTGAAGCTCGCCACAGGGGAGGTCTCTGACAGCCCGTAGCCTTCGAGGATGTTGACCCCGTATTTCGCGTCGAACGCTCGCATCACCTCCACCGGCATGGCGGATCCGCCCGACACACAATACTCGAGCGAGCTCAAGCTGAAGCGCGCCGCGTCCGGGAAGTGGAGGAGCGCGAAGTACATCGTCGGCACCCCGGCGAAGAGAGTGACCTGATGCCGCTCCATGAGCGCCATGGCCGACTGCGGATCGAAGCGGGGCAGGAGCACGAGCGAGCCCCCCGCGGCGATGGCGGCGTTCTGCAGCACCGTCTGCCCAAAGCTGTGGAAGAGCGGCAGGCAGACCAGCGCCCGGAAGCCCGTGATCCCGCGAAAGAGCACTTGGGCCACGTACTCGGCGTTGTAGAGCAGGTTGAAGTGCGTGAGCTCGGCGCCTTTCGGCCGCCCGGTCGTGCCTGACGTGTAGAGGATGACCGCCGTGTCGTCGGGCCGCGTCGCGACCGGCTCAGGCAGCGGCTCTGCGCCACCGAGACAGGCGGCAAAGTTCAAGGCACCCTCCGGCGCGGTGACGTCCTTCGGATCGGCCTTGACGACGATAAGGTGGTGGGTGGTGGGAACGCGGCCGAAGCCGCCCGACGCCGCCTCGAGGAAGCCTTCCCACGCGACCAGCACGACCGCGTCCGAGTCATCGAGGTGATAGGCGACCTCGTCCGCCGTCAGCAGAACATTGAGCGGCACCACCGGACAGCCGGCGTACTGAGCGCCGAAGTAGGCGATCGTGAACTGCGGCACGTTCGGGAGCATGAGGGCGACGTGTTGCCCCTGGCGAACGCCGAGCTTCCGCAGCGCACCGGCGAAGCGCTGCGCCATCGCGTGTACTTGCGCGTAGTTGAGGGTGGTCTCCCCGATATGAATCAGCGGAGACGCGGGCGACGACGCGGCCGCCTCCCGAAGTAACGACGCGAGGTTCAGGCTCATGGGCAGCTCCGAAGGTCCTGGGGGTTCGAGTTCGAGGGGGAGTCTGCCGCGCGTGGGTTTGGGTGGCAACCACCCACGAGCACGACCCGGTATGTGTTGGATTCCGAACGATTCGGGAGCGCTCTCAGTGGCCCCTGCCTTTCCCCCTGAGCGCGCGCCGAAGACGCCGCGTGTCGACCCCGCCCTCATCGAGCTCCCGAAGCCACAGGCGAAGCGCCGGAAAGTCCCGCCGTTTCGAGTCGATCGCGGCGCGGATGAGCGCCTCCCGCGTCGATGGGTAATCGACACGGCGGAGGACCATGTCGGCGACGACCTCGGCTTCGTCGTCGCGATGTACTGCCAAAAGCGCGCGCACTAGGTCTGCGACCATTCGCGCCCGGACCGCTCCCACTCTCCGAAGCGCGTCCTTACGCAGGTCGGAGTCAACAGTCGGGTCGCGCTCGAGCTCGCCCGCGAGTTCAAGAGCGCCGAGGAGCTCCTTGGCACGGGATACCGCGTCCGGGTAGAGCGCGGCGGCCTCTGCGAATCGCCGCGCCTCAAGCAAAAGGTCGAAGACACCGGCGATGACGTGCGGAGCAAACGCAGGTGGGCTCCCTGAGAGCCTCTCTCGTGCACGGCATTCCGCTTCGAACCATGAGACGACATCGTCGAGTTCATCGGTCTTCCATGCCAAAGCCACCCACTCGTTCCACCAAATCGGGTCCGTCCCGCCGTCGCCTTCGACGTGCCGCCTCGCCTGATCCCGCCACTCCGTCATGTCCTTCAAGAGTTCAGGAGACGCTTCGGCGAGCTGGCGCATCGCGGACACCAGGAACGAGTGTCGGACGCCACCCCAGTCGTCGTTGCCTCGCGTACGTTCCCACACCCAGGTGTATTCGCGTCGTGCGAGCGCCACTTGTCCCGTCTCGACGAGATCGTTTGCGAGCTCGTATCTCGCTTCGATGTCGCTCGAACCCACGAGCGCCGAAGCGCGCTCAAGAACGTCCTGTGCATGCGTACGACCGGCAGCCAGACCGTTCAGCCACGCCAGCAAATTTGTTGGCGGGCTATAGCCCATGACCCGATCCACCTCGACGCCCCGTCGAATGGCGACGACGCAAGGTAGCGAACCCACTGAGTACCGCTCAGCGAGATCGGCGTGCTCGTCGACATCGATCTGGACGGCGATGGCATGGGTCGCGATCCAAGCGGCGACGCCCTCGTCGGGCCAACTCGTGGCCTCCATTCGATTGCAGGGCTCGCACCACGCCGCGGTGAAGTCGAGGATCAGCAAGCGACCCTGCTTCTCGGCCCTCTCGATCGCGGTCGCGAGGGCCACGTCCGAGAACGGAGGCCGCGCCCGGACGGCGCAAGGAGCCGAGAGAAGCACAGCGCCCATCGCGAGCCACGTGAGGCGTGTCCATGTACCGGCATTCACAGCCAAGACGCTACTCCACACTCGACCGCGGAACAACGCTCACTCAATTTCAGCTGCGCGAGATCCCCAATTGCGGCCCCCGCTGTGGGTGCGTAGGCTGCCCACAGGCTGCCCACAGGAGGCCCTCATGACACCCAAAACCCACGTTCTGGTCCCGACCCTCCTCGCACTCTTGACCGCCGGCGCCGCCCTCGCCGTCCCACCGACACTGTCGGTCCAAGGCCGGCTCACGAACCTCGGTGGGGTCGGAGTCGACGGGATCCACGCCATCGGCATCGTCATCTCGACCGACGAAGCGGGGCTCGACGTCATCCACAACGAGACCATCCCCGGTGTGAACACCGCGGGGGGCGTGTTCAGCGTCGTGGCGGGGAGTGAAGTCCCGCTCGACGTGCCTGCTTTCGCGAGTGAAGCGGCGCTGTGGGTTCAGATCGAGGTCGATGGCGCGCCGGTCGGGCCTGCCTCGCCCATGCAGAGTGTCGCGTTTGCGTTCCGCGCGTGGCTCGCCGAGCGGGCCAACGCGGCGCTGGGGCTCGAGGTGCTCTCGGCCGCGCCGGGCGCGTGCAGTGGGGCCTTTCGCGGGCGCTTCTACTACGACACCACGTTGAACCGGGCGTTCATCTGTGATGGGACGACGTGGAACGACTTCCGAGGTCCCCAAGGCGAGATCGGCGCTACCGGCCCCAAGGGCGACACGGGCGACACCGGGCCACAAGGCGACATCGGGCCTATCGGTCCCAAGGGCGACACTGGGCCTATCGGGCCGAAGGGTGACAAGGGCGACACAGGCGCCACCGGGCCTCAAGGCGGCACCGGGCCCACCGGGCCCAAGGGCGACACGGGCCCCGCCGGGCCCATTACCTACCTGAATTGCTACGACACCGGGTGGGGCGCCTTCTCAGGCTGCACCACCTACCCCGATCCGGCCATCCCGGGCTGCAATAGCGGCTACTACTTCACCGGGCTCGCGGGTTATCAGCAGTCCGATTCCGGCTGCGGCGCCAGCGCGTACACGAGCGCCCGGGCCAAAGGGCGCTGCTGCAAGCTCGGGCCTTAAGGGCTCGGTCGTAAGTAAGTAGTTCGGTTTGCCGCGCGCCGCATCCCGCCCGGCCCCTTCCAAGTCCTCGAAATACGGGGAGTATGTCTTCGGACTTGGAAGGGGCCGGGCGGGGCGCGGCGCGGTCAACCCTCCCACTTATTTTCGACCAAGCCCCAAGCGCTCACCGCCGCCTCACAGCGACTTCGCGCAGCGCCCACCCACGTACTGCTTTCGAATCCACGGCCGCCCCGGGCTGCGGTTGTGCGTCGTCACGAAGAAGGGCACGTCGTACATCCACGAGCCGCCCCGCATCGAGTGTTTGACGCCCGACTCCGGCCCCTGGGGATCTTTTGGCGGCGAGTGACGGTAGTAGGTGAAGCCGTGGAAGTCGTGGGTCCACTCCCACGCGTTGCCCGCCATGTCGTAGGCGCCATAGGGGCTCACGTTTTGCTTGTAGCTGCCGACGGGTGCCGTCGTCGCGTAGCCATCCTTGTCGGCGTGTTGATTGACCCACTCGGGGTGCCACTCGTTGCCCCAGGGGAAGATGCGCTCGTCCGTGCCGCGCGCCGCTTTCTCCCACTCCGCCTCGGTCGGCATGCGCTTGCCAGCGAAGCGACAATAAGCGACCGCGTCATCCCATCCGAGGGCGACCACGGGCTGCGTGGGCTGATTGAGCGCCTTGTCGTTCCGGTAGCGCTGCGGGAGGCACTTTCCGGCCTTCGTGCACCGATTGTACTCGGCGTTCGTGATCTCGTAGGTGTCGATGTAGAAGGCCGATACGTCCACGATGTGACGCGGGAACTCGTCGCCTTCGCCGAGCTCACTGCCCATGATGAAGGGCCCCGCGGGCACGAAGACCATCCCCGGCTCGTCGCGTGGGCCTTTGGTCGGCTGAGCCTTCGGGGCGTTCGCGGGGAGGCGCAGCTCGCTCGCGGGGTCGTAGGTGAGGACGCGCATCACGAGCTTCTCGGCGATCCCGTTCCACATGGACTCCGGGCACATACACATGCGCTGGAACTCGCCCCACGCCCGCTTCTGCTTCACGTTGACCTGGCGCATCTTCCAGAGCCAGACCACCCCGACGCTCTGCTCCTTCTTCTGGAGGCTCAGCGTGGGCGCCACGACGAAGTCCGCACCGAGCTTCTCTCCGATGGCGACGAGGCACTTCTCGTCACAGCTCAGGGTGTCCTTGGCGCCGACCGCCTTCATCGCCTCCCGCACCTTCTCGAAGGGGATCAGCGTCGCCCGTGCCGACTTGAGCTCCTTGTACATCTTGCCGGCGAGCCAGTCGGCGTTCTGCTGCGTCGCCTGAATCCACGGCTGGAAGGGCAAGAAGGCGTAGGTTTGCGCGCTCGCCGACACCGAGAGCGAACACAGCCCCACCACCAACGCGACCTGCGCGACTACCGCCCTTCCGAAGTTCCTCGCCATCGCTACCGACATCGTCCCCCCTCCCGGCCACACGGCCACCTGCGGCGGGCTTATCCCACAGGGCAGCACCGAGTACCAACACCGCTACCTCGACACGCGAAGGGCGTGATACGCTCTTCGGAAGTTCACTCGAGACCCGGAGATCCCCATGCGTCCTTCGCTCCTCTTCGCCGCAGGCCTCTTCTTGCCAATGCTCGCTGCGGCCAAGCCCAACCTCGTGGTCACCGACATCACGCTGGATCCGGCGAACCCGACACCCGGCAACGGCACCGTCACCGCGACTATCAAGAACATCGGTGACGAAGGCACTGGGTCCTTCGTCAATATCAACATCACGATGTATCTCGACGGCGTGGAGTGCGACACCGGACTCATCGTCGCGGGTCTCGGCGCGGGCGACGATGCCACCGAAGAGACCACCTCTTGCGTCTCGAACAACTCGGGCCCCCACAAGGTAAAATTCGTCGTCGACACCGACGACGACGTCGATGAGTCGAACGAGAGCGACAACGCGCTCGAGAAAGAGTTCGTCTGGTCCGGCGGCCCGGATCTCATCGTCTCGGACATCACGCTCGACCCCGCAAACCCGGACATCGGCGACGGCACGCTCACCGGGGTCATCAAGAACATCGGCAATGAAGACGCCGGCGGCATCGCGACCGTGATCAACGTGCGCATGTTCCTCGACGGCGAGGAGTGCGCGACGGGCTTCATCTACAACGGCATCAACGCCGGTGACGAGGCCACCGAAGACACGGGCAGCTGTAACCCGGACACGCCGGGTGAACACACCATCAAGTACGAAGTGGACTGGGAGAACGACGTCTACGAGTCCGACGAGACCAACAACACCCTCGAGAAGAAGTTCACGTGGTCGGGCGCCGACCTCGTCGTGACCGGGATCGCGCTTGAGCCGGCTGCCCCGAAGAGCGGCGAAGAGGTGAAGTTCATCGCCACCATCAAGAACCAGGGCCCCTACGGCACCGGACTTCTTGTGAACATCAACGTGAGCGCGACGCTCGACGGCGCCGAGTGTGGCAACGGCCTCATCGTCGCTGGCCTCGGTGCGGGAAGTGAAGCGACCGAAGAGATCTCCTGCACCGTCTCGGGCGAGGGCCAGCACACCATCACCTTCACGGTCGACGTCGACGAGGACGTGACCGAGACGGACGAGACCAACAACCAGTTCGCGCAGACCTTCGTCGTGGGCGCCGCCGGTCCCATCACCGAAGCGTGCAACGGCAAGGACGACGACGCCGACGGCAAGACCGACGAAGACTTCGCCGACCTCGGCAAGGAGTGCGACGGCGACGACACCGACGCGTGCAAGGGCGGCAAGAAGGTCTGCTCCGCTGACGGCAAGGGCACGACCTGTGAGGACAAGGCCGGCGCCCCGGCGGAGACCTGCAACGGCAAAGACGACGACTGCGACGGCAAGGTCGACGAGGACTTCCCGGACGTGAACAAGGCCTGTGTCCCCGCGAGCGGCTGCGGCACCGGCAAGAACGCCTGCAAGGCTGACGGCTCCGGCATCGAGTGCAAGGCCGACACCGGCGCGGCGGTGAAGGAGACCTGCAACGGCAAGGACGACGACTGCGACGGTCAGACCGACGAAGACTTCCCGGAGCTGACCGAGCCCTGTGGCGCGGGCGTGGGGGCGTGTCAGTCCATCGGTAAGTACGCGTGCGCGGGTGGCAAGGCGGTCTGCGACGCCAAGCCCGGCGCGGCCGGCGCCGAGAAGTGCGACCTCGTCGACAATGACTGCGACGGCATCGTCGATGAGAACTGCGCCTGTCAGCCTGGCACCTACCTGCCCTGCGGCCTCGACGTCGGCGCGTGCGCCATGGGCGTGCTCGAGTGTTCGGCCTCCGGGGTCTTCGCGTCGGCGTGTGAAGGCGCGGTTGGCCCGAAGAACGAAGCGTGCGGCAACGACCTTGACGACGACTGCGACGGCACGACCGACGAAGGCTGCACCTGCACCGGCACGGCGACGCGCGCCTGCGCATTGGCGACGCCCTGTGGCGCGGGCACTCAGTCGTGCGGCGGCGGCACCTGGGGCCCCTGTGTCCCGACCGCGCTCGGCGCGGAGGCGTGTGGCAACGGCAAGGACGACGACTGCGACGCCGACATCGATGAAGGCTGCGCCTGCACCGGCGCCGCCGCGGTCCCCTGCGCTGCGAAGGACTCCTGCGCCGACTACCAGCGTGTGTGCGAAGCGGGCAAGCTCAGCGCCTGCGAGGCCATCCCGGGCACCGAAGACGCCGCGTGCGGTCCCACCGATGGCACTGACGGCACCGATGGCATCGACGCGACCGATGGCGCTTCGGACGACACCGGCGGCATCGTAATTGGCGAGTCCGACATCACGGTCCCGAATGGCAGCGACGTCGGCACCGGCCTCGTCCCGGTCACCTCGGGTGGCAGCGACTGCACGGCCGCAACGCCGTCGTCGAGCCGCTCGCCACTCGCAGCGCTGACCCTGCTCATCGCCCTCGGCGCGCTCTTCCTCCGCCGCCGATAACGCCCCGCGGGCGCCCGGGCACGGCTCGGGCGCCCATGCGCCCCACCTCTCACGTCATACGAGTCGCCCCCGCAAAGCGGCGCGCTCGGTGGCGAACCCCACCGAGTCCCTATTGCCCCACGCAGGTGCCTAAGACCCGTGTCTCACGGCGGCGCACCAGCCCCTTTGGCCATCGAGACCCGGTGGTTCGACAGGCGTCGTTCGAGCGCCGGATCCAGCGCGCGTCCGCCGTACCGCGTGGCCGCGTAGTCCACGATGAGGCGTCCAGCCTCGTCATCGCCCGCGGCGGACACACGGCTCGCGTAGGCCTCGAGCGACTCGCTGGGCGCTTTGGCGAGCCCCGACCGGCCGAGTCGCGCAAAGAGTCGGCCCAACGCGGGAGGGACGACCACGTCCCCGTAGTCCGGACCGTCGCTGGCACGACCGCGCCGCACCCAGAGCCAGAGGACGAGCAGCAGCACCACCAGACCGAGTGAGCGGCCGGGGTACGTGACGCTCGCGAGGGTCCAGAGGTCGGCCATGCCTACTTTGAAGAGATCCCACGACGCCGCGAACCAGCCCATGGGTCCCGGTCGCGCCGAGTCGTCGCCGGAGGCCGTCGCGTCTACGGTCTCCCAGCGTCCGTCGAGCCAGACTTCGGACCAGGCGTGAGCGTGCCGCTCTCGAATGACCCATTCGTTCGTATAGGGGTTTTGTTCCAGAACGCGGTAGCCGCCGACGAGCCGTGACGGGATCCCGAGCGACCGGGACAAAAGGGTCATCGCGCTCGCGAAGTACTCGCAGTGCCCGCGGCGGTCGACGGTCAGGAAGTGCAGCAGCGCCTCCATGTCGTCCGGGCGCTCGACCTCGAGAGAATACGAGAAGTCCGTCAGCAGGCGGTCCGTAAGCGCCGTGATTCGCTCGCGGGGCGTGTCTAGTCCGGCGGTCCAGGCCGAGGCGAGCTCGCGCAGCTCGCGCCCGATGGCTTGAGGGACTTCGAGATCCTCGCTGCGCGGTGGGGCGGGACGCACGAGCTCCCCCGAAGTGCCTCCACCGTAGACGACGGACGCGCCGTCAGCCGCGCTTCCGGACGCGATCCCGAATGGATCCAAGGTGATGACGGCGGGGCTCGCCGCGACGAGGCGCGCACCGAGCGGCAAGAAGCGGCGCTCGCCCGTGTCCCCAACGTGACGAACCGTCACGAGATCGTCGCCAGCCGTCGCCTGTGTCTCCCGCCCGGGGGGCTGCGCCGGGAGCTCGATGGCGTGCGCGATCATCCCCTCGGGCGAGAGCCAGCGCTGCGCGAAATAGTGCGTGTAGACGATGCCGCGTAGCGCATCCGGCGGCGTCGCCGAAGGGCCGACCTTCAGCCGAAGGACGACGGTGTCTGATTGGAGCATCCCACGCATGGATCCGAGGCCGAGCAGCTCGGAGAAGCCGCTTCGGCTGCCCGCGCCATCGCCGACCATCTTCATCATCACGAGCTCGTGCAGCGGCGGTAGCCCGAGGAGCCAGGGGAGACTCAGCACCGCCGAGGCCCCGAAGACGGCGAAGGCCGTGACGAGGCGCCGTACCGGGAGGCGAAGCCCCTGCCGTGGCGATACTCCGGTCTGAGCACGTCGGAGGCCCGCTGCGATGAACTCGAGCGCGGCGAACGCGGCCACCAGCTCGAGGTAAGGCCTCCCGGAAGCGGCGGCGTCGCCCCCCGCGAGGAAACCGACCAGCGAGCCGCCAGGGTGACCACTCGCCGCGCCGTTGGCGAGTACCGCGATGAGGGGGAAGAGGTCGGTGCTCCGCTCGCCGCCCACCGGCCGGGCGTAAAGACGACGTGGAAGTCCGAGCACGAGGCCGGTCATCGCGAGGAAGACCCAGGCGGGCGGCAAGAGGCCCACCCGCTCGGAGCCGCCGCCGAATAGAAGCGCGGTCGCGACGGTCGACGTGGCGATGGCGAGCAGGCTCACGATCATCTGGCCGACGGTGTCGAGCCGGAGGCGGCCTTGGAAGGTCACAGCGAGCCCGTGGAGGCAGAGCAGCACCACGAAGAGCCACGGGCGCCCCATCGCTTGGGTTGTGAACGCCGAGACCAGAATAGCCGGCAAGACGGACGCGACGCGACGGATCGACTCTGGACTCATAGTTCGAGCTCACGACCGGCGAGGATCGCCGAGGCGAGGAGCCGCGTCGGCCCCCTCGCGTTCCCACCGGCCGCGTCGAGTTTGTCGAGGACGGAGAAGACGAGCGTCGGTGAGGGGCCATCGTCGTACGGGCGCCGCTCACTCACCGGCGGCGCGACGTCCCCGGCGTGGACCTCGATGACGAGGCCGATCCCGTCGCGAGAGGGCCCGTTCTCACCGGCCGTCCCCGCCAGAGGGCGTAGGCGCGAGAGGTGGTCAAGGAGGAGGTCGAAGGCGCCTGCGATGGTGCTCAGCTCGAAGATGTCCCCTTCGTAGTCGAAGCGGCTCACCGTGATCCCGAGGGCGCTCTGTCGCTCGGCGAGGCCCGCAACGAGGGAGACGGCGGCTTCGAACTCCGTCTCGGTCGCGGTGCTCCGAACTCGCATCCGAATCTCGGAGATCCGCTCCTCATCGTGGCGCCACTCGCGGACCATCGGTTGCCCCGAACGCGCCCAAGACCGGGCGTGCAGGTCTCGGACTGGATCGCCCGGCCTGTATGGGCGCGTCCCGGTCAGCTCGGCCGCGTCATGACCCAGCCGCGATGCGCCTGCACGGACGGTGCTCGCGATAGGCGGAATTGCCAGCCGCGCGATACGAGCGACCCGCGGCCGAACGAGGAAGCGCAGGCCGGGCGTGGCGCGCGCGGGGCCCATCGTCAACCCCAGAGGGACGAGGCGGCCGACGAAGAAGGGGTCGAGGTGATGTTCACCGCGTTCGGAGAAGGAGACCGGGACCACGATGGTTGCGACTCCGTGCGCGGCGGCGGTGGCCGGCATCCCCGGCCCGCCCAGGTAGCGCCCATCCCACGGGAGTAACGGCCCTGAGACCATGAGCCCGTCTAGAGGGCGGCCCCCCGCCTGGATCTGGATCTCGATCGGGAAGGGGACGCCAGCGGTGACCCGCGGGGGCGCGTGAGCCGAGACGGCGACGTCGTCACCGAGGCGATAGAAGCGGCGCGCCGCGAGCGACGCGGCGAGGAGGCCCGAGACCACGCTGAACAGGACGTAGATCTGGTTTGACCCAACCTCGAGCCCGGCCGCGCCCGCGAGCAGCCAGAAGACCGAGAGAAACCGGCCTTCGGCGGTCAGTGCCAAGTAGATCCGAAAGAGCGGCGCGACGGCGCGCCCGACTCGCGTCTCCCGTACGCGATCCCGCCCATCCTTCGTCGGTGGGATGAGGATGTGATTCAGGCGGGCGAAGTTGGGCTTCAGACGTGTCCCTCCACCAGCCGGGCGCCGTACCGGTTCACAGCGGAACGGGGACGCGGAGGACGAGCTCGCGGACGACGTCGGTCGCGCTCCGACCCGCGTAACGAGCGGCGCCGGTCACGACCAGGCGGTGCGCCAGGACCGGCTCGGCCATCGCCTGTACGTCGTCGGGGCTCACGTAGTCTCGCCCACGCAGAAAGGCTCGCGCCTGCGACGCCCTGTAGAGCCCGAGCGCTCCCCGAGTGCTGGTCCCGAGCTCGACGTCCGTGTGCGTGCGCGTGGCCCGCGCCAGCGCGAGCAGGTACTTGGCCACGCCGTCGACGACCGTCACCTGCTTGACCGCGGCTTGGGCGGCGAGGACGTCCCGAGTCGAGAGTACGACCTGAACCGCGTTGAGCGGATCGTGCACGCGACGGGCGCTCAGGATCTCGAGTTCGTCGACCTCCGAGGGGTACCCGAGGCGCACGCGGAGCAAGAAGCGGTCGAGCTGCGCCGCTGGCAGCGGGAAAGTGCCCTGGAAGTCGACCGGGTTCTGCGTGGCCACGACGAAGAACGGGTCGGGGAGCGGCCGCGTGGAGCCGTCGACCGTCACTTGCCCTTCGTTCATGGCTTCGAGGAGGCCCGACTGCGTCCGCGGTGACGCCCGATTCGTCTCGTCGACGAGGACCACGTTGGCGAAGATGGGGCCCGGCCGGAAGGTGAGCGAGCCATCCCGTGGATCGAGCACAGAAGAGCCGAGGATGTCGCTCGGGAGCAGGTCCGGCGTGCATTGAACGCGGGAGAAGCTCATCTCGAGGCCGCGTGCGAGCGCCTTGGCGAGCGTCGTCTTACCGACCCCCGGCACGTCCTCCACGAGCACGTGACCGCCCGCGACGAGGCCGATGAGGAGACGCTCGACCGCCTCCTCTTGACCGCGGATGACGCTGGACAGGCCCGCGCGTAGCCGAAGGAGCCCGCCCGAGAGCCCGAGCGCCCGATCAGACGATTCAGGGAGTGTGGACATGGGCTCGCATCGGGTCTCCTCTTTCGACCGGAGCGGGCGGGCGGGAGCGACCCTACCCCCCCAGCTCATCCATTTCGAGGAGCCTGGCTCCCAAGGAGCGCTACTATAGAGCCTCTCCGGCCCTCCCGCGAGGGTTGGATCACGCTTCTGCCCAGCGCCCCTTGGAGGCCACTCCGTGAACTCATCCCGAACCTTCACCGTCCTTCGCGATGCGGCGGTCCTCGAGGTCACCGGTCCCGAACGGACGTCTTGGCTACAAGGCATGGTGACGACCGACGTCCTCGGGCTCGTCCCGGGCGAGTGCCGTTATGGGCTCACCCTCGACGCCAAAGGGCGCATCCTCGCGGACCTCACCATCGTCCACGACCGGGATGCCCCTCGTTTGCTCCTCATCGCGACAGCGTCGGGGCTGGACGCGCTCCGAGTCCACCTGCTGGGTATGCTCATCGCCGAAGACGCGGAGGTCACGCCCATGTCACTCGGTGGCCCGATCGTCTCGGTCCGCGGGATCGCCGTCGCTCCGGGCGAGTCGCTCGTCACCGAGGTCGGCGGGGTCCGGGTGATGGCCGTCGCGAACCCCCGCAGCGGCCGAGGAGACGTGGACGTCTGGGCGATAGAGCCCACGACGGAAGGGGCCTTCGTCGACGCGCTGACCGCTGCCGGCTTCGCGCTCGAGTCGGGCGACGTCTTCGACGCGGCGCGTATCGCGAACGGTGTCCCGCTCCTCGGCCGGGACTTCGGCCCGGACACCCTCCCACAGGAGGCCGGTCTTCATGACGCCCTCCACTGGGGCAAAGGCTGCTACATCGGCCAGGAGACCGTGGCCCGATTGGGACATCGTGGCCAGACGAGCCGCGAGCTCCGGCTCGTCACCTTCGAGGGCCGAGTCGCGCAGGACTGCACAGTCGTCTATGGAGAGGACCGCGCGCCCGTCGGTACCGTGAGGAGCGCGGCCCCGCTCGGGAGCCAGACCCTCGCGCTCGTGATCCTGAAACGAAAGGCGTTCGAACACCGAAGCCAGCTCGTGGCCGTCACGGAGACGGGCGACATCCCTGGCGAGGTCAGCGCGACGCTGATACGGGGTTTCGTTGAACGGCGACCCTGGAACTCCCCGGACTACAAGGCCAATCGACCTCATACAGCCTTGCGCGGGTGACAGCGGCGACGCGGTATTACAGAACGGTTACCGTCGCAGAGAAGCGTTCGGCGCCGTAGCCTGATACCACTCATCGAGAGAGCCGACTCGTCGTCGACTCTCGCACGCGAGCCGTTGGTCCCACCCGCGCGGTGACGACGTCGGCTCCGGGGGAGCACCCCCAACATCCACGGCCCGTCCGCGGTTCCGAGGAGGGTGGTGATTTTCGGACCGAGCCGGCCGACATGACGCCGTGCGAGGGCAGAGAAGGTGTCCGCATACGCCGGGAGCGTACCGAAGGTACGTCAGGGTGTATTGGAGACATCTGACACTGCTCACGTGCGGCAGCGCGATGGCCGGACACGGAAGAAGATCAACACCTTACTGAGTGACTGGTAGGGACCTGTCTGCGATTCGCCCGCGAGGGAGCTTCATGACGCCGGAGGTGTGCAACCGAGTCGAGCAACCCCCGTGGAGGCTCCCGTGTCCGTCCCCGCCCCCAAAGTCATGCCGACCAATGCCGAGTGGCAGGCCGCCATCGCACCGTTTCGCACGCCCGAGCTGGGCGCCGCCCGCCGGCAGCTCTGGAACACACTCGTTCCGTACTTCCTGTCGACCATCGCGGCCTACTGGCTCAATCAGACAGTGTCGTGGTGGGCCGCTCTGCCCTTCATCATTCTGTCGGGCCTGCTCACGGTGCGGCTCTTCATCATCAACCACGACTGCGGCCACGGCTCGTTCGTCCCGGATAAGAAAGCCAATGATACCATTGGCTTCTGGACCGGACTGCTCGTCTTCACCCCGTACCTGCAGTGGCGCCATGGCCACGCCATCCATCACAAGATCTCGGGCGACGTGCGTCAGGACGGCACCGGCTACGTGTGGATCCAGACCATCAAACAGTACGAGTCCGGCGACTTCTGGAAGCGCCTCGGCTACCGCCTCTATCGCAACCCTCTGACCATCTTCGGCTTTGGCGGCGCGTGGCTCTTCCTCGTCGAGTATCGCTTGCCCGAGAAGGGTGCGGACGCCCGCATGCGGAAGCAGGTCTGGGCCATCGACGCGTTCTGGCTCGCCGTCGCGGGTCTCGTGTCGTGGACCCTCGGGCCGGCCGCGTTCTTTACGGTGCAGATCCCCATCGCCGTCGTCGGCACGAGCATCGGGGTGTGGCTCTTCTACTTCCAGCACCACTACGAAGATGCGTACTTCGGCACCGAGACGACCTGGGACTTCACTCGCGCCGCGCTCGAAGGCAGCTCCTTCCTCAAGCTGCCACGCTGGCTGCAGTTCTTCTCCGGCAACATCGGGTTCCACCACGTCCACCACTTGTCGCCGAAGATCCCGAACTACAAGCTTGAGGCCTGCCACGAGGCAGTCCCCTTCTTCAAGTCGGTGCGGCCGCTAACGCTCCACGACTGTTACAAGGCGATCTGGCTCACTCTGGTCGATTCGGAGACGGGACGCTGGACCACGTTCAAGGCGGCAGCCGCCGCCGAGAAGGCCCGGAAGGCGGCGCCGGTCGTCTCCGACGTCGACCGTTCGTCGCTCCCGATTGGGGTCGAGAGCGTCGTCGCCCCGGTCCTGCCGGTCCCGACACAGAGCTCGCGCTAATTGCTCGGAAGGTAGGGTCGAGCACGAGGACGTCCCAGGGCGCCGATCCGGTCGGTCGCCTCAGGAGCAGTTCCGGCCACTCACCTCGGCGTCCACCGACAGTACACGCCCGCCGGGATGACGCTCTTCGACGCCGTCACCCGGTGCACCATCTCTCCCGCCTCTAGCCGTCCACCCCGCTTCTCGAGCAGGGGTCCGAGCAGGTTCTCGAGCGTCGCCGCGGTCACGCCGGGCGTGTGCGCCGAGAGCAGGACGAAGCCCGGGTCATCCGACAGCAGCCGTTCACAGTTGGCGAGCATGGGCACGAGGTCCGACTCGATCTTCCACACCGCGCCGGTGGGCGCCCGGCCGAAGGTCGGGGGATCGAGGATGATGCCATCGTAGCGGACCTCCCGGCGCACCTCACGCGCGACGAAGGTCGGCGCATCGTCGACGATCCACCGAATGGGGGCCGCTTCGAGACCGGTCGCCGTCGCGTTGGCGCGGGCCCAGGACACCACCCCCTTCACCGCGTCGACGTGAGTGACCCGCGCCTTGCCTAGCCCCGCCGCGAGTGTGGAGCCGCCCGTATATGCGAAGAGGTTCAGGACTCGGCTCTCCGGCTTCTCCAAGAGCCGCGCCGTAATGTCTCCCCATTGCACCTGTTGTTCCGCGAACATGCCGATGTGGCCGAACTCGGTGAGGCGCATTTCGAAGTGGAGATCACCGCAGCGGATGGGCCACGCCGGGCGCACCTTGCGAGTCGTGGTCCAGGCGCCCGGGCCGTTGTCTGTGCGGAAGTGGGTCGCGTGGGCGCGTGTCCACTCACCCTCGGGGAGGGCTCGCGGCCAGAATGCCTGAGCGCACTGCCGGCTGATGACCACGTCACCAAGGCGCTCGAGCTTCAGCCCGTCGCCCGCGTCGAGCACCTCATAGTCGGGGAAGCCCGGGGCCACCAGGAGGGTGTGCGATCGGGTCTCGATGATTGGGCTCGTGGTCTTCATAGGTTCAGCGCGCACATCGGAAGCCGATGAGGACATCTCGGTGCTCCGGTTCATGAGGGTAACGGTTCGCGATCGGGCTCGAATAGTCCCGATTGCCCCAAGCGTTGCCTCGCGCGACGCGGAGTCCGCGTCCGAAGGCGTTGCGATCGTTCGGTGGCGCGCCGGGATAAGGGCCGAAGGTGCCCGCGACCCACTCCGACACGTTACCCGCGAGATCGTGCACTCCGAAGCCCGAGACGTCGCCTGCGACCGTGCCGACCGGTCTCGTATCGAGGGCGCCCGGCGCCGCACTGAAGGACGCGGCGAAGCGGTCGAAGTCCCGGGCGTCCACAAGCGGCCCCGCGCGTCGCGAGACCACGTTGGTCCGGAGCGAGTCCCACTCGTTACCCCACGGGTAACGGAGCGACGCGTCGCCGCGCGCGGCGCGTTCCCACTCGGCCTCGGTCGGGAGGCGCTTTCCGACGTGGGTGCAGTACGCTTCGGCGTCGGCGTGCGTGACGAGGACGACCGGGTGGGACGCGGCGCCGGGCGGGTAGGACGTGCCGGTCCAGCGGTAGGAAGCGCCCCACTCGTCCGGGACCCAGGGGCCTTCGAGGCCTTTGGCCACCAGAAAGGACTGGTAGTCGTGACAGGTGACCTCGGTCGCGTCGATCTCGAAGGCCGGCACCGCGAATGGGCGCGACGGCCTCGAACCCGCGAGGGTGTCGTCGCCAATTCGAGTCGATCCCGCTGGGATCCGAATCATCGCTGCCGGTGCGGGCGGGGTCGTCGGCGCAGGACCGAAACGCAGATCGGCCAGCGTCACGGGGCGTGGTTCGGGCTCGTAGGGGACGACCGGGAAGTACTCGGCCTCCCAGCTATCGGCCGAATCGCCACCCGGCGCTTCGGGCCCCGGACCATCCGAAGGGCGTCGCCCCTCGGGGCCGTCACCCTCGCCGCCTTGCGGGCCGGCCCCGGCATGCGCGCTCGGGTCCACCGCGCTTGCGACCGTGGGCCCGAGCCCGGGCGACTCGGGCTCGCCGGGCGCCATGACGTCGGTGGGGGCCGCGGGAGGCGGGGGGTCACCAAGGATCGCGCGAGCCACGACCGGACCGAGGAGGCCCAAGACGACGGCGCTCCCAAACGCGACGGTGAGTGCGGGCCAGCGGGGGCGGTCGTCTGGTGCCGCGCTCACGAGACGACCCGCTCGACCGTCCACAGGACGCCGCAGAGGCCGATGACCCAGGACGCCGGTCGCAGCACGATGACGGCGTAGTCGCGACGCTCCGAGATTCGCTGGCAGAGCACGAAGAGGGGCACCGCGATCGCCACCTGGGCGAGCTCGATGCCGACGTTGTAGCCGAAGAGCCCCATGGCGAGGGCCCCGCCGTCGAGCCCGAGCTCCGCGAGCCCCCCCGCGAGCCCGAGCCCGTGCACCAGGCCGAACCCGAAGACGAGCGCGGGTGTGTGGCGCTGGAAGCGGCCGGTGTCGCCTGCGCTCCGAGCCCGGAGCGCGACGTCGACCCCGGCCAGGACGAGGCTCGCGGCGATCAGAGGCTCGACGATAGCGGCGTTGAGCCGCACCCATCCGAGGACGCCCGCGGCGAGCGTCAATGAATGCGCGACCGTGAATACGCTGACGAGGACGAGGAGCGTCCGAGCCCGCCCCGAGAGGAGCACCAACGCCACGATGAAGAGCAGGTGGTCCAGGCCGCCCGCGATGTGGCGTGCTCCGAGCCAGAGGGTCTGCGCGACGGAGGGCGCGGGGGCGGGTGACGATGGGACCAGCTCGACGTCGACTCGGTCGGGGCGTTCCGCGCGGGGCGACGGCGGCGCCCCCGGCGTCGGGCTGAAGTCCCACTCAAAACGGTGCTGCTCCGGCGAGAGCAGCGCGTCCCGGCGAGTCCCACCCCCAGCGCCCTGGCCGTCGCCGAGGTCGATGTTGAAGGTGTGGCGGTGCTCGGCTGGGAGCGACGCGAGGAACGAAAGATCGATGACCACGGGGCCGAGCGCCTTCGGGCAGCGCCAGGTGATCCCAACCTCATAGGAGCGCCGCACCGTCACGCGCAAAGGACGGGCCTGACATTCGCCGCCGCCGCTGGTGACACGAACCCCTCGGGTGACGGCATCTTGGATGAGCGCCCGAATGGCCTCGTCCCGAGCGCCCCCGGCCGCGCCCTGGGGTGGCAACGGCGCGTCGCGCAGCCCGGCGAGAGTGGTCGCATCTTGGCCGGTGATGACGATGGTGGCTCCCACCGCGCCGTCCGCTCGGTGCACGCGCCACTCGCTGCGCGAGAGTGGATCGTGATGGGCTGTCGCTGGCGTCGCGACGAGCGCGAGCCAGGCGAAGCTGAGCAGAGGGACCAACTGGGAGGACGCACGCCGCATCGCGCGGGAGCCTACCCGACGCGGCCCCACCGAGCGAGGATCGAATGAGGTGAAGCACGAGGTGGAGGCGCCAAGCAGCGGTGCAGCGCCGCACGACGAGGGTGACAGCCCGGGGCGTTCCCGCTAGCGTCGAGCCATGTCGGCTCCCGAATCCACCGCCCCCACCCACCGAGTCGCCGTTGCGCCCGAGGCCGACCCCGACCCCGAAGCGGCCCTCGGTCCCCTCTCCATCGATCGCCTCGCCGGCGACTGGCGCATCGTGCAGCGTCGCCGCGGTCACCGCTTCTCGACCGACGACCTGATGACCGCGTGGGTCGCGGCACACGCCCGCCCCGAGGCCATGCGGCTATGCGACCTCGGTGCCGGCATCGGCTCAGTAGGCCTCCTGACGCTCTGGCGACTACGCCAAACAGAGAGCCAGGCGATCACGGCGACGTCGCCCCATCTGACGATGGTGGAGGTGCAAGCCATCTCGCATGCGCTCGCACGGCGCACGGTCACGCTCAATGGCGCGGACGAGCACGTCACGGCGGTGCTCGGTGACTTGCGCGACGCGCCTGCCTTGGGCGGGGCGCAGCGCTTCGACCTCGTCACCGGGAGTCCGCCCTACCTGCCGCCCGGCTCGGCCGTCATCTCCATGGACTCTCAGAAGGCCGGCGCCCGCTTCGAGCTCCGCGGCGATGTCTTCGACTACTGTCGTGCGGCGGCGCGCGTCCTTGACGACGACGGCGTGTTCGTCTTCTGCCACGCCGCTCGGGACCCCCGCCCCGAAGCCGCCATCACGGCCGCTGGCCTCGAGTGCATCGACCGGCTCGACGTCACCTTTCGAAGCGATCAGCCCCCACTCATCGCGATTTGGACCGCAACGAGGCGGGCCGCCTCACACCGGCAAACACGAACCTTCGTCGTGCGTGACCCGGACGGCCGGTGGACGGACGACTACCTCGCCATGCGCGCCGACATGGGCACCGTCGTCTGGAATCCCGTACCGTGACCACGGCTGTGATCGCGTCCGTCATGCTGCGCGCCGACGATCCGGCGCGACTGGGTCGCTTCTACCGTCAACTGTTCGATGTCGAGCTGCTCGAGGATGAGGACGGCACCCTCATCGGGACCATTGGCGAGCTCTCCATCGCGATCATGCCCCGTCGCCGCGCGACTCGGAGCTTCGCGCTCGGACGCATCGCGCTCGGGTGGCGAGTGGACGACATCGACGCGGCGCTCGCCCGGCTGGGCGAGATGACTCCCGAATGGCCCTCATGGGTGCGCGAAGACCGCCTCAGCGACGTCGGTCGACACGTCATCCTCTTCGATCCGGAAGGGAACGAGGTCGGTCTCTACGAGCCCCACCCGGCCGCAATTTCGCCACCGACGTAAAAGACCTCTACAGGAGCGGCCCCCATGGCCCGTTGTCACCAGTCGCAATCGAGGTAGACCTCCCGATGTTCCTGGCCCCAACCGAGCTCCAAGCCCTCCCCTTCGGCCCCTCGCCGATCCGCGGCTTGCGTTCCTTACTCGGTGCGAGCTCGGCCGAAGAGGCGTGCGAAGTGGCCCTCACGATGGCGTCGATCACCCTCAACTCCCCGCACGGCTTCGTCATCCTCGAGAACCTCGGCTACTTCTGCGACGAAGCCATCCCCCACTCCTTCATCGTCCGCGCGGCGTCGGGGACCTACGGCGGGGTCCGGAGCGCGCTCGAGCTCGGGCCGGACCTCCTCGAACGGCTCCGCGTGGCGCGCCGCTCATTGGTCCCATCCTTTAGCGGCGATCTCGTCATCATCCCGTTTCACGGCGGGGCGCAGGATTGGGGCTGCATCGCCATCGCGACGCCCGAACCACCGAAGGACGACCGACTCGACGTGGTCGGTTCGGTCGCCGACGCTCTCGGCGTGAAGCTCCAGAACTTCCGCACGACCGCGATGACGAAGGAGGACACGCTCTGCGAGCCCGTCACCGCACAAGCGGTCCGCTCGCTGCGTCGTACGCTCCAATTCGGCAGCCGCACCTCTCTCCCGACGACCATCCTGCTCATGGCCTTCGACGAGCTCGCCGAGCTGCGGCGCACCGTCAGCAACGCGGCCGCCGAACACTACGTCCGCTCGGGCCTACGCGCCGCCCGCACGACCTGCCGTGCGACCGACGGACTCTTTCGACTCGATCAGGACCACCTGCTGCTCATCCTGCCAGCCACCAACGCGGTCGGCGGACTTCAAGTCGCGCAAAACATGATGCGGACCATCGGTGAACTTCACGTCGACTTCGACGGTGGCACGGTGGCTTCGAACCTCACGATCGCCGTGTCCCCCACGGAGCTCGGAGAGCTCAACCCCCGCGTCTCACTCCAACGTGCGTCGCGGTCGCTGCACGAAGCACAGCGAGCGGGAGGCAACCGGATCATCGAGGCCGAGCTCGTGTCCGCCATCGCGCCCAACTAGTGACCGGGCTTCAGCGGGTGCCGAGCCCCTCAACGTGCGAGTAGAAGTCGGCTAGGTTCTGCGCGAAGGTCCACTTGTACCCCCATGGATCGGCCAGGATGGCGATCCGATCGCCCCAGGGCATGACGGTCGGCTCTTCGATGGGCTCGGCGCCTTCCTTGACGGCCGTGTGGTAGCGGTGGACCACGTCCTCCGTGTAGACGTAGATGGCAATAGGCGACGGCACTTGAGAGGTCATCGGTGCGCGCGCCGTGTGCTCCTCCGACTCGGGGCCGAGCATGATCCGCCCCCCTTCCCAGACGACCTCGGCGTGGTCGATCGCGCCGCTCGGGCCGTGGAGGACGACCGCCGGCCGAAAGGCAAAGGCGCGCCCGTAGAAGTCGAGCGCCTGTTCGACGTTCGGGAGGGTCAGGTAGGGGACGATCCAGGGATGCCCATCGGGCTTGCAGGGGCGGGCGCTCATCGGCGCGTCATGCCCCGTTCCGGAGGGAATTGCAACGTTCGAGAGGCCGTGCCATACGGCGCCGGTGACTCGCACTTCGCTTCTGATGCTCCTGACCGCGCTCGTCCCGAGCGTCAGTCGGGCTCTCCCCGTCGAGCTCCTCCCGGGCCGTGACGGCGCCTTCCTCACGACGTGGACCGTAGTGACCGGCGTCCCGACCCGAGACGTCGGGGCACGCCTCGCCGCGGTCGCCGGGGACGGGCTGCCGGCCGGTTCGGCGAGGGTCGTGGCCGGCGAAGGCCCCTACCTCGACGCAGGGAAAGCCGCAAAGCCCCGTAAGGGCGGCTCCACCCTCTTCGTACTCGAGGTGCGTAACGACGCCGCAGGCCCTCTGAAACGCGACCTCTACGTCGGCACCGACGGCGACCACACCGTCTGGCTCAACGGGACCGCCATCGCCACGCGGACGCGCCCCTACCTCGCGCTCTGGGACGACCACGTCGTACCGCTCACGATCCCCCCAGGCCGAAACCTCCTCACGGTGGAGACGCGCGCCAAGTCATCGGGAAAGCTCTGGCGCATCGCGGCCCGGATGAGCGGCCCCATCGGCGGAGGTCTCCGCTACTTCCTGCGGCAGCCCGCCACGGGTGCGCCGCCTTACGAAGCGCTCGCGGCGGACGCGTGCGGGCCGAGCCTGACCTTCGAGCCCACTGCGGACGGCTTCGAGGTCAAGGTCTCCGTGACCCCGCGCGGCTCAGCCCCTCCGGGCAGCGCCGTCCCGTGGAGCCTAAGCTGGGCGGGTGCCGCTGGCCGTCCGGCCGCGACCGGCAATGCGGGCGATGCCCCGAAGAAGGTGCAGCTCACCTTCCCGAAGGACGGGACCTTCACCCTCCTCCTACGCTACGGCCCGAGGACGCTGGAGCAACGCCTCCGCTACACGAAGCGCTTCCACACGGCATGGGCTAACGCCGGTCGCAACATCGTGCTTGCCAAGCGGCACTCGACCGTCCCCGTTGGGAGCCGCGAGAGCCTCCGGTACCTGTGGGAGGAGTACGCGCGTAACCTCGTCGAAGACATTCCCGACCAGCGGTGGCTCGGCGAGCGCCTTGAGATCCTCGAGCGCTGGAGCGTGGACGCCGCACGGGGACGCGACCCCTACGATGACGCCCGAGGCGACTTCTATCGCGCGTATCAGAGCCCCTTTGACGGCGCATTGCAGCCGTACAGCGTCCACGTCCCGCCGCGTTATGACGGCAAGACCGCGTGGCCTCTCGTCATCGGCCTCCACGGCATCGGCAGCGGCACGCACTACACGCTGCGCCGCGTGCTCGGGAAGGACCGGGACAAGGAAGGGGGCGAAGCCGACGGAAAACCGATGATCCGCGGCAACATGCCGACCTTGCCCGACTACGGGGTGCTCACCGCCACGGCGTGGGGCTACCACAACAGCGCGTTCTGGTTCTACGGGGAGGACGACGTCCTGCGCGTCGTCGACGAGATGAAAAAGAAGTACCGGGTCGACGAGGACCGAGTCTACCTCACCGGGCTCTCCCTTGGCGGCCTCGGCACCTACCACGTCGGCCATCGCTTCCCAGACCGCTTCGCGGCGCTCGGCCCCCTCGGCGGCTTCTCGTCCGTGAAGCTCTATCAACAGGTCCGAAAGCACCCGAAGACCGCCTGGGAGACCGTCCTCATCGAACAACGCGACGCCACGAGCTACGCCGAGAACGGCTTCCACAACCCCATGAAGGTCGTTCACGGCCGCTTCGACGCGCCGAACCACGCGAAGGCGATGACCAAACGCTACGACGCGCTCGGTTATCGCTACGAGCTCGACATCCCCGAGCTGCCGCACGACGTCTGGCAATACAGCTACGGCGATGGCGCCCTGGTGAAGTGGCTGAAGCGCTGGACTCGCCCGAAGAACCCAGACGAGATCGTGTTCAAGACGCTGAGCTATCGCTACGTGGAGGCCTATTGGGCGCGCGTGGGCTGGATCGACGACTACACCCGTGCGGCCTTCTTCCGCCTGAAGGTGGCTTCGGACCGACGACGCATCACCTTCTCGGCGCTCGACAACCTGCGCGGCCTCGCCCTCGACCTGACCCGCCCCGAGCTCACGTTCCCGGTAACGCTCGTGCTCCCCGGCGGGGCGACGCTCACGGTGCCCGCGGCCGGCACGGTCCATCTTCGCCGCGAGAACGCGACCTGGGCGCTAGCGTCGAGCTCGGCACCACCGACCGGATGGAAACGCCCGGGCGTGTCCGGCCCTCTCGACGACGTCATGAACGAACCTCACGTCTTCGTCGTCGGCACCGCCGACCCCGAACAGACCGACACCAACCGGCGGCTCATCGAGGAAGATCGCCGCTATTTGCGCCACATCGACCACGAGATCGCCTTCCCGGTCCGAGACGACACCGAGGTCACCGGCAAGGCGCTCGAGGACAACCTCGTCCTCTACGGAAACCCCACGAGCAATCGTGTCCTCGCCGCCGCCATCGCCACCGGGAAGGTGCCGCTCAGCTTCGAGAGAGACGCGCTCGTCGTCGGCAAGACGCGCTACGAAGGCCGCGACGTCGGCGTGAAGACCATCGTGCCGAACCCGTGGAACCCCGCGAAGGTCATCGTCATCGTCGCCGGTGTCACCCGACGCGGCACCCTGCTCTCGCGCTATCTGCCCCGCTTCCTGCCGGATCTCATCGTCTACGACGAACGCGTCTCAACCCGCTACGTCGAGCGCATCCTCATCGACCGCCCCGTCCTCTTCGGTGGTTTCTATGACGCCGACTGGCGCCTGCCGGCCGCCCTCCGTTGACCGAGAGCGTCTCGCCCCCCTTCGCGTGCCGGATCGGCTGCGGCGCCTGTTGCATCGCACCCTCGCTCGTGGGCGCGTTCCCGAACATGCCTATGGGCAAGGCGGCCGGCGTCCGCTGCGCGAACCTCGACACGGCGAACCGGTGCGTGCTCTGGGGGACGCCCGACTACCCGAGCGTGTGCCGAGGCTTCAGCCCCGAAGCGGACATCTGTGGGGACGACGACGCGACGGCGCTCCGGAACTTGGTCGCGCTCGACGCGCTCACGCGGCCGCGACGATGACGGTCAGGCCGGCATCACCGTGAGCTGCATGTCGATGGTCTTGGGGTCGGCGACCCCGATCCCGAGCTCGGCCGCCCGCACGAGGTAGTTGCCTGCCGGATGGCGCTCGCTGAGCGGCGCCTTGCCGTGCTTCTCGCGGAGCTCGTTCACCACCACGAGCCCCCAGCTATCGATAGCGACCGGATCGGTGGCCGCGTAGATGCGATGATGGGCGACTCGCGCTCGCGGCGCGTCCTGCGGCCCCCCGTCGTACTGGACCCGGAGCCCGTCACAGATGACCACTCGAACTTTGTCGAGGATCTTCGGGTGAGCGTAGATCTCCGCGATCTGAGGATTGCAGTCGTGTTCGTGGAAGTGATGGGGGTTGTGAATGTTGCCGTGCGTCATGTTCTTCATGCCGACGGTCACGCCCGAGAGGTTGTGATCCTTGATCACGGGCGCGTTGATGATGGCGGTGCAGTACTTGAGGAGGTTCGAGTAGCAGCTCTCGCCCGCGCCGTGTTTGACCGCCTGGGCTTCGTAGCCGAGGAGGCCGTCGTCGCTCAGCGGTTCGCGCCCACCGAGGTGCATGACGAGCGGTCCCTTCGTGGGGTCGTCGTTCAAAGTGAAGCCCGAGCGGTCAAGCAGGCGGTCCTTGTACTGTTCGTAGAGGATGATGCGCTCGTTCGGAATCCCCACCGACCGTAGGCCCGCCACGATCGCCGCCACCATCGCGGGGCTGGTCGACATGCCCGGCGCGGCCAAGCAGTTGAGCTTGATGCCGACGATGTCGGTCGGGACGACCAGCTCGCGCCAAGCCTGCGCGACGGTCGTTTTGCCGGTGAGAGCCTTCACGGCTTCGTGCGTCATGGACTCGACGACCGCAGGGACCTCTTTCCGTACGGACTCAAGCGATCCCGCGTGCTCGATCCCGACCACGCGTCCACGCCCCTCGTCGCGCAACCGCGCGGCGAGCGCCGCGGGAGGGCTACCTGGGCCGAGCGCCAGGACCCCAGAGAAGCCGATGGCGGCACCGGCGGCGGTCCCGAGGAATCGCCGCCGGGTGAATGGAGGTTCCATGACCATGTCTGTATTCGTCGTCTCGTCCGACATCGCGTCCTCCCCGTCCGTACCGAGCGACGTTTGCCCAACCGGGCGACATCGAGCAAGCAGGATAGCGGACGATCCCGTTGATCTCCAACCGGATCGCCGACCGGGAGCGCGTAATAGACTTGCTTGCCTCTGCACTGTCCATTGATTAGGCTCGCCGCATGAAACACGTCTGGTTCGCTCGCTTCACGCTGGTGCTCTTGGCCGCCTGGCTCACGGGAGCCGGCGCCGCGTCGGCCGACGTGCCAAGGGGCGCGCCCGACAAGCTCGATCCCGTCCGTTCCGAAGACCGCTGGGATCTCATCCCGTGGGGACAGGACTTCCAGACCGTCTGCTCGTGGGTCGAAGCCGCGCTCACGACCGGCAGTCGAGCGTCGCTCTCGTCCACCCCGGATCAACATGCGCGGGACCGCATCAAAGCGCAGGTGATCGAGAGCGCCGCCGCGTTCAAGACGTCCTGGATCGAGTTCACCGGCCAGAACACGGGGTACAACGTGTCCGCCGTGTCTCGCGACTTCGCGCACGACGCCGGTGAAGCCATGGCGGTCCAGCACCTCGGCAAGGTCACCGACTACTACTTCTTCCGGAATGGCGCGCTCTGGCGCCTCGTGACGACCGACGCGTCCAAGCAGCCCTTCGTTCAGCTCCTGACCAAGCTCAACAAGGTCTACGGCGACCCGACGTCCATGACGTGGTCCGACCCCGACAAGAAGACCGAACCCACATCCGCCCGCTGGCAATCATCGCTGCTCACCGTCGACGCGGAGGCTCACCCGGACTTCGGCACCCGCCTCATTCGCTGGACCTGGCGCACGGTCGGCGACACCATCGACCAGGCCCGGGGCGGCAAGGTCCCGCCCGGGGTCGTCGGCGACGAGGGGCTGAATCAGGACATCCTCGACATCATTCAATAGACGGCGTCCTCGCCGTCAGAACGTCGCCCCGAGCCCGACCACAGCGCCGTCCTCGGACCATTCCACGGTCGGGACCCACGTCGCGAGCGGCAGGCCCGGCTGACGCTCGGCACCGGCCGCGTCGTCGTCGCTCGTGAACACCCAATAGCTGGCGATGCCGACCACGAGCCCGACGCCGAGCGCCGTCCCCCCGATCCAGTGTTTGTTGGTCACGAGGTCCTGATTGCGCTCCTCGGCCGTCTGGACGTCGAGGGCATACGACACGAGCAGCCCCGTCCCGGCGAGGACACCGGCGGTGCCGATGCCGACCATGGTCCAGCCCCACGCGCTCGCTGACGAGCCGCTGCTGGCGCTGTCGAAGACCTGACAGGAGACCTCCGTGGTCTGCCCTTCCGAGACCTCGAACTCGACATACGCGTTCGGTGAGCCCGGGATGGCGCACACCACATTGTGACGCCCGACCGCGAGCGCGCGAGGCGTCGTGACCCCACTCGAGACCTCGCCCGGTGTCACGTCTACCGGCTCGGCGTCGATCGCCACCGAGATCCCTTCCAGCGTGGGGCGTGACGTTCGCACGACCACCCTGCCCGTTCGGGCGGTCGCGGCGAGCTGGACCGCTTGGGTCGCCCCCGCGAGGACCCTGACGGTCGCTTCACCGCTCGCGAAGCGGGGATCGGCGATCTTGAAGGTGTAGCGTCCCGGAACGAGCTGAGCTTCGAAGGGCGTCCGCTCCGGCGCCCCGGTCGAGCCAACGCGAGTGACCAAGACGCCCGGTGGCGTGGAGACGACCTTCACCGCGACGGGCTTCTGGAGGAGCGCTTCAAGCTGAGCGATGCGATCCGAGGCCACGCGCCGGTCTTGCTTCTTCGACGCCGGCAAGAGCGAGAGGTACTCGCGGTAATCGACGAGGGCCCGTTCGAAGTCGACGAGCTTCTCCCAGGCCTCCGCGCGCTTCTTCATGATCAGCGGGTGCTTGAACAGCGCCAGCGCTTCGGTGAGCTTCTCGACGGCGGCGGCGAACTCGCCGTCGTTCATCAGCGCCTTGGCCTCTTCATAACGAGCGTTGGCTTCCTTCTCGGGGGCATCGGCCCACGCGGCGCGCGGGAAGAAGGCGGAGCCGGCCGAGAGGGCGATGACGACGAACAAGGTCAGAGCCCGTCCGAGACGAATTGCGGCCAAAGTCACTCCTTCCACTGCACCGTCTTCGGGCGCTTCACCTTCGGCTTCTGAGCGGGTGACAGGGCCGTCACGATCTCGTATCGCGGCCGCGACGCCTCATCGAGCTCGGTGGGCGCGGCCTCGATGACGACGGCGCTCGGGACGATCGCCGGAGAGAGGACCTCGGCCGGCGCTGGGGCCGAAGGCGCGACCTCCCCGGGAGGTGACCCCGGGGCGACGGCGACGGGAGCTGACGCCGGGGCGACGGCGACGGGAGGCGCTTCCGCCGCGACGACGGCGCCACCTGCCACATTCGCGTCCATCGCGACCGATTCCGCGGGCGCAGCGACCATAGCGACCGACGGGGCCGCTTCGGCACGTGCGGAGTGAGCCGACGCCGGCTCGGGAAGCGTCGGCGCTTCGGCGCGGGCGGGCGCCGATGCGGGTGCCGGCACGGGGACGGTCGCCGGCTCCGGCTGGCCCTCGAGCTGCGAGAAGAGCGCGACGATCCCGGCGCCAACGAGGACCGCGACGCCGACGCTGGCCCAAAGGAGGCCGTTCCCCGACTTGGGCGGCGGGGCCTTGGCTCGGCGCCGGCCGGTGTCGACGGGGGAGGTGTCCACGGAACGCACGTCGAGGACGCGCGTCGAGTCGTGTTCATCATCGACGGGCACGGCGAGGGTCGGCATAGCCGCCGTCTTGATGGCCGGCACGGACGCGAGCGAGGACTTCGACCGAAGCCCCGGCGCAGACGGGCGAGCGCTCGCGGCGCGAGGCGGCTCAGGAGCGGGCTCGGGCGAGACCATCGCAGACGGAGTCGACGAGGCGGTCGCGACCGCCAACACTCCTTCCGGTCGCGACGCGGCGCGGAGCCCGGCGCAGGCCGGGAGGAGGCGTTGTAGTTGCTCGACGACCTCCTGTGAGGAGCGTGGACGTTTGTTGCGATCCTTGTGGAGGAGCCGAAAGACGACCTGACGCAGCCCGTCCGGGACGTTCACGCTCGGGTTCTGCACTTCGAGGGCCGGCGGCTCGTTGTGAATATGCTTCATGACGAGGGCGATGGGCGTGTCGGCTGTGAAGGGGGTCTTGCCGGTCAAGAGTTCGTAGAGGATGACGCCACAGGAATAGAGGTCGCTACGCCCGTCGAGCTCTTGCCCCAGCGATTGCTCCGGCGAGATGTAGAGCGGCGTACCGCAGATGAACCCGGTCTGCGTGAGCGTCTCGTAGCTGCCTTCGCCGACCACCTTCGCGATACCGAAGTCGAGCAGCTTGACCGCGTCTTCGCTACCGTCGCCACGGGCCTCCCGCACGACGAAGATGTTGTCGGGCTTGAGGTCGCGGTGAATGATCCCAAGACGATGCGCCTCGGCTAGCGCCGAACACGCGGACATCACGATGCGCGACGCGCGTTCGGGTGAGAGCGGACCGGCTTGTTTGACCAACTGCCCGAGCGTGCGCCCGACGAGCAGCTCCATCGACATGAAGAGCAGCCCGTCGGCGGTCTGACCGTAGTCGTAGACACGGATGATGCTCGGGTGGGTGAGCCGACTCGAGGCGCGCGCCTCCTGCTTGAAGCGGAGCGCTTGGCGTTCGTCGTCCCCGCCCGCGCCGTTCAGGACCTTCAGCGCGACGGTGCGGTTGCCTTTCATGTCTTCGGCGCGGAAGACGACGCTCATGCCGCCCTTGCCGACGACCGACTCGATTCGATAACGGTCGCCGAAGACACGCCCAATGAGGTCCGCTGGATCGAACGACGAACGCCCACCGCTGCGCGGTGCTGCTCCTCCGTTTGGCGCTGCGCTCATGAGACAGCCTCCGGGCGGCGCCCTGCGTGCCGCGGAATCATGGGGGAGGTCGGGTACCGGAGCGCTGGACGACGGGAGCTTACCGAACGACTTCGGACGTCACGCGCCAGGGCCTCGAGCACGAGCCCGCCCCACGTGGGCGTAGTCTAGCCCGGCCGGTCCCACCTTGTCTAACTGACGGAAGGTCCTGTCCGGTTCACGCGATCTCGCGGGACAGCGCCCGTCGCTCGCGCGCGACTGAGGGATCGGACGAGTCGCCCCGGGTTCATTCGCCCTTGAAGTCGGCGGCTCGCTTGTCGAGGAACGCGCCCATGCCCTCACGCAGGTCGCGGGACGCGAAGAGCTCGCTGAAGGCGAGGGACTCGAGCTCGAGCGCCGTGCCGAGCTCGAGGTTGTAGCCACGCTGGATGACGCGCTTGGCGCTCGCGATGGCCAGCGGGCCCTTCTTGGCGATGTTGTCGACGATGGCGAGACAGCGCGGAAGCAGCGCGTCGGGCTCGACGACCTCGGCGGCGAGCTGATGACGGTGGGCCCACTCCGCGTCGAAGATGTCGCCCGTGAAGATCATGTAGCGAGCCAGGTTCTTGCCGACGAGCCGCGACAGGCGCTGGGTCCCGCCGAAGCCCGGGATGACGCCGAGGTTCACCTCGGGCTGGCCGAACTTGGCGCGGCTCGACGCGATGATGACATCGCAGGCCAGCGCGAGCTCGCAGCCACCACCGAGCGCAAAGCCGTTGACCGCGGCGATCACCGGGCGCGGGACCGTCTCGATCTTCCGGAGGGTTCTACCGCCCACGTCACTGAAGGCGTGCGCTTCGAGCGGCCCGAGCTTCGAGAGGTGTTCGATGTCGGCGCCTGCGACGAAGGCGCGCCCCTCCCCGGTCAAGACGATGCCCCGAACGTCGGGATCGGTCCCCCACCGGTCGAAGGCGTCGTAGAGCTCGGTGAGCGTACGAATATCGAGCGCGTTCAACACCTTCGGGCGTGCGACCGTAATGACCGCGGCGTTGCCGATGCGCTCGACGCGGATGTTCTCGTACGACTTCGGGGTGGCGGTCTGCTGGTCCATGACGTCGTGTCCTGTGCCTTTTCGGGTCGGAAGGTCGCGCGCACGCGGCGCCGCTCCGGCGCAGGAGCGGGGCCCGCGTGTCGCGCGACGTGCCGTCTACCACAACAATCCACAGGCGAAAACTTGCAAGCCTCGCTGGGGGGTCGTAGCGCAATGCCATGAACACCGCGTCTTACCTCGCCGCTGTCGTCGCCTTGGTGTCCGTCGTCGGAGCCCCGATGGACGGGTTCGCCAAGACCAAGCTGAAGCAGATTAGGCACATCGTGCTCGACCCCGGCCACGGCGGGACCAACCCCGGGGCCCCCAGCGTGACCGGGGTCTACGAGAAGTACATCACCCTCCCCATTGCGCTCGAGATCGAGCGGCAGCTACGCGACGCGACTGATGTGAACGTCACCCTCACGCGCCGGGGCGACACCAGCATCGGGCTCCGCGAGCGGACACGCCTCGCCAATGAAGCCGGGGGAGATCTCCTCATCTCGATTCACTGCAATTCGAGCGAGAACCCCGAAGCGAACGGCCTCGAAGTGTACTTCCTGGACCCTGACGCGGCGGTGACCGAGTTCGAGTCCCTGGTGGAACGAGAGGAACGGGGCGAAGCCGACGCCCACGCGCCCAGCGCCCAGCCGCCGACGACGCCGGAGCCGAAGTCCGAGGGCGAGAAGGCGCCGCTGTCCATCGATCAGGTCCTGCTCGACGCGTCGTTCTACAAGTCCCACGAACGCTCCGAAATCTTGGCCGGGACGCTCCTCGACACCATCCATAAGGTCGCCAAGATCCCACGACGGAAGGTGAGGCAGGCCGCCTTCGCCGTCCTGAAAGAGGCCCGAATGCCCGCCGTCGTGCTCGAGGTCGGCTACTTGTCCCACGCCTCCGAAGGCAAGAAGCTCATCGACCCGAAGTATCAAGAGATCATCGCCCGAGGCGTCGTCAAGGCGCTCATTGCCTACGACAAGACCGTCCCGCGCTAGCGCTCTCAAATCCACTGCCCCCCGCGAAACTCCTCGTAACGACGTCCCGAAGGAGGTGACGAGCCGGTCACCGGCCATGGGGAACACCATCGGAGGTGCGCCGCCCGTCTGCGGGCCCGCCTCCACACGAGGAGGGGCAGACATGCGACACCACGACACCACCGTAACGGCCATCGGGTTCGGACGGCTCATCTCGGGCGCTTTGACGACGCTCCGCACCGGCGCGACCTCCGCGGCCCTCCTGGCCGCCATCGGTTGCGCGAGCGGGGGACAGCCGGACGGCGAAGCCATCGATCGACAAGGCGAATCCGAGCTCGGTCTCGAGCTCCAATGCACCTCCGCGCTCGCCCCGGCCACCGCCGAGAGCGGGGGCTGCGAGTCCGTCGACGCGTTCAAGGCGCGAGCGACGGCGCTCTGCGACGGACAAGGCCAGTCCCTAGGCAGCATCGGCTACGCCGGGAAGTGCGACGGCGGCTGGCAGAAGGCGCAATACTCCTGCTGCGGTCAGGTCGAAGTCGCACCGCCGCCATCGCTCGACTGCGCCGTCCAGATCGTCGGTTCGGGGGACTGCCGTAGCGACGCCGAGCTGAAGACGCTCGCCAAGGTCACCTGTGGTGGCCCGGAAAATGTCACCGACATCGCTTGGGGGGGCGCGTGTACCGGCGGCCATCAGTACGCGAAAGTCACGTGCTGTACCGCTCCCGGATCCGAGGAGGGCCAGGGACCAGCCCCCGAAGACAACGCTCCGTGCGCCGTTCGAAACGTGAACGTCGAAGGCGCCTGCGCCGACCCGGCCGCGCTCGAAGACCTCGCTGACGCCGCCTGCGACGGCCTCGGCCGCTCCGCCTCTGGCTTCACGCTCGGCGCCTCCTGCGGCGCCGGCACCTACGACGCGGCCACGGTGACCTGCTGCGATGCGCCCTCGTCTGAAGAGCCGAACACGGGGAGTGACGTGGCCAACACGTGCGCGGCGGGGTTGCTCGGCGGCGCCGATGCATGCAAGTCGACGTTCGATTGGCACCAGGCCGCCGCCGCCCGATGTGCGGCACAAGACCTCGTGCTCTCGAAGTTCGACGCCTACGATACCTGTGGCCCGAACCGGACCTCCTTCGCCTCGTTCACCTGTTGCCCGACCTTCCCCGATGGTGAGCTGTGCAAGTCCATCGAGATCGGCGGCGAGGACTACTGCGCTCCGGACAGCATCTGGCAAGCCGCGGCGAAGGGCTCCTGCAACGCCATCGGCCGCGACCTGCAGTCGGTCGGAGTGAACACCCCGTGTGGTGACGGCTATTGGCGCGCCGCGTCGGTCGCCTGTTGCGGCACGGAGGCCTCGCCGCCGCCCGCGGTGGAGCCGAAGAAGCCCGCGTACAAGGACACCTGCCTTGAGACCAAGCTGACGTCCGCCTTCTGCACGGACGATGACGAATGGCAGGAGAAGGCGCAGTCCTTCTGCACGGCCCGGCGCGCCTACGCCGACCGGGTGATCATCTCCTCGTCGTGTGCGACGGGCGGATCCATCAGCGCGACCGTGACGTGTTGTGGTGGAGCCCCGGCGCCGAAGTGCGAGCGCCGCAGCCTCGACTGGAAGGATCTCTGCGTGAGCGACCTCGACGCCCAAGCCGTCGCCAAGACGGTCTGCCGAAAGGCCCACCGAGCGCGCGTCGTCGGTCTCGCCGCCGGGGCCTGCTCTCAAGGTGGGCGCAAGGTCGACTTCGAGTGCTGTGACTGACGACACGGTGACCGGGCGGGGGCCAGGGTGGCCGCCCGCTCGGTGGCGCGTCAGTCGACCGTGCCCCACGCCGTGATGAGCGCATCGACCAGCGCGACCTCCGTCGCCCGATGCGTCTGCCCCGCGCCGATGATCTCCTTCGGCACCACTTGTTCCGCGACGACGGGCAGGGTCTCCAGCATCGCGAGGCCGACGAGCCCCAGGAGCATGAGGTCGGGCGTGTCGTCCTCACCACGAAGCTCGGACGCGTCACGCGCCTGCTGATGGAAGAGCGACACGTCCCGCCCGACGATCGCGGCGAGCGCGGCACATCCCGACAAGAAGCGCCGCCCCCCGCGAACGGGGACCACGGACTCGGGGACGACGTCGAGGAACTTCTCGAGCTTCTTCAGGAGCGCCCTCGCGCTGCTCTTGTCACCCGCCGCGAGGAGCCCGAAGGCGCCCGCGTAGGTGGCGACCGCGAGGCCCGTCAGGTCCGCGGGTGTCTCGACGGCGCCGTTGCGGAACGCCGATGACATCGACCGGACTTCATTGACGATCTCACTCGCCGCCGTGCGCGCGTAATAGGAGAGGAGCGGGAGGCCGAAGAGCGGCCCGCCCTTCTCGACCAGCCGCGGTTCAGGCTCGCAGAGGAGGAGGTGGAGGGGGTCGAGGCGGCGTGTCCGAACGCGCTCGACCGGCGTCTTGATGAGGCGCGAGCCACCTTGCGACATCACGGCGCGCGCGGCCGCCCCGAGGTCCACCCGGGCGGACGCGGCGTCACCGAGCGCGAAGTGGGCCCCTGCCCGCTTTGTATAGGGTTCGACGAGGCGTGGGTCGTCGGCGGCTGGCGTGAGGAGGATCTGCTCCGTCGTCTCTCGGACGACGATAGGCGCGATGGCAGGATCGAGGACGGGCACGGACTCGTCAGCCGCCCGAGTACACGTTGGGGCTGGCCTCCACCATCTTGCCGACACCACCACAATGTTGGTCGGCGTCATTCAAGCGATGCGCGCCTTTCCCATTGATGATGACGGTCCCGGAGCCCTTGATCGCCTTCCAGGTGTTGGGCCCACAACAGGACGAGTGAATGCCAGGATCGTCCACCCGCAGCGCGGGTTTGCCGTTGATCTTCACGTTCGGGGAGCCGGCCGTCGCGGGCCCGATGCACGAATGTGCGCAGGCGGGACAGCCATGACCGTCCGAAGGGACTTGCGACTTGTCGCCGAGTCGTGAGTTGGCCTGGCCCATGGTGATGCCCTCCTCGTCCGGCTGATGACGCGCGGTGTCCGCTTCACGGTACACTCGGCGCTTTCGATGTCAAACCTCGTGAAGTTCCGTCACGACGCGGCCGCGGCGAGGAAACGCCGCTGCAGGTGGACACGCACCGCCGCCCAGAAGAAGACGGCGCTCCCGAGGGTCATCGCGCCCGTTCGCCAATGGCCGTCTAGGCCCGTCGCCGCCCACGCCATCACCGAGACGGCGCCGATGAAGAGCTGCCCCGTCTTCGCGCCATAGGTCTTGGCGGCGTCGTTCACCACGGCAAGGTGGCCGAGGGAACAGCGCACCTCGCGCGGCGTCCCGGCCGCCCCTCTCGGCTGGAGGAGCGCGCGCCCATGGCAGGTCGGGCACGGGAGCGATGGCGGCGCCTGGGTCGTCATGGCGCCTGTCGTGCCGGTGGCGCCACGCCCGGGTCCGGCAGCACGTCTTTCACGATCTCGATGCGCGCGACCGCCGCGATGCCGCGGAGGTAGTCGTCTTTGGCGCGCTGTCGATGGGACGCACAGAGCTCCGCTTCCACTTCGCGCCGCACGCCCGGGTCGTCGAGCCCGCGGTTCTGGGCTGCCCGACCCCCCACGACGACGCGAAGTCGGGCGCCGTAGAGGCCGGTCTCCACAAAGCCGAGCCCCTGGGGACTCGCGGCCAGCGCGCGGCGCTCGGGGTCGCGGTCGTCCATTTCGAAGGTGCGTTCGACCACCGCGAGTGGATGGCTCACCTGCACGGCTTGAAGGATAGCGAGCTCGTCGACGGAGCGGACCTCGGCGGCGATAGGTGCCCAGCTCTGCTCGGCGAGCGCGTGGGCGCGGCGCCGGCAGTCGAGCTCGTCCGGATCGCCCGGGCTGCCGCAAACGTAGAGCAGGTCCTGCACCGTGACGAGCGGGCCGTGGACCCATCGAGGCTTCATGCGGGCGTACTGCTGCGCGAGCGCGCCTTCGGGGAAGCCGTTACACACGGTCTCGGTGGCGAAGAAGCCGTCGAGGAAGGCGTCGGCGCGTCGGTCGGGATCACTCGGGAGCCCCGCCTCCATCTTCAGGGCGCGGGCCTCTTGAAGCAGCAGGGCGCGACGCACGAGGCGCTCGACCCCGCGGCCAGGGCCGTCACGGCCGCCCGCCAAGAGGACCTCCGAGCGGGTGAACGCCGCGTGGTTGACCCGCAGCGCGATCGGATCGGCGCCCGACGGCGTCAACGGGCCGTCCGTCGCCATCGCCGTAACTGCGCTCGTCGCCAGCCCAAGGGTCAGGAGAAAACGGGGGGTCACGTGGTCCGTCGGGAGCGGTCGAGGTCCGGTGCGCTCATGGACACTCGGCCGCGTCCGCCGCGAACTCGAGGTGCTGAACGATACGGACGGTCGCGCTCGCGGGCGACGTCGGCGCGCTGAAGTCGAAGCGGACGGTGTAGCTCGGGTTGTCGCGCGTCAGGATGGTCGCGAGCGCGTCGGCGGCGTCGATGCGAAAGCCGCTATCTTCGGTCTCGAACGCGACCTGGCGGCTCCCGTCTTGAAGATTCCCCTGCCACGAGAACATCTGAGTCTCGGTGCTGCCGTCGACGATGGTCGCGGTGAGCGTGAACGGCGCACCGTCGGTGCCGTCGTGCTCGACCACGGCTAGGAAGCTCTGCGCGAGGGACACGTAGCCACAGGCGAAGTCGGTCGCAGCGATCTCGGGCCGGGTGCGCGCGTCGAAGACGAGCTCCTGACGCCCGGAACCTTGTGGGAACGTCAGATCCGTCTCGAAGCGGGCGAAGGCGCCGGAGACGACGCTGTCCCCACCGCATCCAGCGGACAATAGAAAGAAGAGAGCGGCGACGAGGAGACGACCCATGGGCGCAGCATACCGAGCGGCACCATGGGAGGGAAGGAGATGGTGTCACCGTGGCGCGATCTCGTGGCCGGTACCGACGACTGACGCCAGCGAGGTGACACCGAACGGGGCTGCACGATAGAGTCGGGTATGCGACTTCGACATGCACCTCTGGTCCTCGCTCCGTTCCTCCTCGCCGCCGGCGTCGCGTGCAGCACGGCACTCGAGGCCCAGGTCGACACCACGGTCGTCGCTGGCGAGACCCACACGGACATCGGCGTCCGCGGTGGGGCCGAACGCGAGATCGTCGTGTCACTCCCGCGCGACGCCATGGTCTCCTTCCGCGCGTGGTCATCCGGGTCGCTCGTCGGGATCGCCGCGAGCTTCGTCGGTCCCGATGGCACGGCGCTCTGGACCGACACGTCGTTCGGCACGTCCATTCGAATGGACGGGATCCGCACCCGCGATGCCGGCGAGTTTCGCGCCCGGGTGCGTTGGCAGGAAGGAGACGGCATCGCGTCGTACCGCGTCGATGTGCTGAACGTACAACCCGAGCCGCTCCGGGTCTCCCGCCTGAATGATCTCGCGGTGGAGGGGCAACCCGTCCTCCGGGCCGGCGGGAGCGCCTTCCTCCTCGCGACCGGAGAGGTCCTGTTGGCGGGCGGCTATGACATCGGGACGCAGACGCGTTCGGCGCCGATCCGAGCGGCGTCGGAGAGCGTGGCGATCGACCCGCTCACGGGCGCGACGCGTATCGTCGGTAGCCTCGCGGAGCCGCGGGCGTTCGCCGCGGGTGCGGTCATCGCCGAGGGGAGCCTCGCGGGACGGGTGCTCATGGCGGGTGGTCTCGGCAGTCAAGGCGCGGCGCTCCTCTCGACCGAGACCTTCGATCCCGATTCGGGCTCCTGGAACGACGGGCCCACCTTGCCAGAAGCTCGCGCCTTCATGACCGCGCTGCCCATCGCAGGTACGGGCTCCTTTCTGGACGGCAAGATCGTGCTCGCCGGCGGCGAACGCACCCTCGCAATCCCCCAAAACGACAAGGAGAACGGCTTCTACGCCGAGGTCGACGAGAACCCACCCGACGTGTGGTATTTCGACCCGAGCAACGCCACCATCCAGGAGTTCACGGAGCTCGACAAGGGACGGCTCGGGGTCGAGGCCGTCCTCCTCGGGGATGGCCGCATCTACTTCATCGGCGGCGGGGTCGACACCACGCCGAGCGGCGGGGGGTGCACGCCCGCCGCAAACAACCTCTGCAAGTGCAACCCGAACGAGGCGGTCCCCTTGTGCACCGAGCACATCTGCGAGGTGAGCGAGAGCGTCGCGGACGGTGCGTCGATCGAGTGCCGCTACGAGAACTACACGAACAAAGACCTGGCGACCCGAGCCATCGAGGTCTACGACACGCGCACCGGCAAACACCAGACTCTCCCCGAGAAGAGCTGGCTACACCGGGGTCGTGTCGGACATGCGGTCGCGGTCCTGCCCGGTGATCGCATCCTCGTCGTCGGCGGCAGCAGCGCAGTACGCCGCGGGTTCCACCTCTCCGAGCTCGGACTTCCCGAAGCGCCGACCACATCCGACATGGTCGAGTTGTGGGAGCCGGAGCGCGAGGGCTTCCGAATCCTCCCATCGCTCACCATCCCTCGTGAGTGGTCCTCGCTCCGTGAGATTGGCGGCGGAGCGTGGCTCCTGGTCGGCGGCTTGACCCCCACTCCGGGCGGTGTTCGTCCCGTGTCGCTCATCGAACGTTTCGCCGCCTCGACCGGGGCCTTCGAACCGATCTCGAACCTGACCATCGCGAGGGGCGCGCCCACGGTCATCGCGGCGGGCGGCGCCAGCGCGAGCGGACAACGAAACCTCCTCGTCGTGGGTGGAGAGGACCGGGGCGGTCCCTCGAGCGCGATCGAGCTCATCGAGCCTATCGCCGTGGGGCCAGGTAGCGGCGATGGGACGGACGGTAGCGACGCGACGGACGGTACGGACGCGACGGATGGTAGCGACGCGACCGACGGTAGCGACGCGACCGACGGTACGGACGCCACGGATGGTAGCGACGCCAGCGACGCGACCGACGCCAGCGACGCGACCGACGGCACCTGAGCGCTCATCGGGTCGCCGCCGTGGTCAGACGTCGGACTCGAGTCCGTAGCCTGCCAAGCGGTTGTGGTAGTAGTAGACGAGCTCGGGATCGTCGGTCTGGATGCGCGTCCCGTCTCGGTGTACGGCCCGACGGCTGTGGTAAGACGCGAAGTAACGCAGAGCCCCTTCGAGCACCTCGGCGGCGGACTTGCCCTCGACCTCCGTGGCCAGCGAGATACCCTTCGCATCGGCCCGACGCCGGACGGCGATGAGGAGCCTATCGAGGGCCCCGATGACGACGTCCTGCGGGATCCCGGCCTTGCCGAGGCCCTCGCGGAGGACGCGGTAGAGATCGGCGCCTTCGTGAGCCCGGCGCATCAGCACATGAACGACGAACGCGAGCAAGTGTGTGCTCTGAATGCGATTGTGGCGCTCGAAGCCCCGCACGATGGCCGCTGAGAGTTCGTTCGTGTAGGCGTGGTCGCGCTGGGCGTCCGCCACTACCTCGCCGTCACGGCAGACGTAGTTCGACGGATCGATGATGCGCCCGCGTGGATCGAGGCTGCGTCCTTGGAAGTCAACGACGTTGCCGAAGGGATCGAGGGGCTCGCCGAAGGTGATGTAGATCTTCGAGTCCAGCGCGAGCAGGTCTCGCATGAACTCGGCGATACGCCGGGGCCTGCTGAACTCGTCGTCTTGGATGATGTAGCGCGACTTGCCGAGGTCCTGGAGGTAGTCCTCGATGAGGGTCTGGGCTTCGAGCACGAGGGCGTAGCTGATGGTCACCGGGACGACATAGAGGTTCGGCTGCCGGCGCCGCTGGCGGAGGTTGTTTTGGTAGGCCGCGAGCGCGCTGCCGAGGAGCCCCTTCTTCAGCTTGCGCTCGACGCCGCCCCCGCGAGATCGGGTGCCGCCCGGGAAGAAGAGGTTGTGGTAGCCGAGCTCCATGCTGAAGGTCGCGTATTCCTTCAGGACTTCCTTGTAGGTCTCGCACTTCTTTCGGCGGTCCACCCGGTACGCGCCGAGGTGGTTCATGAAGAAGCCGATGAGCTTGTTCGTGAACAGGTTCAGTCCAGCGCCGTAGAGGAGCGGCGGGAGTCCGACCAGGTAGGCGGCGTAGCCCATGACGATGGAGTCCATGTTGGACAGGTGCGTCGGGACCACGACGAGGGTCCCCTTCTGGGCGAGCGCCCTCACCGCTTCGGTCTCGCCGCGGAGGACCACGTTGTCGCTGAGTCCCGCGGACGGCCCCGCGTGCCCCGTCAGCATGCGGCGCGGGTCGACCGCGTTCATGAGGAGCTTCAGGCCCTGGGGGAGCGCGCTGGTCGCGACGCGATAGACGCGTGGATCGAAGCTCCCCATCACCTCGGCGGTGAAGCGCGCGATGACTTCATGGAGCAGCTCTCGCTGTGCGGACGCACCGCTGTCCGCGAAGCGTTTCCCGAAGGCCTTCCAGTACGCGACGTCGCCTTGTTCCCACTCGTAACGGGAACCTTGAAGGCGGATTCGCTCGTGATACAGCGTGTCGGCAAGCGCTTCGGCGACCGCGTGAGGGCCACCGGCGGCGATCCGCTCGACGACGCGGGCGGTGACTTCGGAACGGGCGACGTTTTGGTGTTCGGCTCGCATCGCGCCGGCATACCAGAAAGCAGGCGATGCTAGAAGTACCCACCGTGGGTGAGCCGCTCGCCCGCCACGCCTAGTCGTAATGGTTGGACCTGCGTACCCGAAGCCGTGGGTTACGCTTGTGGCG
>JADMJS010000525.1 GCA_018780435.1 Myxococcales bacterium
GAGCCCTTCGAGGGCATGGTCATCGAGACGCAGGAATGGGCGTTCAAGACGCCGACCTTCGCGACGGGCTGGCGGCCCAAGGTCGAGCGCTGGAACCGAATGCTGAAGATGAAGGTCGGCCCCATCTGGTATTGGGTCATCATCGTCCTCGGCTCGCTCCTCGCGCTCTATATCGCGTGGCTCTTCCTGAAGATGCTGAAGGCGCTCGTCATGAAGATCGTCGGGCTCTTCACCAAGGGCGCCAAAGACGCGGCGAAGAAGGCGCAAGGGGCCGCCAAGGGCGCCGGAGACGCGGCCAAGAAAGCCGGTGCCGGTGCAGGCAAGGGCGTCCTCGACGCAGCCAAGAAGGCCGCGCCGAAGGTCCCCAAGAAGTAGCCGAACTAGCTAGAAGCGAGAGAGGGGAGCCATGCCGCCGTTCGTCGATGAAGAGGTCGAGCTCACCGATACCGAGCGTCGCCGCGCCTGGGAGGAAGGGCTCTCGAACGACATCATCATCCTCGGTCAGCGTTATCCGCTGTCGAAGGATTCGAACGCCGCGTTCAAGCGGGTGCGTAACTTCGTCGACGACCCTTCGCTCGACTTCATCAAGGTCGGCGTTGGGCGCGGGCTGCCCTCGATCCCAGTGCGCGAGCGGGCCGGCAAGCCGAAGACGATGGAAGAGCTCGGCAAGGTCATCCAGTTCTGCGTCATTCACACCGACCTCACCAAACACGCGCGCGGCACCTTCGACGCGCTGATCTCGCACCAGCCGAACCCGCTCTCCTCCCACTTCTGTGTCAATTGGAATGGAATCATCTATCAATACGCGGACGTGATGTTCAAGACGTCACACGCGGGCGACACGAACGACGTCACCATCGGCATCGACATGAACCACCGGCTCGTGAACATCGCGGCCGAGTACAACCGTGACGATGAGAAGGCAGCGGACAAGCTCCGCGCCAAATACATGAAGCTCGCCAAGGAGAGCCTCGAAGAACAACGCGCACTGAAGGGGATGCCGCAGTTCACGCCGGACGAGCTGAAGCGCGTCCTCGAGAAGTACGAGCAAGAGCGCCCGTTGGAACGAAAGATCCAGACGGGGCGCCTAAAGACGTGGGGTTATTCGCCCATCCAGTACGAGTCCCTCATCCTGATGATGAAGCTGTTCGTGCGCGAGCTCGGCCTCGCCAAGAGCTACCCGATGGGGCCGGACGGTCAGGTCCTCTCAGAGCTCTTGGTCGACGACGACATCAAGAAGCTCAAGGGCTTCGTGGCACACTGGCATTTGTGCGACAGTCGCTGGGATCCCGGCCCGGCTTTCGACTGGGAGCGCGTGCTGGCCGGCATGCAGAACGAGTACAACTCGTTCCCGGTCGTGTGGGACGACAAGTACCTCCTGCAGGGCAAAGACGTCGCCGCCGCGCGCGCGGCCGCCTTCGAGATTACTCGTAACTCCGAGAAAGCGCGGCAGGGTGGAACCTTCCCCATCGGCCCGAACCAGACGTGGCACGGCGGGATCCACCTCTTCCCGCCCCAGGACAACCCCGCGTCGCCTAAAGCCTTTCCGGTGCAGGCGATGTTCGACGGGACCGTCGTGGCGGCCCACTTCGAGCCCAGCGCCCGCGAGCTTGGCCACAACAACTTCATCGTGCTGCGCCACGAGGTCGAGATCCCCGATCGCACCGGCGGCGCCAATGACGACGGGACGCCGAAGACGACCAAGCTTGAGTTCTTCGCGCTCTATATGCACCTCTCGCCCTTCGACGTGCCCGAGGCCAAGGACGGGCTCTCGAAGGAAGCGGCCGAGGCGGTCGCCAAGAAGCACGAGAAGCTGACCTGGCCGCGTCGACTCTTTGAGCTCGACAACCTGAAGAAGGACGGGGGCAAAGACGCCGTCGACAAGGCGCTCGACGCCTTCGAAGCCGAGCTGAAAGCGCAAAGGCAGGCGCTCGACGCGGCGCTTGAGCGTGGTGAGTCGGTGGCGTCACAGCCCGGCGTCGCCGAGAAGATCCCGACGGAGCTCTACGAGGCGCAGAAGGCGCCACCGCCTTACCTCACGGTCGGCAATGGCACGGGTGCGCTCGCGGACAAGACCAAGGTCGCGTTGCTGCTCACGGAAGGGAAGGGCGTGCGGGTGTCGGCGGGCGAGTGGCTCGGGTTCACGGGGCTCCTGCCGGGGGTGTCGAGCGAGGTCACGCTCGGCGAGGGTGAGACACCGCTCGTGTCGGGCGTCCACGTCGAGCTCTTCGCGTCCGAGAAGATGGTGAACCTCATCGACCTCGAAGCGAACGCGGAGCACTTCCGCACACCGCAGCGCTCCCGCGGCAAGTCGCTCGCGGTCGAGACCGAAGACATCCTCATGATCTTCCGGCAGGGCGAGGCTGACACGAGCGCGCCGTACCGCAAGGTGAAGCTCTGGGCGAACGAACAGATCTCGGGCGAGTCGATCCTGGAGTTCTTCGCGCGGGAGCCGGAGATGAACAAACGGACGGGCAAGGTGGCCGCGTCGGACCTCACCGAAGCCTACCGCGAGCAGCTCCGGCGCTCCATCACCTACCACGTGTCCGAATGGAGCGACAAAGTCGACTGGGTGCAGTCCATCCTCGGTGGCAACCCCTGGGCCAAAGAGACGGCCGCCTCCGACTTCCGGCGCTACGTCGACTCCCCGGGCCTCTTCTCCAAGGAGATCCGGCGCTTCCTGCCTTTCGTCTGGCTCACCGAAGACGTGGCCAAGGGCATCGGCCTCACCAAAGACGGCTGGGACGGCCGCGTCTACCACTTCCACCCCATCCACTTCCTGATGTGGGTCACCTACGCCGCCTCGAACCGAAACCGCGTCTTCCGCACCTCGCTCTCGCTCAAAGATCTGCGCGAGAACCAGAAGCGCTCGGCCATCACGCAGAAGCTCGGCAAGCAGGGCCGCGCCGCCTATAGCCAGGGCCCGCAGTCTTGGGCGGCCTTCCAGTCCGAGCTCGACAAGCTCATCTACAAAGAGAAGCTCGGCACCTTCGACGAGAAGACCGTCCGCAAGAACGAAGCCGTGAAGCAACAGTTCGAGGCCTTCAAGTCAAAGATCATCCAGCTCGCCGACGGCACGCTCGACCTCGACGAACACGACCACGACGTCCCGCAGAACTTCATCGAGGCGCCCATCAGCTC
>JADMJS010000578.1 GCA_018780435.1 Myxococcales bacterium
CGCAGGACGTGGCCTTCGCGGACGTGCGCCGCGCCATCAAGATGTTCGAGATGACCCGCGTGCCGATGCTCGGCCTCGTCGAGAACATGTCCTTCTTCCTCTGCCCGGACAATGGCAAGGCCTACCACGTCTTCGGCGCCGGCCGCACCGCCGCCCACGCGGCCGAGCACAACCTCGAGGTGCTCGGCAGCCTGCCGCTCGACATGCAGGTCGGGCCCGCCGCCGATCGCGGCGAGCTCATCGCCATCGCCGACCCGGGCGGCAATCAGGCCCGCGTCTACAGCGAGATCGCTGGACGCGTCGCCTCGGAGCTCTCGAAGCGCCACGCCGCCAAGGAGCGCAAGAGCTCCCTCAAGGGCTTCTTCAGCGTCAAGCCCAGCTAGCCGGACCGTGCGGCCCGTCCGGTCGCTGCCCACTCACTGAAAGACGGTACAGCGGACGCTGCCGACCACGCGGTCGTCGGAGGTCACGACGTCGACCGTCCACTCGCCCGCCGGATTCTTCGGCAGATCCTTCCGTGCGATGCGGCTCGTGAGGAAGACCGCGTTGGGCTGGCTCGAGTGCCAGCCGAGGCCCGGCGTGAGCTCGCGGAAGAGGCGGCCATCACGGCGCCAGACGTGCCGGAAGCCCTCGAGCTCTTGGCTCGGGCTCATCACCGACGTGAGCGCGACCAGATCGCGCAGCTCCGACTCATGGATGAGGTCATAACTAGCCGACAAGGCGTGGCCATTGACGATGGACGGCCCGATGCCACTGCGGGGCAGGATGTAGTAGGGGACCGGCGGGATCACCGGTGACGCCAAAACGGAGAGGCCGACCGCGAGCGCCGACAAGAGCAGGATCTTGAGGCGAAGGTCGCGCACGCGCAGCGCCGCGGCTCGCAGGTGCAGCGAGAGGTAGCCGACGAGGCCGAGGAAGCTGGCGATGACCAGCGACGCACGCGGACCGAGCGCCGGCGCGAAGGCCGGCAAGGCTAAGTTCACGGCCGAGAAGAGGGTCACAAAGAAGTAGGCGGCCGACAGGACTCGGTAACGCATCAGGTAGCGATCGAAGACCACGTCGAGCGTCGCCAAGACGGCCAAGATCGAGAGCGAGAGGAGAAACCACTGGTTCGGGGAGCCGAAGGTCGTCGAGCGCCAGTAGAAGGGCAGCAGGAAGAAGAGCATGCCCTGGTAGAGGTTCTTCATGACGTAGGTCATCACGAAGAAGCCGATTCGGGCGTGTACCTTGGCCTCCTTCGGCGGCGGGGTCGGGGCGGCGCCGAAGATCCGGTAGAAGAGGACGATAACGAACCAGAGCCCAAGCACGGTCGCGAGGAGCCACTTCGCCTGCTCATAGCCCTTCTGGGCGAAGAACATGATGAGGACGCCGAGACCGAGGGCGTAGAATGAGTGCAGCCACCAGAGCTTGTCGTGGTGGCGGTGCAGGAAGCCCCTCAGCCCGCCGGGCTCCTGGTCTTTGAACGGCGAGACGACGTGCGACGCGTCTCCGTGAGCGGGTTCGACCGGCCTCACTCTGGATCGCAGATCCCGTCGCAGGTGGACGTCACGACGCCGCCGGGCGTGAAGAACGCGTCGATCTGCGCCTTACCGGCGACCGACCGGCGCACGCCCTCGTGCACGGGATCGTCGGAAGGCACCTGAAGGTTCGGAAAGTCTCCCGGCCGAGGCGACTCGACGCCGAAGTCGAACTCGACGAAGCCCGACGGCTGCGGCGCCGCCGACGTCTGGAGCGCGGTGGGCGTCTCGAGCGTGGGTGTAATGAGCGGTAGGCCGAGCGCGCGTGCGTGCAGGCGGGCCGTCATGTTCGGGACCTGCGGATCGCCGATGCCGGTCTGCATGAGAACTCGGAAACCGTCCGGCTTGGGTTCGAGAGGCGCGTCGAAGACCATCGGCGCATACGTCAGTGGATCAAAGCGGTCACAGACGTGCTGAGTGAGCGCGATGAACTTGGTCTGCTCGATCGGGTCGCTTGCGTGAAGGTTCAATATCGCCAAGAATTGCACGAAGTTGGTTGAGCGCATCATCATATGGGAGAAGCCCGCGCCGCCCACACTGAGCGCACCCGCTTGAATCTTGGACGACAGCGCGAGGAAGGTGCCGCCGAGGATGTGGCCTTGGCTGATGCCGTAGTAATACGTCGCCGTGGGGTCGAAGAGTGGCGCGCCGTCCTTCTGCAGCTCCGGGACGGCCGCGAAGCCAGTCGCAGACTGGATCGCTTCGGTGAGCGCGAGCTGATTGACCATGCCCTGGTGAACTCTCTCCACGAAGAGCATGGTCTCTCGGGGCGCGTTGATGAGCCGGTCGGCGACGATGCCTTGGTCGTACTGATCCATGCCCCACCACTCGACCCCGAAGACGATGAAGCCCTTCTCGTTCGCAAAGCCGCGGACAAAGCTCCCGGTGACCTCACCGAGGTCGCCGAAGAAGCCATGGCCGAACTGCAGTGCCCTCACCGGCCCCTCGAAGGTGCCGTCGGTGACGGACGTCGGGACCACCACCACGAAGGGCGCCTCCGCGGTCCCGTTCTGAATGACCTGGCCGTCGTCACCACGGACGAGCCGCGCGCCGGCGACGTCCTTGTCGACGAAGCGCGGCACTTGAATCGTCCCGTGGATCTCCATCGCCGTCTCGCTCGGGAGGTCGGCCGTCTTGACCTCGGTGACGGTGACCTTCGGGGGCGTCGTCTTCCACACGTCGGTCGCGAGAGCGCGCACCCGGAGCATGTCGCCGGTCGCGTTCTCCTCGCTGCGCGTCGTGAAATCCCACGCGAGCTGCAAGGTCGTGCGATCGACGCCGGCCGCTTCGAGGACCGGGAAGACCTCCTCATTGAAGTGTGGAGAGAGCGCGATGAGCGCGCCGTCCGTCTTCGGACTGCCGTTGCGAAGCTGCTCGAAACCCGGCGGCGGCGTCACGGGCGCACCGGCTTTGGTGACGAGCCCACGAATGCCGACGACGTAACGCCGCTTCGGCACCAGCCGCACTTGGGGCCGGAGGATGAGCGCCCGCAGCGCGTCACTCGCGGCGCGGGCGTCGACTTCGGCGACATGCAGGATCCGCTCGCCGGTCTCCGCGTCGATGATGAGGGTCTCGCTGTCCGGCGCCGTAGACGCCGACAGGTCCGCGCCATAAGGCACCAGCCCCTTCGGATCGATGCCCTCGGGGAACAGCGCGAGCAACGTCGGCGAGAGTGGGAAGCCGTCGTCTTTCCAAGGGCCGGTGAAGTCGATCGGCGTGTCGTTCTCGTCAGTTGGGAGCACGGCGTCAGGCAGAATCACCCGCTTGCCGGACGGCGTCGACGCGTCGTCCTCAAGCCAGATGTCCGACGGGTACGGGAGCATGCAATCGCGATCCCAGCCGATCGGATTGCACCCCGGCGGGACGAGCCCGTCGCTGGCGTCGGTGCCATCGCTCGCGTCGGTGCCATCGGGGCCATCCGTCGCGTCGCTACCGTCCGTCGCGTCGCTTCCGTCTGTGGCGTCACTGGCGTCCGTGGTGTCACTGCCGTCTGTGGCGTCACTGCCGTCTGTGGTGTCACTGCCGTCTGTGGTGTCACTGCCGTCCGTGGCCCCGGTATCGGCGGACGCAGCCGCGTCCTCCTCGCTGCACGACTGAACGGCGACGAGACCGACCGTCGCGACCGACAGTGCGAAACGGGAGGTCAAGGAAGAGAGGGATCGGGACGATAGTGACACGCGCACGGAGGGCCTCCCTGGAGTGGGGCCGAATCATAACGCTTCCCGCTGACGGTGCTACTCTGGGGCTCCCGTGATCTTCTCGTCACTCACCTTCGTCATCTTCTTCCTGCTCGTCGTCTTCGCCATGGTGAAGATTCGGGACGAACGTCCCAAGCAGTGGGTCCTCACCCTCGCGAGCCTCGTCTTCTACGGCTGGTGGAACTGGTGGTTCCTGCTCCTGATCATCGGATCGGCAGCGTGGTCCTTCGAGTTCGGGCGCATCCTCGCCCGCGAGACGGATGCGGGGAAGCGTAAGCGGCTCCTCGCCATCTCGGTCGCCTTCGACCTCGGCGCCCTCGCCTACTTCAAGTACACGAACTTCTTCATCCAATCCTTTGCGGACGCCTTCGGGCTGTCGGCCCCTATACTCGACATCCTCCTGCCGGCAGGCATCTCCTTCTTCGTCTTTCAGACGATGAGCTACGTCATCGACATCTACCGGCGCGAGATCCCGGTGTGCGAAGACCGCCTCGAGTTCTTGCTCTTCGTGACCTTCTTCCCGCAGCTCGTGGCGGGCCCCATCGTGCGCGCCGTCGAGTTCTTGCCGCAGCTCAGAAACCCGATTCGGGTCACTACCGAGAACATGAAGTGGGGCCTTCAGGTCTTCGTGCTCGGGCTCGTGCAGAAGTCGCTGGTGGCCGACAGCCTGGCCGGCTTCGTGGACCCGATCTTCAAAGAGCCCGAGCTCTGGGACGCGCCGACACTCTGGCTCGGCCTCGCCGGCTACACCCTGCAGATCTTCTGCGACTTCTCCGGGTATTCGCTCATGGCCATCGGCAGCGCCAAGGCGCTGGGCTTCGACCTCGTCGAGAACTTCCGCACCCCCTACCTGTCGCGCTCCATCACCGAGTTCTGGCGACGCTGGCACATGAGCCTCTCGTTCTGGCTGCGGGACTACCTCTACATCTCGCTCGGCGGGAACCGGAAGGGCCCGCTCCGCACCGACATCAACCTGGTCCTGACCATGTTCTTAGGCGGCCTCTGGCACGGCGCGGGGTGGAACTTCGTCATCTGGGGCACCGCGAACGGCATCGCCCTCGTCGTGCACAAACACTGGTCGCGTCGCGTCCCGATGCCCCGCGAGAACATCCTCTACGCCGGCCTCATGTGGGCCGTGACCCTGCTCTTCGTGATGCTGCTCTGGATCCCGTTCCGAGCCGGTACCTTCGAGATCACGCGGACGTACTTCATGGGCCTCTTCGGCCAAGACGGGATGACCTGGCTGAAGCCCCAAGTCATGATCCTGGTCGTCGCCATGATCATCTGGCACGCGTTCATGGCTGCCCGGAGTCGCGTAGTGACCTTCCTGCCTGCCAAAGAGCCTTTTGATTGGGTACCGCTTGCGTCGCTGATGGCCCTGCTCTTTCTGGTGGCGATGTTCGCGCCGCTCGACGCGTCGCCCTTCATCTACTTCCAGTTCTAGGCCGCTGTTTTTCTCCCGTCGCATGCCTTCGCGCTTCCCCACGGGAGCGGCGTCAGATGTCTGCGATACGTCCTCACGTAGCCGGGGCTACCCACTGGGCGTCACTCGACATCCTCCTTGCTCCCTTGGGGAACCGCTTCGGCCTGCTCGGTCCGAAAAACATCGGACTCCTAGGGAGCCACTCGCAAGAGGACGTCGAAGTCGACGGGGACCTCTGCGGTGCGAACGAAGGCGAAGCCCTCCCCTTCGAGCGCAGCGCCCGACACCACGCGATAACGGCGCACATTCGCCACGCGGTCGCTGCAAGGCCGCGCGTCCCCATCGCACGCGGGCAGGCCGAGCGGGCCGGGGTCGGTCGCCGACGCGCTCGTCATCGTAAACTCCACCCCGGTGGCGAGCCTGAAGCGCCCGTCGCGCCCGGCGACGGCGTGGACCTCCAGCGCGCCCGACTCGGCTGTCGCCGCCAGGGCCGGCCGCAGGACCGTCTGCGGCAACATGGGCAATACCGCGCCCTCGCCGAGGAAGACCGGGATCTCGTCGACGGGCGCATCGACGGTGATGGTGGTGCCGCCCCCGTAGCGCTCGCCGTCCCGCAGGTCGACCCAGGTGCCCGGCGGGAGCGCCAGCGTGCGGGTCGTCGCTCCCTTCACCACGACCGGCGCCACCAGGACGCGCTCGCCGAGCAGGTAGGTGTCGGTAGACGCCAGCGTGCCGGCCGTCGGCTCGTGGAGCGCCGGATGCCGGATCGGCGTGAGGCCCGACTCGGTCGCTTCCGCCATGAGTCCGCGGAGATAGGGGTAGAGACGGGTGTGGACGTCGGCGTACGCTTTGAAGTGCGCCAGCGTCTCGGGGTTCGTGTCGAACTGGTGGTTCTTCGGGCCGGCGTTCCCCTCGTGGGTGCGCATGATCGGCGACCACGCGCCGAGCTGCGTCCAGCGGAAGTAGAGTTCCTGGTCCGACGGCTGCACCCCGGCGGCGCTCGTGTAGCCCGCGATGTCGCTGCCGTAGAAGCCAACCCCGGCGAGACCGAGCCCGACGCCGATACGCACGGCTGTCGGCAGACCGTCGTCTTCGCCGAAGTTGGTGTTCTGGTCCCCACCCCACGCCGCCGTCGCGAGCGCCGACGAGCCGGTGAACCCGGACCGCACGAAGAAGACACAATCCGTGGGCGGGCAGGCCTGACTATTGACGTCCTGCCAGAGTCGTGGGTAGTCGGACGACACCGTAGCGCCGGTGCGACCATCGGCGAAGGTGGCGTCGTAAGGGACCCACTCGGCGTAGTCCGCCATCCAGCCGTCGAGGCCCAGCTCGCGCGCCGTCTGCATGTAGCCGAGCAGCCACTGTCGCGCCGCCTCGGAGGTGAGATCGACGATGCTGCCTTCGTTCGTCAGCACGGGGAAGTCGTAGGGCTCGCCGTCGGGCTTCTTCGGCAAGAAGCCCCCGTCGAGCGCCTCCTGCCACTCCCGGAAGTCGGTCGTGATGAAGGGGTTGAAGTAGCCGAGGAAGCGGAGGTCGTCCGCGTGGAGGTCGGCAGTGAGGCCCGGAAGGTCTAGGAAGTACTCGGGATCCCACTCCCAGTGGTACTTGATGTTGAAGCCGGTGATGGCGCTGATCTCCTCGCCGAGCCAGTCCTCAGACCAGATCGCCGCCGCCGGGACCGCCGCCGTCGCGAGGACGTCGAGCTTCTCCTCGATCGCTGCCGGTCCTCCCTTGACCGCGATCCACGGCAAGAAGGACCACGCGGGCGGCATCGGCGGTTTGCCGAGCACCGCGACGGCCCGTTTGACGACCTCGACGGGGCTCGGGCCTCGGAAGAAGGTCAGGCGTAGCGACCCGGCCCATCGCTCGATGCGAAACGCGTTGTCGCGCGCCGAACAGAGCTCGAACACCATGCGTTCCGTGCCGTCCGCGAGGATACCGAAGGTCTCGCCGGTCGCTTCGTCGACGACGAGCAGGAAAGGCACCGGGAAGTAGGAGTCGTACCAATGCCCCTTGAAGGAGATGTTGAACTCGTTCTCCGGGAGGTCTTTCTGCTGCCCGACCCCCTGTTCGGTCACCCAGATGGGCACACGCGCACCGCGGTGTTCCATCGCGGGCGTCTGCGCGCCGAGGCCGAGGAAACGCCACGTGGGCTTGCACTGGAAGGCGATAGAGGTTCGGTTCACACCGCCGGGTGACGTCACGTCGAGCGCGACCATGCCCTCCCCTTCGGCGGTGACCGTCGCGGCGAAGCCGTTGGTCGCGGCGCCCCCGTCCGCGAGGCTCCCCCGGGTCCAACCACCGACCTCCTCTTCGAATGTGTAAAACCCGAGGATGAACTTCACGGTCTCGGTGCCCGTACGCGCCGAGAAAGGTGCTTCGTAAGCGCCGCCACCGCCCTGTACCGAGCTGAGGGGCCCGAGCGTGAAGCCGCCATCGCTGATGACCAGCGGGAAGCCTGCCTCCGCGAGCGGATCGGCGACGGCCGTGTCTGCGCCACCGTCCGACACGTCAACAGGATCCGCGACGTCTCCGACGCCGGAGACGTCACCCACCGTTGCGTCCACCGAGGTGGTGTCGGTCCCTGGCGTCTGGGCCTCGTCTTCGGCGCAGCCGGTGCCGAGCCCGATCGCGAGGGCCAGAGCGGCGCCGGTGCGTGACAGGCGCGAGGCCGCGAATCGAAAGGAGGGAGGGTGTCTCATGGTCGGCTCCTCGAAGCAGGCGGCGATTATCGCGGGAACGCCACGCCTGTCACGGGGAGAAGACGAAGTCGAAGCGCATGAGGCGCCGCCAGTCACCGGTGCGCTCCGCCACGAGGGTGGTGCCCCCCGCGTATCGCCGAAGCGCGTCCGTGCCGAGGACCACGATGGCGTCGGTCAGATGCACCAGCGCACGAGCGCGAGTCGGCAGCGTCGCGAGCACCTGCGCTGGCGCCGTCATGCTGTCGACGCTGAGCAACTGAGCTGAAGACGTCGCGACGACGACGCCGGCCAGGGGCGCGTCCGCGATCGCGTCCACGGTGAGGGGACGATGACCGAGCGCATCGCCGTCCGAGGCGCGCGCGTAACGCAGCGACGTCGGCCCGATGAGGAGCAGCACGTCACTCGAGACGTCGAGCCCGCCCCCGGAGAGCGCCGCTCCGTGGGCCACGTCGATGAAGGTGAGCTCGCCGTCGAGCGCCGCATGAACCACCATCAGCGTCCCACTCGCCGTGGGGATGAAGACTCGCGGCGACCGAATGCCGGCGATGGGGCGACCACGCGACGGGCGGTCGAGCACCACGCTCCCAAGGACCTCACCCGACAGGCCGGCGAATCGATGCAACACACCGTCGGTCGCGAGCACGACGACGTCGTCGCCCAAGAACGCCGGCTCGCCTCCAGCGAGCGGCAGTGGCGCCGTCCCCCACATGCTGGACCCGAGGGCATCGCGCATCGTCACCGTCGCGAGAGGGCTCCCGGGTGCCGGGAGAGCGACGGTCACGAGCTTCGCTCTCGAGGCGGCGATGTCCGCGACCCCGGCGATCGGGATCGCGTCGTCGATGGCGGCGAAGCCCGGACCGAGGATCTCGACGACGCCGTCAGCGCCGAGCACCACCAAGCGCTCGTCGATGCCGGAGCACACGCCGCCGGGGCAGGTCTCGTCGCTACACACGAGCGGGTCGTCGCAGCATCGATCCTGGCCGCCGATGCAGCTTCCGGCGTCGTCGCAACGCTCGCCAGCGAGACACGTGTCGCCGTCGTCGCAGGGCGCTCCGGGCGACCGGAGGACGGGCTGACAGAGTCCGGACTCGGGAGAGCAGACCGACGCGAGACACCCGGTCGCGGAGGGGCACACGACGGCGCTGACACCGACGCAGAGGCCGCCGTCGCAGGCGTCGGCCTCGGTGCAGGCGCTGTCGTCGTTACACGGCGTGCCCGCCGGGGCGCCCACGACCGTACAGCCCACTCCTGGCGTGCAGGCGGGGACGCGGCAGGGGTCGCCGGTCCCTGGGCATTGGACGGAGGACGCCATCGCGCACTGGCCGCTCAGGCACGCCGATGTCGCTGAACACGGATCGCCATCGTCGCACGGGGTCCCGTTCGGCGAGGGCGACGCCTGGCAGGTCCCGGTGGCCGGGTCGCAGGACTCGGGCGTACAGACGGAGCCGGCACAGACCTTCGGCGAGCCCGCCTGACAGGCCCCGGCGGCGCAGATGTCGTCGAGGGTACACCCGTCGCCGTCGTCACACGCCGCCCCGTCGAGCTGGGGCACGGTCGTGCATCCACCCGCGGGCGTACACACGCTCAGATGGCATCGCGGCGGGGCGGGACACGCGATCGTGTCGCCGGTGCATGCCCCCGAGGTGCAGCGATCGTCGTCCGTACAGGCGTCGCCGTCGTCGCATTCGGGCGAACCGGGCGCGGGGTCGACGCGGCAGCCGGACTCGGCGGTGCAGGTCGCGATCTGACAGGGTCCCCCGGATGGACAAGCGAGCGGGGTCCCACCAGCGCACAGGCCGCCGTCGCAGAGAGTCCCGGTCGCGCACGGGTCGTCGGCGCAGGGAACGCCGTCTGCTGCGGCGCTGGCGACGCAACCCACGAGCGGCAGACAGGTCGCGACGAGGCAATCGGCGCCGGGGTATGGGCACACGATCGGGCTCGCCACGCAGCCACCGGCCGAGCAGGTGCCATCGCCGGTACACGTGTCACCGTCGTCGCACGCGCTGCCGTCTTCGGCCGTCACCTCCGAACAGGTGCCGTCGTTCGCGCACGCGGGAACACGGCAAGGTCCCGAGGCGAGGCAACGTGGCGCGCCAGTACACGCGCCATCCTGGCATCGCGTGTCTACCGTACAGGCGTCGCCGTCGTCGCACGGCTCGCCGTCGAGGTCGGCGTGAACGCACCCGCTCGCAGCGTCACAGAGATCGAGGGTGCAGGCGAGCCCGTCGTCGCAGAGCACGGGGGCGCCGATACACGTGGCGCTGACGCATTGGTCGCTGTCGGTACAGAGATCGTCGTCGGTACACGCGACGCCGTCGGCGGAGACGGACTCCGAACAGGAGCCGCTCGTTGGATCACACGCGACCGTGCGGCAGGGAGCCGATGGGGTGCATGCGGGGCGTACACCCGGACTACAGTGGCCGAGCAGGCATCGGTCCTCGATCTGGCACGGGAGCCCGTCGTCACAGGCGCTGCCATTCGGCGCGGGGCCCGTGGTGCACTGCCCCGAGGGCTCGAGGCACACGCCCACGCGACACACGCCGTCCGGCGCACAGATCACGGGAACACCTTCACAGTCGCCGTCCTCGTTGCACGCTTGCGTCGTCGTACAAGCTTTGCCGTCGTCGCAGGGGCTGCCGACGTCCGAAGGCGCGACGGTACAGGCGCCGGTAGCGGCGTCGCAGATCGCAACGCGGCATGTCGCCGTCGTGGGATCACACGCGAGTGGAGCGCCGACGCAAGCGCCCGACGTACACCGGTCGTCCATGCTGCACGGGTTACCGTCGTCACAGAACGCGCCGTCGACGTCGGTCACCACCGTGCAGCCGAGGACCGGATCACAGGCCGCGCGTTCGCACGACGCAAGCCCGGGTGGGCACGTGACGGGCGTGCCGACACACCCCGGCCCGAGCCCGGTGCACACATCGCCCGTCGTACACACCGAGCCGTCGTCGCAGGGCCCCGTGGGGGCCGGGAGATAGGCGCAGCCGAGCCCGGGGACACAGGCGTCGGCCGTGCAGACGTCGCCGTCGGGTGGGCAGGCGGTGTCCGGCTCCCCGGCGCAGGCCCCGGCCGTGCAGCTGGACGTCGTGGTGCAGGGATCGCCGTCGTCGCAGGGCGTCGCTTCCGGCGCGGGCGTCGCCCCGCAGAGCCCCGTCGTGACGTCACAACGCTCGACCGTACAAGGGTCGCCGTCGCTCGCGCAGACCGTCTCCGATGAGGAGCAGACGCCCGCGTTGCAGCGTCCGGCGATCCGGCAGGGCGCCCCGTCGTCACACAGGCCGCCTTCGGGCTTCGGCGTCGTGATGCAAGTGCCGCTGCTGGGATCGCACGCGACCTCGTCGCACGGCGCGCCGGGCGGACACACGCGCGGTGTCCCGAGGCACTCCCCGCCGTCGCAGGCGTCGGCGCTCGTGCAGGGCGACCCGTCGTCGCAAGGCCGACCCGTCGTCGCCGGCTGGGTGACACAGACGCCCGCCGCGGGATCGCAGGCGGAATCGACGCACGCGAGCCCCGTCGCGGGACAGGTCACGGTCTCGACCGGGATGCAGTCGCGGCCGCCCGGCCCAGTCCCATTCAGGCACCGTTCGCCCGAGGTGCACGCGTCGCCGTCGTCGCAGGCGGCCTCGAGCGCGCGTGGCGACACGACGCACCCCACACCCGGGACGCAGGCGACCGTCGCGCAGGGCCCGGGCGAGGGGCAGGTGGCAGGGACACCGCCGCACTCGCCAGCGGCGCAGGCGTCGCTCGTCGTGCAGGGCTCGCCGTCGTCACAGGCGTCGCCGTCGTCGGCCGCGGCGAGACTACAACCGGTCGCGGCGTCGCAGACGCCCACACGGCACGCCGCGGAGTCGCCGGGGCAGAGTCGCGCCGAGCCGCCGTCGCAGGTGCCGCCACTGCAGGACTCCCCGACGGTGCACGCGTCACCATCGTCGCAACCGGCGCCGTCCGGGACCGGGACGCTAAGGCAGCCGCCGGCCGCCGCGGCGCAGGTCTCGAAGGTGCAGGCCGAGCCGTCATCGGGGCACGGCGCTACCGGCCCCTTGGCGCACTGTCCTTCGACACACGAACCGAGGCCCGTACAGGGGTCCCCGTCATCACAGTCCGCGTCGTCGGGCAACGTCACCGACGAACACGCGGCTGTCAGGCCATCGCAGGATTCGACCGTGCACGAGGAGCCGTCGTCGGGGCACGCGGGAGGCCCCGTACACTCTCCACCGGAGCAGCGATCGAGGACCGTACACGGCATCCCGTCGTCGCAGGGCGTCCCCGTCGCTACGATCTCAGGGACGCAGCTCCCGGTGAAGCCGTCGCACAGCACGGGCGCGCACGGGGGATCGTCGCTGGGACAGACGACGGGCTGCCCGCGGCAGAGGCCCGCGCCGCACGCGTCGTCGGTCGTGCAGACGTTCCCATCGTCGCACGGCCCCGAGAGCGCGCTGTTCAAACAGCCGCCGTCGCCCGGATCACACGTCGTCTCGATACAGGGCGAGGGGTGTTCGGTGCACTTCGGGACGCCGCCGGTACAGGTACCGCTCTCGCAGACCTGGCCCTTGGTGCACGGGTCGGGCCCCACGCAGGCCGTCCCATCCGGCGCGTCCGAGAGCTCGCAGTCGCCCTCCGCGTTGCAAAACGCGACCTGACAGCCGCCGAGCGGCGCGACGCAGGTGGGTACCCCTTGGGTGCAGACGCCCCCAGCGCAGCGAGCCCCCGTCGTACACGGCACACCGTCGTCACACGGCACCGCGAGCGCGTCGGCGACGGCCGACGTCGTGCAGTCGCCGCCCGCACAGGCGGCCTCGGTGCAGGGGTCACCGTCGTCTTTGCACTGGACCGCCGCGCCGCGGCAGGTGCCCGAGATGCACGTGTCGTCGGTCGTGCAGGCGTCATCATCGCTGCAGTCGGTGAAGTCCGAGGCGAGCGAGAGGCTACATTCGCCGGTCGCAGCGTCGCAGGACGCGACCTGGCACGGCGCCGCACCGCACGGGCTCGGTCCGGGCGTGCAGGCGCCGCCGAAGCAACGGTCACCCGTCGTGCAGATCTCCCCGTCGCTGCAGGCCAGCCCATCCGCCACCGGCGACGAGACACACGCGCCCGTCGCGGGATCACACGACGCCGTCTGGCAGGCCTCGGCCGTGCACTGGCGCGACTGCCGAACCACGAGGCATGTCCCCGACGTCCCTCGCGCGGGGAGGCAGCTCACCTCCCACGAACAGAGGTCCGCGTCATCCGGCAGCAGCCCGAGGCAATCGCTCGCGGCAGTGCATGTGACCGCGCTCGTGCCCTCCGACTCCGGCGCCTCGGCGCAGGCCGCGAGGGCGAGACTCAATGCGGCGGCGAGCCCGATGGAGATCCGGTGGCGGCGAACGCTGGAGGGGAAAGCTCGCAAGGTCAGTTCAGGGTAAGCGAAACGGCGCCGTGTCTCCATAGTCTCGCCCAAGAGATTCTCACCGCTTCGATCGTGCGGGAGGCCCCCCCATGTGCTAGGCTCGCGGCAGCGGTCCCGCCTCGTTGCCGGACCGGGAGACGACCATGAGCACTGCATCCTCCGACGCGCCTTCGACCCCGGCCCCGCGATCCCGCTTCAGCACCTTCGCGTTCCCGGCCCTGGTCATCTTCCTCGTCCTCGGTGGACTCGGGCTCGTCGTGCGCTCATCGACGGCGGGCGGCGTCTACGATCTCACCTTGACCGAGCTCCTCGCCAAACGCGCCGAGCACGTCGGCAAAGACGTGCGCGTCGGCGGCAACGTTCAGGCGGGTTCGTTCCGCGACGCGTCCGGTTCCGGTGGCGTACATCTCGTCTTCAACATCGCGGACGCGAGCGGTAACTCGCTCGAGGTCCACTACCGACAGCTTCTGCCGGACGCGTTCGAAGAAGGCCGTGAGGTCATCGTGCAAGGCCAGATGCAGGAAGACGGCTCCATCGAGTGTGGTCGCCTGACCGTGAAGTGCCCCTCGAAGTATCAAGACGAGAACAAGACCGGGCAGGCCGGCCAGTACTACGGCCAGAAACACGAAGGGCAGAGCGGGTACGATGGCGGCGCCACCACCCCGAAACCGGACCAAGGCGCGCCGAAGAGCCCCTGATCTCCTCCACTGACAGGCGCGGCCACCGCGCCGAAGACGGTCCTTCATGCAGCCGCTCGGCACGCTCCTCCTCCACCTCGCGTTCATCCTCACGGCGCTGACGGGCCTCGTCGGGATAGCCGCCGCCGTCCTCCGAGACGATCGCGCGTTGCGTGCCGCTCGTTACGGCATGCTCGCCGCGGTCTTCGTGAACCTGGCGATGGCCGGCGTACTCTGGCACGGCTACTTCTCTCACGAGTTCGCCAGCAAATACATCGCGACGTACAGCGACAAGTCCATGCCGCTCATCTACCTCTTCACGTCGTTCTGGGGCGGCGAGAAGGGGGCCCTGCTCTTCTGGGTCACGATCCTGTCGATCTTCGCGGCTATCGCCGTCCACCAAGCCCGCGACCGCGACGTGTCGTACGTCGGGTGGGCCATCGCCATCTTGAGCGGCGCGACGTTCTTCTACGACATCCTCATGGTCTTCGAAGCCAACCCCTTCGAGACGTTCCTGACCTTCGATGGGCCGCGCGACGGACAAGGTCTGAACCCGCTGCTGCAAAATCCGACGATGGCAATCCACCCGCCGTCGCTGCTCACGGGCTTCATCGCCTTCACCGTGCCCTTTGCGTTCGGTGCGTCGTCGCTGATCACGGGCCGCCTCGACGACCAGTGGGCGCGCGACACCCGAAAGTGGACCATCGTCAGTTGGCTCTTCCTCACGACCGGTCTCGTCCTCGGGGGCGCGTGGGCCTATCAGGAGCTCGGCTGGGGCGGCTTCTGGATGTGGGATCCCGTCGAGAACGCCGGGCTCATCCCGTGGTTCACGGCCGGCGCTTTCCTGCATTCCATCATCGTGCAGGAGCGCTACGGCATGCTCCGCCGCTGGAACTTCACGCTCGTCTGCCTCACGTTCTTGCTCACCATCTTCGGGACCTTCCTCACCCGCAGCCAGCTCATCGTCTCCATCCACGCCTTCGCCGACTCGAAGCTCTCGGAGTACTTCCTCGGTTACATGATCCTCATCGGGGTCGTGTCCACCGGCCTCCTGGCCTGGCGCTGGAAGGCGATGAAGGCCGAGACCCGCATTCAGAGCTTCCTGTCGCGTGAGGCGTTCTTCGTCCTCAACAACGTCCTCATGTTGCTCTGCGCCTTCATCGTGATGTGGGGCACGCTCTACTCGAAGATCAGCGCCTCCGAGACCTTCCGGGCTGGCTACAACGCCATCGCGTCCGGGCTCGGCGCCATCGGCATCCCGATGGACACCATCCACGCGCAACAAGAGCTCGGGGAGCCTTGGTTCAACAAGGTCATGATCCCGGCGGGCGTCGCGTTACTCATCCTGACCGCCATTGGGCCGCTCGTGGCGTGGCGCCGTACAACGTGGACCGCCCTCAACAAGACTTTCACACTTCCGTTCGTCCTCGCGACGGTCCCGATGCTCCTCGGCACCATCGGCATCGTGCTCTACCGCTCGTTCTCGTTCGGCGAGACCGTGATGGGGTCGGCCTGGGACGGCTATCAGCTCTGGGCACTCACGGTGGAAGGCACCGACCTCTTCGCCTTCGTGACGATCTGGTTCGCGCTCTTCGTGATGACGGGCGTCGCCGTCGAGTACTGGCGCGGAGGGCGCATCCGCCAGAAGAAACGGGGCGGCTCGATGGCCGGCAGCATGCTCGTCCTCGCGCTTCGGGCCAAACGGCGTTACGTCGGCTACATCGTGCACGTCGGCATGGCGCTGGTCTTCCTCGGTTTTGCCGGCTCCGCGTTCAAGAAGCACGCTCCGGAGACGCCACTCCACACCGGCGAGAGCCTGTCGGTCGGCAACTACACCGTCACCTTCGTCGGCATGCACGAGCGCTGGATCGAAGGCGCCGGCTACATGGCGACCCAAACCGACGTGCTCGTGATGGAGCGCGGTGAGACCGCACCGACGTCCGATGTCGCCAAGGTCACGGCGTACCTCACGGCCCGCGGCATGACGCCGGTTCACGTCGAGACGCGCCCGAACAGCCCGAAGATCATCCTGAAGTTCGACAGCGCCGAACACCGCGAGCGGGTCCGGGAAGAGCTCTACGTCTCCTCCGTGCTGAAGGAGCGCTTCCAGCTCCTGCCGCGCCGCGCCGGAGACGGCCCCACCGCGCTCCGTTTTGGGTTCAAGGACGAACGCCTCATCCAGGCATTCCCGCCCATCATCCACAAGCAGGTCGACGACGTGCGACGTTCGCTCGGGAGCCTCCGCAGCGGCCGAGGCGAGGTCATGAGCACTCCCGGTGTCGCGGAGTTCACGGTCAAGTGGCCGTCCGAAGCCGACGTCGCGCGCTTTCAAGCGCTCTGGCGCAACGAAGAGCCCTCCATCCCAGGCCTCTTGATGGTGCGCGTGGATCCCGTGGAGGACGCCCTCGAAGTCGCGCTCGACGGTACCGGCTATCGCCTGCAGCCCGAAGTGCGTCGGTACGTCAAACACATGAACCCGACCACCGAAGTCGCCATCTGGAGTCGCCTCCACGAAGACGTCTACCTCGCGATGCGACCGGACATGGGCCAGCCCTTCATCAACCTGCTTGCGTTCGTCAACCCGATGATCAACCTGCTCTGGC
>JADMJS010000233.1 GCA_018780435.1 Myxococcales bacterium
CCGGTCGACACGGAAGCCGCTCGAGTTCACCACGCACAGCCGGTACTGGTCGGTGCAGGTTTCGCCGCAGATGCCCGGCGTCTGCTGAACCGTGAACGTGAACGTGTCGGTCGTGCCGGCGACCTGCTCGATAAGGACATTGGCCGGATCCGGTCGGAACTCGAAGATGTAGGGCGGGGCGAAGCCGGTGTTCATCGTGAGCCAGAGGCCGAGCTCCACGTTGCCGAGGTTCACGGCGCCCACGGAGACGCAGCTGCCGTTCGCCGCGAGCGTGAACCCGGGATAACAGCCGCACACAGCGGTCACACTCACGCCGTCGGTCGTGCAGAGCTGCGCGCAACCGCCGTTGTTCGTCGCACACTCTCCCGGCTGCACGCAGGTGTCGCCGTCGCTGACGTAGTTGTCGTCGCAGAGGCACTCAAAGCTGCCCGGTAAGTCGTGGCAGAACGCGTTCGCGCCGCACGTCTCGCTCGCGCACTCGTCGATGTTCGTGCAGGAGTAGGCGTCGGGCGTCGTATATCCGCTCGGGCACGCGCTGCACACATAGCCGGCGCCATCATTGAGACAAGTGCGCGGCTGCTGACAAAGGCTGCCGCTGACGCAGATGTCGCTCAGCACGCGGAAGGTCGCGGTCGCCGGCGTCGAGTCGTCATATGTGAAGCGACAATCGTAGCCGACGGTACAGTTGAGGTAGTCGACGTACGACCGGTTCTGCCACATCCACAGGTTGCGCAGATGGATCTGTCCGTCGGTGGCGTTCTCGACGATCCAGGTGCACTCAGGACCACCCCAGGTCGCTGGCTCCGGCTCGCCCGCTTCGTGCCACGTCTCGATCCACCGGTAGCCGCTGTCGTCACCAGCGCACATTCGATACTGGTCGGCGCCGTCGCGGAAGGTGAACGTGAACGTGTCGCGCCGACCGTCCAAGGCGGGTCGCATCTCGATGCCACGCCCTTCGGACGTGAACTCGAACTTGAACGGCGCGGCGGCGGACGTATCGAGGTTCAGGCTCTTGCCGAGCCCCACATTGTAGAGCACCACCGTGCCCTTGGAGTCGCAGGTGGCGGGATCGGCGGCTACGTCGAAGCCCGGGTAGCAGCCGCACACGGCGTTGCCGCCCACTTCAGAGCAGGTCTGCGCGCAGCCGCCGTTGTTCACGACACATGGACCGTCCGGCACGCAGTTGAAGCCGTCGCCGGAGAAGCGCGTCTTGCAGACGCATTCGTAGCCGCCGGCGGTGTTCGTGCAGGTCGCGTCGGGCGAGCACGCGTCGGTGTTCAGCGCACACTCGTCGGCGTCCACACGGAAGATCGTGTTTCCGTCCGTGGACTCATCGTAGGTGAACTGCCAGTCGTGCGCTGCCCTGCAATCTAGGTAGTCGGCATACGGATAACCTTGCTGGATCCACTCGTTTTTGAGGCGCAAGCGATCGCCGCCGGCGGGCACGATGCGCCACTGGCACTCGGGGCCGTCCCAGCCCGGCGGCGCGGGATCGGTCGGGCCGCGCCTTAGGGTGATCGTGCGGAAACCCGAGTAGTTCCTGGCGCAGAGGCGGTAGTCGTCGCCGTAGCTCACGGTGAACGTGTAGAGGTTCGGTCCCGCCGCCGCGATCTGCACGTCGGCGCCAGCGCCACTCATCAGCTCGAGCTCACCGTTTTCGGCCACGTCGGCGAACTGCCCGAGCCCCTCGTTGAACAGCTTCACGGTCGTCGCGAGCGGCGCGCAGGTCTCGTCATCGGCGTTCAGCGCGAAGCCCGAGTAACACCCGCAGACCGCGGCCTGCCCGCTATGACTGCACCGCTGCTCGCAGCCGCCGTTGCTCACCGCGCACGCGTCGAAGAGCACGCACGTCTGGCCGTCGCCCGCGTAGCCCGGATTACACGTGCAGGTGTGGCTCGTTGCCGTGTTCGTGCAGGTGGCGTTCGGACCGCAAACGCCTTCCGCCGCGCACTCGTCACTCTGCAAGTAGAAGACGCTCTGTGGCGTCTTCTCATCCAGATACGTGAAGCCGCAGTTTGCGGAGTTCCAGCACTCGAAGTAGTCGAACTGACTGTAGTTCTCCTCGATCCACAGGTTGCGCAGGCGCACTGCTCCGCCGTCGGCACCTTCGACGAGCCACGTGCATTCTACGGAGTCCCAGCCCGCGGGCGCCGGGTCGCCAGCAGGCCGTCGCAACGCCACCCAACTGAAGCCGGACGGTTGTCCGCCACAGAGCCGGACCTCGCCGTCGGCCCCCACGTCGAGGGTGAGCGTGACAGCGTTCGCCGTGATCCCGCTCACCTCGACGTGCACAGGCTTGCCGACCGCGTCGAAGCGGAGGCCGCTCGCGACGCTCCAGCTCGCTTTGAGGCCGAACGCGCCGCTCACGAGGCGAACGTCGGGCCAAGGGACGCAGGTGTCGCCGGGGCCCGGATCGAAGCCGGCCCAGCATCCGCAGGAGGCCGTGTCGCCGTTCGCGGTGCACGTCTGCTGGCAGCCCCCGTTGCCCACGACGCAGGCGTTGTCTGGCGCGCACGACGTGCCGTCGCCGGACCAATCCGGATTGCAGACGCAGGTGTCAGTACCGGCGATGTTGCGACAGGTCGCCTGCGCGTCGCACACCGGCGCCGCGGCCGAGCACTCGTCGGTGTAGATCGCGAACGTGGAGTAAGCGGACGTGTCCGTGCCGTAGTTGAAATAGCAGTCGGAGCCGTGACCAGTGCAGATGAGGTTCGACAGGTACGGATGGCGCTGCTCCAGCCAGAGGTTTCGGAGCCGCACCGTGCCGTCTCCGAGATCCTGCACGCGCCACTTGCACTCGGGCGCGTCCCACAGCGCGGGCTTGCCTCCGCCGTAGTCGCTGAGCTGCTCGGTCTTCCAGCGGAACCCCGAGTTGTCCTGCGCGCACAGGCGGTACAGGTTCGGACACTGGTCGCGCGCACTTCCGTTCGCGCAAGTGCCCGGTTTCACTTCCACCGTGAACGTGAAGGTGTCCGGCCCGTCGAGGGTCTGCTCCATGCGGATGGTGCGGCCTTCGGGGCTGAAGACGAGCTGTCCGATTCCGGCGCCGCTTTGGTGATCGAGGTATTTGTTCACGCCGACGTTGAAGAGCCGCAGGGCCGGCCGCGCGTCGCACGACCTGCCATCAGCGCTCAGCGCGAAGCCGGGCGCACAGCCGCACACGGCCTGGCCGGCTGTCGTTCCGAGGCATCGCTGCTGGCAGCCGCCGTTGTTCACGACGCAGACGTTCTCAAGGGTACAAAGCTGCCCGGTTCCGACATACCCGTCCTTGCACGTACACACGCCGCCCTCGAGCGTATCGGTGCAGGTCGCGTTCGCGTCGCAGCCGCCGCCGTCGACCGCGCAGTCGTCGGCGTCGAGCGTGAACAAGGTGCTCCCGAGCGTCGATTCATCCTGCGTGAACTCGCAGACGTTCGGCCCGCCGCAGTAGAGGTAGTCGTAATGCGCCATGGCCGGCGTTTGCTGGAGCCACAGGTTCTTCATGCGAAAGCTATCGCCATCGACCGGCTCGAAGGTCCACGTGCACTCTGGGGCATTCCAGTTCGGCGGGTCGCCCACTCGCGCGTCCCGTACGACGGCGTCTAGCAAGAGGGTGCCGCCTACGACGGCGGGGATGCAGACCCGCTCGAGGTTCGGGCAAAAGATGTTCGTGCTGCCGTTTGCGCAGTAGCCGGGCGTCGAGGCCATGGTGATCGTGAAGCGATCATGGAAGCCTGGGACCTGATCCACCGCCACGGTGCGCCCTGCTAATGAGGCAAACACGTGGTCATTGCTGTCGAGATCGAGATACCCGACGCCTTCGTTGAGGATGCGCATGCGCTGCGCGGGCTCGCAGACGCGACCGTTCGCGCCGAGTTGAAAGCCCGGGTAACAACCGCAGACGCGTTGCCCCGGCGCGTCATTGGCGCACCGCTGCGAGCAGTCCCCGTTGCTGACGACGCACGGGTCCACGAGGACGCAGGTCGTTCCGTCGCCCACATAGCCACTGCCGCAGGCGCAGGTGTAGCTGCCGACCGTGTTCGTGCAATTGGCGTTCGGATCGCAGGTGTCCGTGTTGGCGGCGCACTCGTCGACGTCGAGCACAAAGCGCGTCGTGGCCCCTGTGCTCGGCGAGATCCCGCAGGCTTGATCGCTACCGCAATCGAGGTGCAGTCCCGGATTGCTCGCCTCCACCGCGACGTTCACGAGGCGAACTTGGTTGTCTCCGGCCTCCTCGATGAGCCACGCGCACCTGGCGAGGTTCCAGTTGGGCCCGCTGCTGAGCTCGACGCCGAGCTCGAAGCCCGCAACATTGACCATGCACAGGCGGTAGGTGTTGGCCCCGTCGTCCATGTCGATGGTCTTGGCCCCGGCTGGGCCCACGGGCGCCGGCCGCACCGTAATGTCGTCGCCGATCGACTTGAAGATGAAGCGGAAGGCGGGCTCCGGGAAGCTCGGATTGGCCGCGATGAACTTCGCGAGCCCCACGCCGTACAAACGACCGCCGTCGACTGGGTCACAGGTCTGCTGATCGGCGTTGAGCGCGCTGCCCCCGTAGCACGCGCAGATGCCGGAGCCGTCGACTGCGGTTCCGACGCAGCGCTGCGAGCAGCCGCCGTTGTCGATCGCGCAGACATCCGTGAGCACGCAGCTCCGCCCGTCGCCGGTGTAGCCCGCACTGCACGCGCAGTCGTAATCTGGAACGCTGTCAATGCAGTTCGCGTCAACGTCGCAGGTGGTGGTGTTCGCGGCGCACTCGTCTTGATCGATCGCGAAGAGCGTGTTGCCGGCGGTGCCTTGCTCCTCAGTGTTGAATGAACACTGGGTCGGATCGGGACACTGCAAGTAGCCGTAGCCATTACTCATCACGCCAGCGTGCGCGCTCCGCAAGCGCACCTGACCGTTGCCGGCGTCCGTGACGAACCAACCGCAGTCGTTCGAGTCCCACGCGTCGGGGGCTGGAGCTAGGGAGCTCCAAGCCAGGACGAAAGCCCTGTATCCGCCGGACTCGTGGACGCAAAGGCGATACGACGTTCCCTGCTCGTTGACCGTGAAGGTGAAGACGTCCGTGGTATTGGGGAGCAGCGCCATGTGCACGTTGCTGCCGGCAGGCGCCCAGAAGTCGCCCTGGGCCTTCGGGAGCAAGAGGGACAGGCCGAGGCCCGTGTTGTAGAGGCGGTTCTCCGCGCGCGGCATGCACGCCTTCTGATCCGGCGCGAGCACGAACCCCGGCGCGCAGGTGCAGACGGCGGTGTCGCCCGGTGTGGTGGCACACCGCTGGGCGCAGCCGCCGTTGCCGCCGAGGCAGGCGTCGATCGGCGCGCAGCTATTACCGTTGCCCGCGAAGTGCGGGTTGCACGCGCACACGGCGCCGGCCGGCGTGTTCGTACAGGTGGCGTTCGTATCGCATTGGGCCGTGCCCGCCGCACACTGTTCAACGGCGATCTGGAACGTCGTGTTGCCCGAAACCGCGTCGTCATAGGTGAAGCCGCACAGGTCTGGCTGGGCGCAGGTCAGGTAGCCGAGATACGGCTTGTCCTGCTGCAGCCCCTGGTTCTTCAAGCGCACGTTGCCGCCGCCGAGGTCGGTGACGATCCAGGCGCAGAGCGGGGAGTCCCAGTCATTGGGCGTGCCGACACGCGCGCTGCGCCACGACGCCTTCGCGTCGATGCTGCCCAGCGTATTGGCGCAGAGGCGGTACTCGTCCTCGCAGAGCGGGCTGGTGGATCCATCGGCGCAGGTGCCAGGCGTCTCAGGGAGCGTGAACGTGAACGTGTCTTTGTGACCCGGAACCTTCCCCATCACCACCGGGCGCCCAGCCGTGCGGAGACCGAGCGCACGCGGCGCCGTGCCGGTGGACGTGACGTCGAAGAAGCGGCCGAGCCCCACGTTGAACAGCGTCACGCCGTCGCTCGCGTCGCATGAGGTGCCATTTACCGCGAGATGAAAGCCCGGGAAACAGCCGCAGGTGACCACCTCATTGACGCTGGTGCAGCGCTGTTCGCAGTCGTTCGTGGGGAGGCACCGGTCGGCCAAGATGACGAGATCGAAAGTGTCAGTGGCCGTCAGCGCGTCATCCTTGGCAGTGAGCTCGACGGTGACGGTGCCCACCTGATTGAGTGACGGCGTAATGGTGACATTGCAGTTCGCAGGCGTTCCGGAGAAGGCGAAGCTCAGTCCGGTGCCCGTGCCCGAGAGGTGCGCGGCGTCGCAGGCGATGAGGCCATCGCTCGCGAGCCCGATCGACAAGGTCAGTGGCGTGTTCTCGTTCGTGGTTTGGTTGGCCGTGTCGGTCATGGTCAGGCTGTCTGAGACTGGCGTCACGATGAGTGTGACGGTCGCGGTGCTCTGCAAGGCGGGGGCGTCGGTGTCAGTGACGGTCACGGTGATGGGGCCGCTCCCGTGGACGTTCGACCCGGGCGTGACGAGCACTTCGCAGAAGCCGGCGATGGCCGCCTCGACGGCCAGCGACGCGATGAGGCCCGTTGGTGCGGCGGCGCCGCTCACGCTGATTGCGTCGCAGCTCGGCACGGCGCTGTCGATGTCGACGACGTTGAAGTAGAACGACAACGTGGTGTCTTCGGGGGTCGTGACCGGGTCATTGGCGAAGATGACCTGCGGCGCGTCGGCGACCGGCGTCACTTGCAGCGACAAATCGGCGACCCTGCTTCGAGTAGCCCCGTCGATGACGACGGAGACGACCAGCCTCACGGTCGCCGTGCCGTTCTGGTTCGCGCCGACGTGCAGGGTCAGCAGGCAATCCCCGGGCGCCGCGCCGTCTTCAATGACGAGTTCCGGGGTGACCGTCCCGAACAGGACACTCGCGGTGACGGCGCTTTGACAGTCGAGCGGCGCCCCGTTCTCGACGTCGACGATGGTGAACGGGACGACCGGACTGGGAGTATCTTCGGCGATCGTGAGTTCGGTGATACCCACGATCAGCGACGGCGAGTCAACCAACGAAGCCAGGTGCAGCGTGAAGGTGTCGGTCGCGGTCAGGCCCTCGCCGTCGGTCACCGTGAGTGTGATCTCGTCGTCGCCGTTGCCGTTCGGCACGAGCTGTACGCTCACCACGCAGCTCCCGTTCCCATCGGAAGTGATGGTCACGGAGCTCGTCATCGACGGATCCAAGCCGTCGGCAGTCACATCCGTGCAATCCACGTCGCTTTCGGGATCGGATATTGTGAATGTCGTGGTGGGCGGTTTCACGGCGTCTTCGATGGTGTAGATGTCCGCGGGCGCTTCCGTAAACAAGGGCGGGTCGTTCACCGCGACGACGCGAAGGGTGAACGAGGCCGGGGCGCTGGGGCCACCTTGATCGTGAGTCACCAGCTCGATCGTGCCCTCGCCACTCACCCCCGGGACGAAGAAGATGGTCAGCTTGCAGTCGGTGAGGTTCGTGGTGGGATCAATGGCGACGAAGTCGATCGCCGACGAGACAAACGCGACAGCGCCTCCAAGGACGGTGGCGGTGGTCGCTGAGCACTCGGCGGATCCTTCGATGTCCGCGACGCTGAAGAAGAAGTCCGCGCGGTCCGCTGCGCCTTCGACCACCTCAAGCTCGTTCGAAGTGAGGGTGATCCAGGGCGCGTCGTTGACGGCGGTGAGGCGGAGCGTGAACCCGTCCACCACCTCGGCGCCGTCCGCGTCGGTCAGCGTGAGCCAGACGTCTCCGTTGCCGAACGCATTGGGCGTGAGCGGACCTGCTGTCACCAGACATTCGCCAGCGAGCGCGCCCGCGGTGAGGGTGAGGCTCGACGTGAGCGCGTTCGCTTGAGGCGTGGGGGCCATGACGAGGTCGGTGCAGGCGATCGCGCCGTCGACGTCGGCGATCAGGAAGGAGAAGGTCGGAAGGAGCAGCTGGTCTTCGTTTAGAAGGTAGAACCCGTTTGGAAACTCGAAGCGCGGCGGGTCGTTCACTGGGGCGACGTCTACCTCGATGGTCACCTGAGCCGTCGCCGCTCCTTCGGTCACGGTGACGATCAGCGTGCCCGTGCCGAACGCATTGGCCGCCGGTTGGAGGTCGAGTCTACAATCAGGTGCGGCGTCTTCGAAGACCAGGTTGGACAAGAGATCCGGGTTCGAGGACGTGACGGAGAGCAGGTCCTCGCATGGGATCCCAGCGTCGACGCCGCCGACGGTGAGCGGGATCGAGACGGTAGCGTCTTCATTCACCGTCACTGTTTCTGTCGGACCGATCAGCGTTGGCGGCGTGCTGTCGACCGTGCTGTCGGCGTCGTCGATGGTGGCGGTGTCGTAGATCGTGGCGGTGTCGTCGATCGTGGCGGTGTCGTCGGTGGTGACGGTGTCGTCGGTGGTGACGGTGTCGTCGGTGGTGACGGTGTCGTCGATGGTGGCGGTGTCACCGGGGGTGACGGTGTCACCGGGGGTGGCGGTGTCACCGGGGGTGGCGGTGTCACCGGGGGTGGCGGTGTCACTCATATCCCCGATGTCATTCGGGTTCTCGTCACCGGTATCGGGGGCACTCGTGTCGGAGGCGCCCGTGACGGTGTCGCCAATGCCAACAGTGTTGTCCCCTGGGGCCGGCGTCGTACACGCCGACAACGCGAAGATCATTACGAAAACACAGCAACAAAGACTACGGGGCACGAGCATCAGCCAACCTCAGAGCGCACGAATGGCCGTCGTGCGAAGCAAGCCCGGGAGTGACTGAAGGAACTTCTACCCCACTCAGCGAGGTCAGCCTCCCTACCAGATCGCCGGGGCATTCGCACCGCATGTTTGGCGCCCCTCCCCTCGTCCCTTTCGCGAGAGGGAGACTGAGCGCTGCGAAGTCCGGGTGGGAACGGCCGTCCTGCTGCGTCGGGTCCCGTGGGTAGACGCGGACGAGGTGGCCACGCGCTCGGCCGTCACCTTCCCGGCCAGCGCCGGATGAAAAGGCGAGGTCAGGGACTCATGGTCGAGTCGTCGCCGTCGTCACCCGAGGTGTCCGGGCAGGTGTCGCCGGGCGAGGAGTAGCAGATGAGGGTCGGCCCGTCGCAACACGCCACCGTACCGGCGGCCGGCGGGCAGGATGTCTGACAGTCCGTGTCGGTAGTGCAGAAATCGACGCACTGGGGACCACTCCCATCGGTCCCGTCCGCGGAGTCGGACCCATCGAGGGGCTCGGTCCCGTCCGCGCTGTCTTGCGCGTCGGACCCATCGGTCGCGTCCCCGCCGTCGACCGGGACTTCGCTGTCCGTCGCGCCCACACCGTCCGTGGGGGTCACGCCGTCCGTCGCGTCAACGCTCGACTCCGTCGAATCCGAACCGCCGTCGGCGGTCCCATCGGCGGGCGCGTCGGTTCCTGGGCCGCCATCGGCGCCATCGGCGGACGGCGTGTCGTCTGTCACCGTCGTGCCGTCGGTCGAGTTCGTGTCGTCGGACCCGGACGAGCCACGCCGGCTGCTCGAGCACGATACGGCCGCGAATCCGAAGGAGAAGGCGCAGAGCGAGAAGGCGAGGTAGGTGGTTTTGGCGTGGCGCATGGTAATCAATACACAGTGCCGCAGCCGACGCTCCGGGACAAGTAGAAGAAGCCGACCATGCTCCCCTCTGAACCCCAGGCCCCAGCCCCCGGCACACGCCCCAGCGACTCGAACGTCCTGAGCCGCCTCGAACGCCTCCCGAGGCGCGTCGGCGCCGTGCTGCTGGTGGTCGCCGGGCTGGTGATCTTCGGGCCGGCGCTATGGACCGAGCTGTCGCTCGACGACCACATCCACACGGCGATGCTGCGAGGCGCCTATCCCGCCGAGCGGGCGCCCTGGGATCTCTACAACCTCGTCGACGACGAGAGTCGGCCTCAGCTTCAGGCACGCGGAATCTTGCCCTGGTGGACGCACCCGTCGATGAAGGTGCACTTCTTTCGCCCGCTTGCGTCGCTCCTGCGTGCCCTCGACTACGCGCTCTTTGGCACGACGCCCTTCCCGCCCCACCTCCACTCGTTTCTCTGGTGGCTCTGGGCGGCTTTCGCAGCGAGAGCCCTCTTCCATCGACTCCTACCGTCGCGAGCGGCCGGGCTCGCGACCTGGATCTTCGCGCTCGCGCCGTGCCACGCCATCCCGCTCGGCTGGCTAGCCAATCGTGAGGTCCTCGTCTCGCTGGCGCTCGGGATCACGGGCCTGCTCGCCTACCTTCGCTGGCGAGAGTCCCGCTCGCTCGTTCACGCGGCGCTTTCGACCGTGCTCTTTGCGGGCGCGGTCGCCGCGGGTGAGTACGGAGTCGCGTTCGCCGGGTACATTGGCGCCGTCGAGGTGTTTCGCCATGGCGACCGTCTCTGGGAGCGCGCCACGGGGCTGCTGCCGGCCCTACTACCGTTCGCGGTCTACTTCGTCGTTCGCGCCCAGCTCGGCTGCGGCGCCGTCGGTTCGGGCACTTACGCCGACCCAGTCCGGAACCCCGAGTCCTTCCTGTGGCTCGCCCCGCCGCGCTTCATCTCGCTCGTCCTCGACGCATGGCTCGGGATCGATCGGCGCCCCTTCTTCGCGCACTACTGGCCCTGGCTCCTGCTCGCGACGGGTGTTCTGGTCGTCGCCATCGTCGCGGCCGCGCTTCGTCCCGCGCTCGCTGACTTGCCCCGACCTCACCGCGCGACGATCGGCTGGCTTCTCCTCGGCTCCCTCCTGAGCCTCGTCCCAATGTTGGCAGCCGCTCCCGCGACCCGACTCCTCGGCGTGGCGGTGCTCGGGATCGCCGGCGTGGTCGGGACGGCCCTCTCCCACGCGTGGTTCGAGACACCGGCGTCCACCGCGCCGACGTGGGCTCAGCGGCTCGCCTCACTCTCTGCCGTCATCCTCGGGATGGTGCACCTCCTCCAAGGCCCGATCGTCGCCTGGGAGGTCGCCCGGGGGAACGCGGCGGTGACCAAGCTCGCGACGGACTCGGTGGCAGACCTCAACCTCCGGCTGGGCGACGTGGCGACGAACGACCTCGTCCTGGTCCGGGGCGGCGGCAGCGCCTCGGGCCATCTCCCCTTCGCCATCGATCCCGAGGGCGCGGTCACCCCACGGCGCTACAACCTCCTGAGCCAGACCGGCCATGTGCTCGTACGACGCACCTCTCGGCGGCGTCTTGAGCTGACCGCCGCCCGTAACGGCGCGCTCATCCCCCTCGGCGAAGCGAACGTCTGGACCGACGCGACACGCCGCTTCGAAGTGGGCGACGTCTACCGCCTTCCGAACGCCCGGGTGACCGTGAAGGCGCTCAACTTTGGGGTCCCTCGAAGCGTGACGGTCGACTTCGACCACGACCTCGACGTGGGCTCGCTCCGCTGGTTCACCGAAAGGAGCGGCACCTTCGTCGAGAGCCCACCCCCGAGAGTGGGGATGGGCCTGCCGCATGGCTCTTGATCGCTCTCGCGACGCGATCCCGTGGCCGTGTCGCCGATCGAGTCGTTGGACTAGCAGCGTCTCTTTTCGGATTACGGCGGATACTGGCAGACGTAGCCCCGAGCCACGCCGCAGTCAGCGGTGCGCCACCCAAGATCGAAGCCAAACTGGTCGGGCATGATGGCGATACACTGTCCAAAACAGAGCGGCTGGTTGCTGCCGAACGGCCAGTTCACATAGTCCCACGTCGTGTTGTCCATCCAATAGGGGGCGCCGTCCACTGCGCAAAAGTCGACGCCCGTGGTGCTCGCGCCGATCCAAGCCGTGAGGCAACTCGAGGTGAACTCACAGTCTGGCACCTTACGAATGAGCGAGCGCACGAAGGCATCTTGCCCCTCCGAGTGCAGGCTCGTGATGTGACCGCCGAGCGTCACACAGTCAGCTTCGGCGTCGGCCATGACCGCGGGCGCCTCCACGTAGACGTAGCAGTGGCCTTCGAACGCGGACGCACCGACCGGGAACCCGCCGCAAACGCCCCCAGCGCAGGTGTCACCTAAAGAGCACGTATTGCCATCGTCGCAGAGCGCACCTTCGTTCACGGGCGCGTGAACACACCCGAGGGCTGGGTCGCACAAGTCGGTCGTACACACCGTGTGATCGTCGCAGTCCGCGGCGACGGGCCCCACGCAGGCCTCGCCCGCGCAGGCGTCGTTGGCTGTGCAGGCGTCGCCATCGTCGCACGGGAGCGGATCGTCGCTGAGTTGGTGTGTACACTCGGCCGTGATGGGATCGCACCCGTCGATCGTGCACCACTTGCCGTCCTGGCAGTCCGGGCTCTTGCCGCCGCAGAACCCGACCCAGCACCGGTCGTCGGTCGTGCAGGCGTCCTCGTCGTCGCAAGGGTCCCCGTTTTGGAGGCCGTCGTGGACACAGCCAGTGGTGGGATCGCACGAATCGGCGGTGCACCCGTAGTGGTCGTTGCAGTCGACGGCCGCGCCTGTGCAGATCCCAAGCGCGCACACCTCGGACTTGGTGCAGGCGCTGCCGTCGTCGCAGGCGCTGCCGTCCCCGAGGGCCGTGGCCGTGCATCCCGTGGCCGTGTCACAGATGTCGATGGTGCATGAATTTCCGTCGTCGCAGGGAACCGCGGCTCCTGCGCACGCCCGGTCGGTGCACACGTCGGCCGCCGTGCACGCGTCGCCATCGTCGCACGGGGTCCCGTTTACCACGGGGCTCGAGACGCACCCCTCGGTGAGATCACAGGTGTCGGTCGTGCACGAGTTGCCGTCGTCACACGTGGCCTTCGTGCCGGCGCACGCGCCGTCCTCGCAGAGATCGGAGGTGGTGCAAGCGTTGCCATCGTCGCAGGCGGTCCCGGTGGCCAGCGGGGTGGTCGTGCAGCCGAGGGCGGAGTCACACGTGTCGCCGGTGCAGGCGATACCGTCGTCGCAGGTTCGAGGCGACCCGGCGCACGCGCCCGCGGCGCACGCATCGCCGATCGTGCATGCATCGCCGTCGTCGCACGCTGCGGTCACGGCGGTGTGCAGGCACCCGCTCGCCGGTTCACAGGAGTCCTGCGTGCACGGGTTCGAGTCGTCGCAGGAGCCGCCCCCCGCGCACGGATCGCACTCGAGTCCGGTGCAGCTCGCGTCGCCAGAGGCACCCGTGTCACCCGTGGCGTCACCTGAACCTGCCTCGGCTCCCTCAGCAGCGGAGCAGGCGGCCGCCGTTAGGATTAATGCCGCCGAAATTACCTTCAGGACTTTCGCGCTCATCGACACCACATTCACGCTGGAGGGGCCTGGATCCGAGAGACGGCCGACACGACGATGACTGGCGCCACACGCTCAAGCTCGTGTCGGTGCCTCACGCCGGTGAGCCGTGGCCGCGAAATCGACACGCTGGCCGACCACCGCGCTCCGACTCCGACCAACACCGTCGTCAAATTCGCAACCGAAGTCCAGCGCGTGCAAGGGCTTCGACTCATGGGCCCCTCGCGGGTTCGCGTGGACAGCGCCTTGTCTGCGGAGCCGATCGTGCCGGCCCGAGCCAGGTCGGAGGTCGGCATCCCTAGCCTGCGACACGATCCCGAAGCCAAAGAGAGGGCTTCTCGACGACGACGTGGAGCAGATAGCTGACGGCGAGCGACACGAGCATGACGACGACGAGCGACACGAGCCACATGGCGGTGGGCGAGAGCCCGGTCGCCACGAGCGCGTCCCGAGCGCCGGCGAGAGCCTCGATGACTGGGATGTGGATGAGGTAGACGCCGTAGCCGAGCGTCGCGAGCCGTCGGAACACCGGCCGAGACAAGAAGCGCCCGATCGCGGATGGCACGTGGAGAAGGAGCAGCAGGGCCGGGAGGTACATGAGACACGTCGCGGTGCCCCAGTAGAAGGCCCGCGAGAGGGTGGAGCCGCCGGCACCGGGGGACGAGGTGCTGAGGAGCAGCCAGAGCAGGGTCATCGCGGGGAGGGCGAGGAGCGCGCGGTGGAACGGGTGCTCGAGCCAGCGCCCGATCCGCTCGCCGAAGCGCAGCTCGATGAGCGCCAGCAAGACGCCGCATATGAGCGTATCGAAGCGAGTGTACGTACTGAAATAGACGGCGCGGGTGTACTCCACGCTCCCCCACGGGGAGTCGCCAAAGACGTCTCGGGACGCCCAGATCGCGAGCCGAATGACGAGCCCTAGCCCACACAGAGCGACGAGCACGGCGATCCGGGCACGATCGGTGCGGAGGCGCAGGAGGCCCCAGACGAGCAACGGCGCGAGGAGATAGAACTGCTCTTCGAGCGCGAGTGACCAGCCCCAGCCCATGACCAGCTCCTGGCTGGTGCTGCCCCGGAAGTTGGTCAAGTACGCGTACTCATAAGGGAGATTGTGGAGCTGTTCGGGTGTCAGCGTGTGCCAGAGCGCGAGCCCCGTCAGGACGAGGTAGTAGGGCGGAAAGGTCCGGAAGATGCGGCGGAGGTAGAAGCGGCCGACTTGCTGCGTGCCGTGGCGTTCCCGGGTGCGGATGAGGATGGTGCCGATGAGGAACCCGCTCAGGATGAAGAAGAGGTCCATCCCGAAGAACACGCGAAGTGAGGTCGCCACGAGCTCCGGAGCGAGCTCGACGTGGCGCCCGAGAGTCGCCGTCAAGTGATACTGAACGACGGTGACGATGGCGACGAAGCGCAGCCCGTGAAGGGCGGGGAAGCGGTTGTCGAGGAGGTCGAGAGCCAGGACCCGCCGACAGCGCGCGCCTAGGCGAGCAATCGCGCTCGTCATGTGTGCGCCTCACCGTCCGAGCCCCGGACCGCCCCGGCAGCGGTGCGGCGCGCGAACGCGATCAGCGGCAAGAGCAGGACGTAGGTCCCCGCCGCGAGGAGGAACAACGACCGCAAGCCGACGGCGTGAGCGAGGATGATCCCCCCGCTCGACGCAAGGACGCCGCCGACCCCGTTCATGCCCCAGAGCCACGGCGTCTCCTCCGCGAGCGCGCGGCCGAAGAGCCGCATCCCCGTGGGGAAGGCCGTTCCAAGGGCGATGCCGAGCAGTGCGGAGACCCCTGCGGAGACGGTGACCCGTTGCCACAGTGGCGCGGGCGCGAGGGCCGCGGCGCCGGCATCGACGCCTGCGGCGAGCGCGACCAATACCATGGCGATGATCACGGGGCCGATGTAGCACCCCGGAGCTCGGGCTACCGGCAAGCGATCGGTCAGGAGCGAGCCGAGGCCTGCCGCGCCGACGAGGCTCGAGAGGACCACGACGAGGCTATAGTCTGGGTGGCCGAGTACGATCCCGAGCCGCTGCAGGAGCGCGATCTCGGCGAGCATGAACCCCACCCCGATGAGCGAGAAGTAGAGGGCGCCGGCCGCGAGGAGCGCGCGCGGCGAGGTGGGCGCGCCGCACCGCCGCCGACCTCGAAGGACGAGCGGCACCACGATCGCGACGACCCCCAGCACGACGGACGCGAGGAACGCGAGCATGAGCGCCAGCGTCGCGCGGCGATTGCCTTCGATGGGACCCCCGCTGTCGTCTGCGAGCGTGGTGAACCAGGCGCCCATTCGGAGCAGGTTGAAGAAGAAGGGCCGATCGTCGGTCGGTGGCCGCAGATCGAGCTCATCCTCCAGAGTCACGGCGTCGAGCGCGGCACGCGTCGGGCTGTCGAGGATCGGCGCGAGCGTCGCCGCGTCCGGGCCAACGCCCAGCCCCTCTCCGGGGCGATAGCGCACGGCAAAGTTCAGCCGACGTTCGAGGTCGTCGAGGCGCTGGAGGTCCCGCGCCGTGAGCGGCGACGCGCCCACGATCAAGGTGGCGACGGCCCCCGCCGACACGACGGCGATGTGGTCCCGCGGTCGCGTCGTCCCGCGTTCAAGCAGCGCCGCGACCGCCAGCGCGACGAGGCGCCGGGTCTCGTCCCGGCCGCCCTGATACCAACGTGAGACGCTGTAGAGCCCATCCGGCGTGAGGCGAGCGAGCATAGCCCGCCACGCATCGACGGTGTAGAGCCCGTTCTCACCGAGTGCGTGCGCCCCGGCACCCGTCGCGGCCCAGGTGTCCACGAGTGACATCTGGACTACCGAGAACGTGTCGTTCGACCGCGTCAGCCAGCTACGTCCGTCGTCGTGAATGAGCGTCACGTGATCAGAATCGGCGACCTGCGCCCCCGCGCCGAGAGGGCCCTTCAGGACCTCGAGGAGTCGACCGTTCAGCTCTATGCCCGTGACCGGCGTGTGGCCGAACATGAGCGCCGTCTGGAGGTCACGCGAACCGCCGACACCGACGATGGCCGCGGGCCCGGTCGGTCGGAGGTGGTGGACGGCGCTCGTGACGTCGCAGGCGAGAAAACGCAGGGACGCCACGTCGGGATCGGCCCGGTAGAGCGCGGTCCCCGCATCGCCGTCGATGGTGATCCAGCGCTGAGCGACGTGGACCTGCGGGCACTTGCCTCGGCCCCAGAGGATCGGGGTGCCCACTCGCTCTTCTGAGACCTGCACCCGGGAGTGGCTGTTCCAGGTCTCGAGGGCGAGGTCCCGCCGGTCCTCCGGCCGGCCCTTCACCCACAAGGGCACGAGCCCGTGATCGGACCAGGCGTTCAAGCCGGTGATGGCGCCGAGGAAGACCATCGCCACGAGAGCGCGCCGGGAGGCGGCAGGGTCGCTCGCTGAACGTGCAAAGCACCACGACGCGAGCGCGGCGAAGACCGCCATCGCGAGGATGGCGGACCCGCCGTCGAGCCAACCGAGGAGCAGCGGCGCGCTCGGGGCGCCGACGGCGGCGCCGGCGAGATCGACGGCATAGACCCGGCCGATCGGCAGCGAGGTGCGCGTGAGGCTCGCGGCGACGAGCGTGCCTGCGGCAATGAAGGGGAGCGCGATGATCCCCGCGAAGACGACGAAGAGGACCACGGTCGTCGCCGCCGGTTCCACGCGGAGCGGGACCAGCAGCAGGAGAACGTAGCTCACGGGGATAGCGGCCGCGAGGAGGAGCGCGTCACGAGCGAGCTGCGCGCCGATCCGTGTCGGCCCGTACAACGCCGGCGTCGAATAGACGCGCACCGCGCCGGCCGTCAGCCCGAAGAGCCCCATCCCGATGACCAGAAAAGCGAGTGAATACCAGGTGATGACCGACAGGAGCCGGGTGAGGAGCACTTCGAGCGCGAGCGTCAGCGCCGTGACGAGGAAGAGCCCGACCAGAAAGGGACGTGGCGCGAGCGTCGGGACCGGGAGCGTCATCGCGGCGCACTGTAGTCGAGCGACGGAGGGCGTGAAAGCGAGAGGCGAACGTCTCCAATCGAACGCGGCCCTGCCGTTGGGCCTTGTCCCATGGCGACTTCGAAGCGAAAGTCCGCGATCTCGCGACGCGGCAGGAGATGTGGATGCGAAACAGGATGATTCGGCTCTCACCCTTCTCTTGGGCGCTGGCGATGGCGCTCGCGGTGGCCTGCAGCGACACCGCGGACGTGCCGCCCGTGGCGGCCGATGCGGCCGATGTAACGCTCGTTGATGACGCCACGCCGGACCCCGACGTCGAGTCCCCCGTCGATGTACCGTCGGAAGCCACGGACACTACAGAGGAGATCGACTCCGCGCAGCCGCCGGACGAGACGCCGCTGGGGACGGATGCGTCGCGCGCCCGCGCTTTCAAGCTCTTCTACCGGGAGCGCCTCGATCGCGTGCTGGTGGCCTTCAACCGCTTCTCGCTCTTCGGGGACGTGGGCTTCGCCGTCGCGGTCGACCGCGCAGACGTCGCGCGCGACGGCGACAGCTACGACATCGTCGTCGGCCCGAAAGACAACAACCTCATGGGCACGCCCCTACGCGCCGTCTGGCACGCGTGGCGCCACTTCCGCAGCCGCACTGCGGAGCTCACGCTGCTCCGCATGTTGCGCGGCTTCGAGTTCTACGAGTCCGTGAGCGGTGTCCCTGGGCTCACGAGCCGCATGGTGCTCACCGGCTGGACCCTCGACATCGACGGCGTGGCGAAGACGGCCAAGCGGTCACGCGGTGGCGTCGAGGTCGAATCGCCGATGAAGACGGATCCGGCACTCGAGGCTGAGATCATCGAGACCTTCTTCGACGGTCTCACCATGAAGGTACGCTCCGACCCCAACGACACCTACTTGACCTACTTGCCGGGACGCGATCCGGTCGACTACGCCATCACGCACAGCATCCCCAACCTGCCGGACTTCATCCGGATCAGCGATTGTTGCGCCACACTTCGCCGTACTCCCGGAGGCCATCCGTGGGAGAACGCGTGGTGGTCGAACCACAACTCGCGCGACAACTTCCCGGACATCGCGCTCGGCTTCCTCGCCGCCCGCGAAGCGCTGACCTTCGCCGAGACGCCGGCCGCGGTGAAAGACGTCGCGACCCGTGTGGTCGAGGCCGGCACCCGGGTCGCCGACCTCATCGACGCCAACGGCGGCAACATCATGACCATCGACGAGGTTCACCCGTACGGGGAGCTCGCGGTCTCTGGGGAGCTGAGACCCCACGGGCTGGCCGAGAACGAAGACCTGGGCTCCATGGCGTCGTGTCCCATGGCGCTCCTAAACCGGGCACTCACGGACGAAGGGCTCACCGCCGAGCCCAAGGATGTCTTCCTCCCGGGGACCCAGGAGCTGCTGATTCAACGCGACTTTCCGGGCCTCATCGCCTGCGAATTCGAGACGCCGCGCCGGTGTACGACCATTGACGACGCGATCTGCGGCTTGCCGTGGGCCCGCCTCGACGAGCTGACGGTCTTCGGCCAACCGATCTTCGAGCTCGCCGAACAGCTCGAATCCGAGACACCGGGCACGGCCGAAGCGCTGCTCGGCGCGTTTCAGAACGACTTCGACGACGTCGCTGAAGCGATGGTGACGCTTCACGCTGTCCTCGTGGCACGAGGGCAAGCCGCCCTCGCGGAGGAGGCCCAAGCGAGCGTAGGCCATCTGACGGCGATCATGCGCCGCTTTGCTAACGTCATCTACGGCGCGCTGAAGCCCGAGCAGCAGGCCGAGCAGCGCTACGAAGCCGCGATCTTCGACGCGATGGCCGGCCGCGAGGTCGACCCGAACGACATCGGCGGATTCGAGATCGAAGAGCAACGTATGGCGCGTGCAGAGGGCCTCCTCGACTTCCCGGCGGGGTCGCCGTGGAAGCTCCACACCGACGAAGAGCTCCTTCAGCTCATCACCGACGGCCTCGCGAACCTGCAGGACAAGTCCGGGCCGGGCCGCAGCGACGCCATTCGGAAGCGCTACGCCGAGACCTACCCGGACGGGAAGCCACCCATTCGGCGCGCCGGTGACGCCTATGAGGCGCGCCAAGGTCAAGGTCCGTGGGTGCCTGCGGAGCGTCCGCGCCACGTCGGCGTCGGCAGCTTCGACTTGATCCAAGCGGTCGTCCTCTGCACGACGGCGCCGCACCTGCTCGATTGTTCGTGGGCCGCCATCGGCTGCGGACCCCTCGACCTCGACGACAGCGGCACGGTCGACGCCGCCGACACCGCGCTCTTCGAAGCCCGCGTCCTCGCCGTCGGCGACGGTGCGAGGTGCACCGGCTCCGAATGCGACGGCGCCGACCTCGATCGCTCCGGGACCGTAGACGCGTCCGACCGCGCGTTCATGGCCGCGGCGCAGGGCTGCGTCCGCTGACGAGTCAATCGAGCGGCGCGCCGAGCCGCAACCCCACGGTGCCGCTCCACTCGTGCTCGCGTCCGAGCGGTTCGCCGAGGCCGTCGTAGCGGTACTCGGCCTCGACGGCGACGGAGAGCGGCCAGTCGTTGACCGCGAGCACGATGGTCTCGAAGGACGCGACCGCCGTCGCTCGGGGGCCGAAGCCCGACTCCGAGGACCAGTACCAGCCGCCGGTGCCACGAGCCCTGACCGTGTGTAGTCCCGTCATCGTGGTGTAACGCAGTTCGAAGGAGCCTTGCGAGAAGGGCGCGACGACGTGCTCCACCGCACCGACGACGGCGCTGTCGGGGTCCAGGCGTAGCCGCACGTCCCACGTCGGCCCGACGCCGAACTGAGCGTAGACGCCGAGGCGGGGCGAACGCCACACGTCGAGCAGGATCTCGCTCGCCAGGGCCCCGATCTCCAGCCCGACGTCGGAGCCGCCGGTGGCCCGCACGGAGCCCACCGTGACGTCCACCCCGATGTTCATCGGAAAGGGGATCTGAGTCGGCGGGCTGGTCGGGATCGTGATCGAGCCGTCGCGGGCCCATCGCACGAAGCGACCGTGGTAGAGGAGGCCGGTCCCAAGCACGGCCGGCCCTCCCGCTTTCAGGTGCAGCTCGCCGCCGAGGAGCTCGTGGTAGTGCTTCCACGCCACGCCCGTCTCGGGATCGCCGTCGAGGTACGCGAACGCGAGCCCCAGCTCGAGCTCGCCCGACGACAGTGAGACGTCTTGCGTGCCAGACGCGCCGAACCGCCAATTCCCACCGAGGTGGATTCGCGATGCGGGCTCGAAGACCTGCCGAAAGCGACGGCCCTCGGCGTCGGTCGCCCACGTCGGTTGCGCGACGCCCGCCGCAGGGACCGACGCGATGGCGACCGGCGCCCGCGTCAGCGCGGCCATGAGGCCGGCCGCGATGGGGATGAGAAGCCGAGTCATCGGTCGCTCGCCGCCCGCGCACGTTCGAGGGCCTCGAGGTCACGGGGCGGCGCCCAGAAGCTCATGCGAAGTCCGACGCTCGCGCCGACGTCCCACCCAGCCGGGAGGCCTTCGAGATCGTCGCGGTAGCCGCCGTTGACCGCAACTCGAAGCGAGAGTGGCTGGTCGTTGATAGCGAGCATGATGACCTCGTAAGCGACTTCGTTCACATAACGCGTTTGATAGACCGGCCCGTCGTCCGGCCACCAGATCGGGGCTTCGTAGCCGATGGCGGCGGTCAGGTGATGGAAGCCACGTTCGTCGAGGGTGAGGTCGGTCTCGGCAAAGACGAAGGGGGTGAGCGCGAGGCGGTGCCGAACGCCGTCATCGATGACCATCAGGTCGTCGAACGCGAGTCCGGCTCGCACGCGTGCGTAGCTGCTGAGGTCGGCGTCATGCCACAGCTCGACGGTCGGCGCCGCGGCGGCGAATCGCACCATGAGGTCCGACTCGCTGCCACGCGGGCGGTACTCGGCGCCGAGGAAGCTCATCCACCACGCGATGTCGGCGAACGCGTCGTGTCGGGCCGGGTCACCCCAGAACGTCGTGATCCGGAAGAAGGGGTCGTCGTAGCCAATGCTCTCTTCGAGCGTCAGGAGGGTCGCGTCGACCTGCAGGGGGTTCAGGAGGACTTCGCCGGGCAGGACCTTCACGCGAAGACGCGAGCGCCCGTCGCCTTCGAGATCATCGGCGCGGAGCCCGAACTCGAGCCCGAAGCGCCCGACCTGCGAGTCGAGCCCCGATGCGCCCTCTTGGATGTTGATGAACGACGGCGCATAGCGAGCGCCGATCCACACCCGGCGATTGAGGTCGAAGTTCACCTGAAACACACGGCCGCGCGCGTCACGAACCCAGCCGGGAGGCGCCTCCGCGATGGCGGGGCGAAAGGTGTACCCGTCGGCGACGAGGGCGTCATAGCGTGCACGAGCGCCGTCGGGCGGGACGCCGCAAGATTGGGTGCGTTCAAGCTCTTGGCACTCGCCCGATGCCCCGCCGGGGCGACATCGCGCCACCGTCCTGCACAGGCGCTGACCGGACTCGGGCGCGGTGCACTGGGCACGGAGCTGGACACCTTGGGCGTCTTCGAGGCAGGTCGTGGGCTCGCCCCACTGCAGGTAGTCCGTGGGCTCTTCAGCGCTCGACGGCAATGCGGCCGTGCAGAGGAGTGCGCACAGGGGAGAGGTGAGCAGTCGAATTCGCAGGGACAAGGGGAACCTCCAAGGCCGGTCACGACGGCGACGCGGCTGTAACGATGACCAATCGGTCATCATTTCGAGGTTCGGGTCTGGCAACGACCGTGCCAAGAACGCCCCCATTTGCGGGCCCCATGATTTCAATGAGTTCGGCGATCGGGGTGCGAACACGCGGTGACATGGCGCTGGCCGCGCTTTCGGTTAGACTCCCGACTTCACTGACGCTCGCGAGCGCATCGCGAGAGGAGAACCGTCATGCCGAAGGGTCAAGAGAAGGCGAAGAAGGACAACAAGCCGAAGCTCTCAATCAAGGAGAAGAAGGAGAAGAAAGAGAAGAAGAAGGCTGAAAAGGCGAGCAAGTAGACCGGCTCGGGCCGCTTCGCCCTGACCGCCACCTTGCCCTGATCACAAGAGCCGCTGGGAGGACCGATGTCGACAACTCTATCGCTGTTTCACGTGTCCGAACCGGCGGCGCCTTACTCGGTGATTCGAGACCGCGATCGAATCACCGAGACGCTCTCCGCGCTCGGGATCCGCTTCGAGCTTTGGTCGGCCAGTCGAGTCCTCGCCGCTGGCGCAACACCTGCCGACGTGCTCGCAGCCTACGCGGGCCCCGTGGCGCGCCTAACGGAGGAGCGCGGCTACCAGTCGGTCGACGTAGTCCGAATGGGCCCGGACCATCCGGACCGCGTCGCGCTGCGTGCCAAGTTCCTCGCCGAGCACGTCCACGATGACGACGAGGCCCGATTTTTCGTCGAGGGCGCTGGCGCCTTCTACGTGCGGACTCCCGATCACGTTTACCAAGTCGACGCACACGCTGGGGATCTCATTATCCTCCCCAAAGAAACGACTCACTGGTTCGACGCGGGTGAACGACCGCGCTTCGCGGCGATTCGGCTCTTCACGGCTCCCGACGGATGGATCGCGCGCTACACCGGCGACCCCATCGCGTCGCAGTTCCCGGCCTATCCCGGTGAGCCGCTCGCGGACTAAACGGGCGGGTCAGGGACGCACCCACAGGTATTCGAGGCGGTCGGTGTCGCTGGCGCTTCGCCAGGCGATGCCGGCACCGCCGCCCTTGACCGCGCTGACGGTGCAGTTGCCCGTGCCGAGCGCGCCGAGTGAGACCGACGTCGCTCCCTTCTTTAGGTGATGGAGCGCCCCGCCCGCACGGTAGCAGAGGTGCCAGACGCCGTCGGCGTCACTCGTTGCGTCCATGTTGTCGGTGGCGACCTCGACGAGCGGTACCACTAGCGCGTTCGCCGTGACTTGCTCTCCAGCGGTGACTCCGCGCCCTTCAGGAATGTCACATAGGTCGACTGAAGGCGCTTCCAGGAGGAGCTCCGCTTGTAGGCCAACAGGCACAGGATGGCGATGTAGTTCTCCATCGCGATCTCCTGGATGCAGAACCGGACGAATGATTTTCTGTTGTTATGTTATATATTAACAATAGCACTTGGGATACGGATGTGCCGAAGCACCGCGACTGTATCATAGCGGCGATGAGCCTCGTGGAATTCGTGTGCCCGCGTACACCTTAACCAGCGAAATCTGGGGCCGTCCATCGAGACGCAGCGCCTTCGGAAGTAGTAAGAGCTTGGTCCGTAGCCGACGTCGGTTGGCCGGAACAGCGCCCCGAGGTTGCGCGACGCGGCCTTTCGTGCGAGGGGAGGCGGAATGACCACCCAAGCTCCCGAATCCTGCCCTCAGTGCCACGGCGACAACCTCTACCCCGACGGCGCGCTCACCATCTGCGCCGACTGTGGCTTCGAGCTCGATCCCAGCGCGTCGACCTCGAGTGCCACCGATGACGATGGACCGGAGTTCGTCGTTCGCGACGCGAACGGCACGCCCCTCGCCGACGGGGACTCGGTGGTCTTGGTCAAGAGCCTCCCGGTCAAGGGGTCCTCGGTCACGCTCAAGCAGGGGACCAAGGTCAAAAACATCCGACTCGTGCCGGGCGACCATGGCGTCGACTGCCGTGTCGATGGAATGAGCCTCATGCTCAAGGCCGAGTTCCTCCGCAAGGCGTGACGAGATCGCCCTCGGCATCATGACGCCGATCTCACTGCCCCCCCTTGCCCCGAGTGGCCGACTGGATCTACCCTCGCGGGCCTAGTGGCGACGTTTTCGCTGGACAGGGCCCCAGCGGGGGAAGCGAGTTAGGTTATCAATGCACGGACTTCTGAACAGGCTCGCCGTCACGACCGCGTTGGTCCTTCCCTTGGGTACCCTGGCCGCCTCAGGATGTTCGATCGCGAGCATCGTCGGCAACAGCTCCATCAAGGAGGCGATGCCGTACTCATTCTCGACCAACGACCCCGCGATGGGGTGCGCGTCGGGCCTCGCGCTCACCAACTTCCTCATGGGCTTCTCCTACCAATACGAGAAGGGCGACATCCCTGCCCCGCTCCTGAAGGCGTCGGTCGTCACGCGCCTCTCGGCGGGCATGTGCGCCGAGTCGGAGAGCCACGAGGCGGAGCTTCGTCGCCTCCGGGCCATGTTCAACAAGCAGTCGACTGAAGCGATGGACGCAGGCATCTCCGAGAAACGCCTGCACGGGCTCGCAGCTACCCGTAACTACGACGCTTTCCAAGCGCTCGCCGGCGCCTATGGCCCGCCCGGCGGCAGCGACGATGACGGCAACCTCGCCTGTCCAGAGTTCGACGACGACTACCCCGAAGCGCTGCTGTACACGCTGGGCCTCTCGTCAGGTCTGCTCTCGGTCGTTCACGACACCCTGTCCGGCCGCCTCGTCGGCGTCGCGATGGACCTCCCTCCGGCGATCATGCGAGCGACGAACTGCGTCGACAACGACGCGTGGTGGGGTGTCCCCGACGCCCTCCGGTCGGCGATCCTGCTCAGCCTGCCCCAGAACGACGTCCCGATCGACGAGGTCTGGAAGCGCCTCTACGCCTCCTCCGACAAGGGGCTCGCGGTCGGCATGACGCTGCCGTCGGCGCTCCTGGCTCAGAGCCTCGCCTCCCAGGGCAAGAAAGAAGAGCTCTGCGCCCTCTTCGAGCGCATCGATGGCCTCGAGACGCCGCCGCCGTCGGCGTACCAGCTCCTCGACGTGTATGCGCGCACGCTGATCCGGCATGAGTCCAACAAGATCTGGACCGAGGAACGGGGCCACCGTGCCGAATTGAACGCCCTCGCGTGCCCACCGTCCAACACGCCCGGCACCCCGTCGACCGACGAGGACCTCTTCGGCGACTGATCACCCGCAGCTCCCCGAACCGACCCCCAAGAACCAGGAGCCTCTCATGCGCGCCCGCATCTCTTCACTCACCACGCTGTACTCGCTATTACTTGGACTCACCGTCGCGTCCGCTGCGTCCGCTGGCGAGAAACGAACGTTATGCGTCTTCGACATCAGCGGCGCCAACGGCGACACCTTCACGGCCGCGAAGGAGTACCAGACGGCCGCGATCGCCTGGGGCGTGGACTTCGAGCTGCGCCCCTACTCGAACGAGAAGGCGGCGGCGGACGACCTTCGTGCCGGCAAGTGCCACGCGTCGCTGATCACCGGCGTCCGGGCGCGGCAGTTCAACAAGTTCACGGGCACACTCGAAGCCATCGGTGGCGTCTCGAACTACGAGACGCTGAAGAAGGTGTTCACGCAGGTGCTCGACCCGAACAACGCGACCAAGCTCGCCGGGTATCTGAAGAACGGCGACTACGAAGTCGCGGGCCTCTTCCCCATCGGGGCCGTGTACTTGTTCGTGAACAACAAGTCGATCAACTCGAAGGAGAAGCTCGCCGGTAAGAAGATCGCGACGCTCGACTACGACCACGCCGCCGTCGTCATGGTCGACGTCGCGGGCGCCTCCATGACCGCCGCCGACATCACGAACTTCGCGGGCATGTTCAACAACGGTGCGGTTGACGCGTGTTATGCGCCCGCCGCAGCGTACAAGCCGCTCGAGCTCCAAAAGGGCCTGAAGGCCGCCGGTGGTGTCATTCGGCTCCCACTCGCCATGCTGAGCGTGCAGCTCGTCATCCACGCGCCATCCTTCCCGGCGGGTTTCGCTACGAATTCGCGCACCTACGCGCTCTCGCGATTCCCAAACATGGTCTCGCTGGCGAAGAAGGCGGAAGCCGGGATCCCGGCCGACAAGTGGATCGACGTCGCCGCCGCCGACAAGGACCGCTACGAGCAGATGTTCCAGGACGTCCGCGTCCGTCTGCGCGACAAGGAGCAGGTGTTCCACAAGGACATGCTGCGGATGCTGCTGAAGGCCCGTTGCGCATCTGACAGCGCGCGCGCCGAGTGTGCGGCGAAGCGCGAGTGATGTCCGGCCCCTCCTCCACCGTGGCTCGGTGGGTGCGCTTCGCCGCCTCCACCGTTCCTCTACTGGCCGTTCTTCTCACGGCCGTCCTCCTCGGGGCGGGCGAGAAGATCCACAACGTGCTTCTCCAGGTTGGGGAGTCGCGGTGGGAGCAGTATGCGCTGCTTCGGGAGGACCCGGTCAAGCCGGACTGCAACCCGGATGGCCCGGCCCCCGCGGCAGCGCCATCCGAAGCCGACGAAGACGACCTCTTCGGCGACCCAGACACCTCGGACGAAGCGGCGATCGCCGCCACCAAGGAATGCAAGGATCGCCACGCGGCCTATGCCGCGCTGACGGCCCGCATCACGGACGACGTCCGCAGCTTCCGTGCGAAAGAACAGTTCGTCTCCAAGTTCGTCGAGTGGGGCATCAGCCACGCACGCCACTTGCTGGTGCTGATCATCCTCATCGGAGGTATCACGGCGACCTTCTTCCGCCACCACATCGGCCTCCGGGCGGCGATTACGGTGAAGGAGGACCGCGTCTCGCAGCTCTTCCAGCTCATCGCGAATGGCCTCCTCCTGACGTCGTTCTTCGCACTCAAGAAGGTCTACGCCGATACCGGCGAGTCCGGCGAAGGCGGGGCACTGCTTCAGCTCTGGATCGCGGGCTTCGCGATCATGTCGGCGGCCAACGTCTGGCACCTCGTCAGGCCCTCACCGGCGCTCGAACGCACGGGCGGCACGCTGAACACGGCGAGCCTCTCCGTTCCGCTCTATGCGTCGATGACCATCGTCTGCAGCCTCTACTTCGTGATGAGTGAAGGTGGCCACTGGCCCGGGGTCGCCATCTACCTGCAGGCGCTCCTCGATAACGCAATTCTATACATCCAGGTAGCGCTGTATCTTTGGGTCGGCATGTTGCTGAAGAACACTCGGCTCGCCGAGCTCATCTTCGACGTGCTGAGGCCCTGGAACCTTCCGCCGCACCTCCTCGCTGTCTTGGTCGTCGTCGGCGCCGCCGTCCCCACCGCCTTCACGGGCGCGTCGGGCATCTTCGTCATCGCGACGGGTGCCATCGTCTACAGCGAGCTCATGCGCTCGGGCGCGCACCGACAGCTCGCTTTCGCGGCGACGGCGATGTCCGGCTCGATGGGCGTCGTCCTGAAGCCCTGCCTCCTCGTCGTCATCGTCGCCGCGATGAACTACAAAGAGGTCACGACCGACCAGCTCTTCGAGATGGGCCGCTACGTCTTCGCCCTCAGCGCGACGGTCTTTACCATCGCTGGCCTCATCCTCTTCTTCCGCTCCGACGCCAAGTTCGTGAAACCCAACCTCGGCGACGCAACCCGGGGCTCGGTACGAGCGCTGCTTCGACTGGTCCCGTACGTCGTCATCGGCGCCACCGTTTGGGCCACGTACCGGTATGTGCTCGACACCAAGATGGATGAACACTCCGCACCGTCCATCCTGCCGGTGATGATGATCGCCATCGTCATCTTCGACCGACTCGCTGCGCGCTACTCAGGCCGAAAGACAGGCGCGGACCTCAGCACGATACCGGGCATCGGTAAGAGCCTCGCCGACAGCACCGGGGAAGCAGCGGGTCACATCGGTGGGTTGCTCGCGCTCATGGGGCTCTCCATCTGCATCGGCGCGGTCATCGAACGCTCCGAGATCATGGCGCTCTTCCCGCAGGAGTTCGGCTCACCGTTCACCGCGATGCTCCTCCTCGTCGTCATCAAGGTCATCGTCGGGATGATCATGGACCCGTACGGCGCCGTCATCCTCGTCTCGCAGACTCTCGCGCCCATCGCGTACAAGAACGGCATTCATCCCGTGCACTTCTGGATGATGGTGCTGACCGCGTTCGAGCTGGGCTACCTGCTCCCGCCGGTCGCGCTCAACCGCATCCTGACCCGTCAGGTCATCGGCGAGGCGGAGTATCAGCTCATGAAGGCCGAAGGGACGACCTTCTGGGAGCGCCACGAGGGCACGCTGCTCCCACTCGGCGTCATGTTCGTGGTGCTGATGCTCGTGTCCTTCGTACCGCTTTGGTTCTGACGCGCCGACGCGGCCCAGCGTGAATGTCATCCCGCCGCCATCGGCACAGGGCGGGTCCGATCAGTAGGAGGAGTCGGCGCCTGAGCTGCCGGGCTCGCCGCGGTTGATGAGGCCCGCGAGCGCGTTCGTCATCCGCATGGTGGCGCGGTGCTGCGCCTCTTGGGCGGCGCGAGAGGCCGCTTGCTTCTGTTGCTGCTGCAGGATCTGGGCTTGCGCCGTCGCGAAGTTCTGGGCAGCGCGCGGGTCGGCACCCGGTCGCGGCGCCATCACACCGCGAGTGAGCATGTCGAGCGGAGACGGAGCGCCAGGGATAGAATCAGATGACGCAGATCGCATGAGCAGCCTCGGTGAGCTTGTCTTGAGTTCGACGCTCCGCGCTCCCCAGTGGATTGCATTGCGTCCTGACCCGAACGTTGCCGCCCCATACGAACCACTTCAAGCGCCGCGACTCGGTTGTCCCAGCCCGGCATCACGATGTCCCAGGCGAACAACCTGGCCGCCGTTGCCCTGGCCCACCAGGACATGAACCTAACGCCGTGTCCCACCGCGACATGCCCTCCCGCTCACGCCGTGTCGTTCACTGTCCTCATCCGATCAGGGGGCTCTCCGGGCTCACGGCGAAGGCCGCCGCGATGAGTCCAACGTGGCTGTAACACTGAGGGAAATTGCCCGTGGGCTGACCGGTCCGCGGGTCGAAGTGCTCTGCGATGAGGCCGAGGGGGTTGGCAGCGGTCAAGGCATCCGCAAACACTCGGGCGCCTCCGGCGAGGTCCCCGCGGCGTGCGAGCGCCTCGGCGACCCAAAACGAACACACGACGAAGGCGTGGTCGGGCACGCCGAAGTCGTCGGCGTGGCGGTAGCGAAAGTAGAAGCCGGAGTCCTTGCCGTCCACTCGGAGTGAGAGTTGGTCGATGATGACACGCAGCGTCCCGTCGCACAGGGCAGCGTCCGGGAATCCGAGGATGGCGAGGAGCGCGAGCGATGCATCGGCGTCGCGCGACCCCGGAGCGCTCCGCAGCGCGCCATCGACGACGCTACGTCGAAGCTCCGCCTCGGCCTCAGCGAGGCGCGACTGCCAGAGCGTGACGTCCGCGTGCACCCGGCCTGACGCGGCGAGTCGGGCGTAAGCATGGATGCCCGCCCACGAGAGGAGCGCCGAGAACGCGTGCGGACGCCAGCCACCGCGCAGCTCCCAAAGCCCCGCGTCGGGCTCGCCGAGGACCTGGTAGCAGCGCTCGGCCAGCCGACCCAGGAGCCGCTCCCAGTGATCGGTTCGAAGGTGGATGAGCCGCTCATCGCGGAAGAGCGTCGAGAGGCTCAAGAGCATCTCGCCGTAGATGTCGTTCTGGACGTGCGACGCCGCGTCGTTGCCGCTGCGGACGGGCTGGCTGCCGCCCACGCCACGCCACGCGGCGTGAGACAGCTCGGGGAGTGGGAGAGTCCCGTCGAGCCGATAGACCGGGTGCAAGCGACCGTGAGCGGCCTTGAGCCCCGTGTCGAGCACGTCACCTTCGCGCACGACGTTCAGAAGGAAGCCGAGGAGCCCCTCGAGATCGTCGAAGTGCCCGAGGCGACACAATGCGGAGACGGTGAACCACGCGTCCCGGAGCCAGCAGTACCGGTAGTCCCAGTTTCGGCTGGCGCCGACGATCTCCGGCAGGCTGGTCGTGGGCGCCGCCAGGACGGCCCCCGTCTCCTCGAAACAGTGTAATTTCAAAGTGATGGCAGAGCGAACAACCTCGGCTTGCCACGACGACGGCAGCGAACATCGCTTCACCCACGTCCGCCAGTGGTTCTCCGTGCGCGTGAGAAAGAGCTCGCACGTCTCGGCGAGATCGGCCTCCATGGGGACGTCCCAACTGAGCACGAAGTAAAGTGGCCGCGTCAGCGGGGTCGGCCGCTCGTCCATCAGGTAGGTCAGAGGCAGGTCGGTCGTCAGCCGGAGCGCGCCGTCGTAGCCGTCGTAGCGGATATGGCTGTTGCCTCGTTGTTGCCGTGCGCGCTCCTTCGTCCAGCCAACGACCGGGCGACACCGTACGGAGACCACCGGCATGCCGACCAGCGGTCTCACGATCCGAACGAGTTGAAGCGGCCGGTACGTGCGGCCATGTTGCTCGAAGCGTGGGTAGAAGTCGGTGACCGAGAAACGCTCACCGTCTGCCGTTTCGTGGGTCGTCTCGAGGATGGCCGTGTTGGGCCGGTAGCGGCACTCCGAACGCGCCGCTGCGAGGGGTGAGATCGCGAACTCGCCGCCGTCCTCGTCGAGGAGGCGCCCGAAGACGGGGGGCGAGTCCGGCCGAGGCAGGCAGGCCCACGTGACAATGCCATCACGCCGAACGAGAGCCAGCGCTTGGCAGTTCCCGATGAGGCCGTGATCAATCATGTTCATCCTCGAAGGGCCACACCACGTCCACCGGCGGCTCAGGCGCCGGTGGCAACGCTGCTGCCATCACCTGGAGCATCGCGTCCACCTGCGCGCGCGACGACAGGCGTAGAGGCGCCCCGAGGCGACGGTTCCCGACCTGAACGCTGTGGATGCGCGGGTCGTTGCAACGGAAGACGGTCGCGTCGGTGTGGTCGTCGCCGATGTAGATGGCGCCGACCAGGTTGTCGATGTCGAGCAGATGCCGAAGCGCCTGGCCCTTGTCGGGCAGGCCTTCCGGGAGCAGGTTGAGCACCATGTCGCCCCCCATCAATTGAGGGCGCGGCGTGAGGGACGTCGCGAACCCGTGCGCCAGTCGTGCAGCGTCCGCCGGTGCACTGTGGCCGCGCCAATGGATGGCGAGCGTCAGGCACTTGTCCTCGAGGCGCAGTTGAGTGTCCATGAGTCGCTCCGCGAGGACGCCTCGCCAGTGCGCGGCGGTCTCGTGTGCGACCTTGAGCCGATGCGACAAGGTGGCGCTCAGCGACGGCAGCCCCTCGGCGCCGTGATTGCCGATGAGGGTCAGACGTGAGGGCAACCGCCGACGAAGATCCTCCACCGATCGCCCCGACAGCACGGCGACGCCCCGCGAGCGACTGAGCCGAATCAGGTACGGCAGCGCCGTCGGGCTCACGGCCGACTCGTCCGGGTCGAGGGTGAAGGGCGCGAGCGTTCCGTCGAAGTCGAAACCGAGCAGCCAACCTTCGCCGATCGCGCGTTGACAGAGAGCGACAATACCATCGGGCAGATGTGCTCGCGTCGGAGCCAGCACGGACGGCGTAAATGTGGATGTCATGACTTCCTCCCCAGAGTTGCAGTGAAGATGGTCTCGACCATCGGGACCAACTGTTCGAGCGAGGCCAGGTGATAGGTCGCGAGTGGTGCCGCCGTCCCGATGGCGATGCTGACGAACGCGCCGCCTCGTGCTCGCAGGAGGCTCTCTTCGCTGAAGCGATCGCCCACAACAAAGACCGGCGGCGACGTCGGGATCGGCGGGACACCTCGCTCCGCTTCCACGCGCCCGATGCTTGACAGGACGGCGTCGAGCGCCGCCCCGGAGTGGTGCTGGGAGCTTCGGATGAGGAGCCCGTCGGCCGTTCGTGTGCAGTTCCAGGGGCTGTGCGACAAGATTCGGTTGAGGAGGTGCGCACTCTCAAGGAGCATCGGCGCCGTTAGTTCGACGAGGCGCCTCCCCGTTCGAAAGTGAATGGAGGCCTCCCGCTCGATGATCCGTGATCCCGGCGTCAGTCGACGACGCTGCTCGAGCACCTGCAAGACTTGAGAGCGATACGGATCCAATGACGGGCCGCCCGGCAGTGTCTGCCAGTGCCCCGCATCGTCGCGCAGCTCGGCGCCCCGCTCCGCGATGACCCAAGCCCCGTTGGGCCCTAGCGCGTCTTCGAGCTCCTGCCGAGAGAGTCGGCTCACGAGGACCAAGGTCACGCCGGTCAACATTCGCAGGCGCGTTATGAGGGCGCAGAGTGTGGGGTCTGGGCCGATGCTGCTCTCCACACCCACGTCGAGGTCGAGCACCACCACGGCCCGTCCGGCTGCGAAGGTCACCGCGAGCCGCTCACACTCATCGTCATCGAGCGTCCGAGTGGCCGTGAGCCGGCTCTCCACAGCGATCTCGTCGAGAGTATCCAGGAACGTCTCCGCCCAAAGCTCCCCCCCGCCTGACAGGACTCGCTGACGAAGCGCTGTCATGCGAGTGCGTCGCTCCAGTTCAGGCATCGTCAATGCGTCATGGAGCGCTGCGGAGACGTGGTGGACGTCAAATGGATTGACGATGAGCGCCTCTCCCATCTCCTCTGCGGCGCCAGCGAACTCCGAGAGGATGAGCACGCCGTCGAGGTCGGCGCGAGCTGCGACGTACTCTTTGCAGACGAGGTTCAACCCGTCCCGAAGCGGCGTCACGAGGCATACGTCGGCGAGGCGGTAGAGCGCGAGGAGTTCAGGCAACGCGCGGCGTTGAAACAGGTAGTGAACGGGCGCATGGGACGTCGACCCGAGCTCCCCGTTGATTCGGCCGACCTCTCGTTCGACGTCGTGACGCAGGCTATCGTACTGCTCCACCTCCGTTCGGGACGGCACGCAGAGCTGTACGAGCGTCACGTGCCCACGATGCTCCGGGTGATCGCGGAGGAGCTGCTCGAAGGCCCGAAGGCGCTCCAGTATGCCCTTGGTGTAGTCGAGGCGATCGACCCCGAGTACGATTCGACGCCCTGCGAACTCCCGGGTCAGCGACGCGTAGGCAGCACGGTGGGCCTCGGTGTCGAGCTGCGGGAGGAGCTCGCTGGCGTCGATTCCGAGTGGAAAGGCGCCGACCCGTACCAAGCGATCGCCGACGTGGAGGACGTCCGCGGCACCATCGATGCCGAGCAGCCGACTCGCGCTCGAGGTGAAGTGCCGCGCGTAATCGATGGTATGAAACCCCACGAGATCGGCACCGAGGAGACCGTTCAGCAGCTCGTCTCGGGCCGGGTGTAGCTTCAGTACTTCGCTGGTGGGAAAGGGGATGTGGTGGAAGTAGCCGATGGCGAGATCGGGCCGGCGCTCGCGCAGGAGGCGCGGCAAGAGCATCAAGTGGTAGTCGTGGATCCAAACCCGATCGCCTGCCTCCGCATGCGCGGCGATGGCTCGTGCAAACGCGTCATTGACCTGGCGATACGCCTGCCAGTCGCTGCGATTGAAGCGGGTATATGCCTGAAAGTAGTGAAATAGTGGCCATATGCCGGCGTTGCTCGCCCCCCCGTAGTGGGCAGCCGAGACGGCCGGATCCACCTCGACCTCGACGATCCCTCGTTCACCGAGCTGCGCAGCGGCGGCGAGGACCGCTTGCGATGCCCTCTGACCGACCCAGCCGCACTTGCCACGCCGATGGACGGGCAAGAGGGCCGTCACGAGGCCACCGTCATTTCGCCTGAGCGTCCCATCTGGGAGGACATGATATGGAATTCGATTACTGACCAGCCACGTACGGGAAACTTCCCGCCGTTCCTCACTCGGTGCAGCAGCGTTGGAGGCGCCGTACGTCATGTTCCTTGGATATCAAACGAAGTCGGACCGAGCAAGTCCGACTTCATAAGTCAATGTATACATGGAGATATTCACTGCCGCCGATCGGCCACCGCGCCACCACAGGCCGACGTGGAGAGCAGCCATCGCGGCGTCGCAAGGGGCAGAATTGCCATGGCACTGGCTAGTACACAATCCGAGCCAGCCAGAACTTGAAGGGCTCGAAACGAGGCGAGCAAGCCTTGGGCCAGCGCCACGCAGTGGTCAGTGAATCACGCAGACGCCTCCCTTCGACGTGCACTCGCGCGCCACCCGGCAGGCGAGGCTCGCGGCGCACTCGTCGGACGTGCCCAAAGCCATGCACGTCCCGCGATGCGCCGAGCACTTGCCCCTCTCTTTGCAGTAGGTCGACGCGAGGCAGCCCTCCTCGGAGGCGGCGCACCGGTCCCCTTCGAGGACGCAGAGACCTTGGAGGGCACACGCCGTCGACGCGGCGCACGTATCGGTCGTGGCTACGCAGAGCCCGTCTTTCGAGGCGCAGCGACCTTTGACGCGGCAGCCCGCCGACCGCTGGCACGTCTCGGCGGTCGCGACGCAGCGGCCGCCCTGGTCGAGGCAGAGCCCGTCGACGGCGCAGTCGGGCTTCTCGGCGCAGTGTAGCGCTGCTGGAGTGGACTCGACTCGAGACCCGCACCACGCCCGTTCGAGCGTCCCAACCCTCACGAAGCGCCGTGAGCATCTGCCCAAGGTCTGACAGGCGATCGAGCCGAGGCAGCCCTCTTCGGTGGCCGTACAGCTTCCGTGTACTCCCGCCGCGCACTCGCCGAGGTAGCGGCAGCCCTCCGAGGCGCGACAGCCGGCATCCGTGGCGACGCAGTCCGTGAACTCCTCCATCCCGCTGATCAACGAGAGCGACTCCTCCGGCACGCACTTCCCTAGCCCCAAGCACCCACTCGAGGCGGCGCAGCCTGCCTCGGTGGCGATGCAGCGCTTCTCGCCAGCGTCACAACGTCCTTCGTCCTTGCAGGCGCGCGACGCCGCACAACCTGCCGCATCCGGCTTACAGACGCCTTCCACGGGCGTGCAGAGTCCATCGTTACGGCAGGCGGCGCTCGTCCGGCAACTCTCGTCGGTGCCGTCGGGGACGCACTTGCCGTCTCGTGCGGTACAAAGGCCGTCCTCACGGCAACGTTCCGACGCCGCGCACCCCTCGGCCGTGACAACGCACTCACCGTCGCGGAAGGCGCAGTCACCGGCGTAGCGGCAAGGGAGGCTCTTACGGCACCCCTCCTCCGTCGCCGAGCATCGTCCGTCGACGAGGCTGCATCGCCCGTCCATCTTACACGCTAACGAGTCCGTACAACCGGCTTCGGTCGCCACACAAACACCTGTTCGTTCGCCACACATTCCCTCAGCGCGACATGCATCCGAGGTGGAGCAAACGAAAAGCGTCCCTCGCTTGGTGCAGCGGCCGTCGACGAGCTGACACAGTCCGCGGGTGCTACACCGAAGTGACTCCAAGCAGCCCGCCTCAGTGGCCACACATCCGGACTCGGAGTCCTTACATCGCCCTTCGACTCCGCACTCCATCGAGTCGGAACAGCGAGATCCCCTGAACTCGACATCAGGCGAGCGCGGCCGGGCTGCCTCGACGCAGAGACCGAAGCGTGACGCGCACTCGCCGCGTTCCCGGCATCCTTGGCTGGACTTGCATTGGGCCGGCGAGCCTCGAGTGACGCATTCTCCCTCCAACTCCCCGCACTTTCCCAGCGACTTGCATTGCGTGGAGTCACGGCAGTCGGCTTCGGTCGCGACGCAGCGACCGCCCCGCGTCGTGCAGCGCCCGAGGACTTTGCACACCTGGCTCGCCCGGCACGACTCGTCCGTAGCGATACACTTGCCCCCAAAGGCGACGCACTCACCGAGAGCCCTACATGGCCTCCCGCCACACGTCACGGCGGTAGCGACGCACTTTCCCGATTCGAGCACGCATTGACCACCCATCCGACACGGTCGCGAACGTTTGCAACCTTCCGCCGTGGCGATCGGGATCTCATCGCGCACGCCGCAGAGCCCGTTCGACTCACAGGCTGACTCACGACGGTCACGCACGCGCGGCGCGGCGTCTATCGACTTGCTGGCCTTGGCTCTCGATGGAGAGTCGATGAGCCAACTCGGAACGCAGCACGGCCAACCTGGAGCCGGCTCGCAGGACCCGGACTTCAGGCACCTGAGCGATTCGAGGCAGCCTCGTCTGGAGGGGACACACTTGCCTTCATTCCCAAGCTCGCATTTGCCGGACGTGATGCACTCGGTCGACGCTCTACAGCCTGCCTCGGTAGCCACGCAGCGCCCCTTCGAGCTGCCGCATTGCCCCTCTTCGCGGCACACGCCTGTCGCCCTGCAGGTGGCCCTGTCACCCTTGGCGACGCACTGCCCGCGTTCTTCGTCGCACTTCCCGAGCCACCTGCAGTCTTCTGAAGCTCGGCAGGACTCTGGCGTCGCAACGCACCCGCCTTCGCGACTGGTGCAAAGCCCAGTGACTTTGCACAACATGCTAGATCGACAATCACTATCCGAATAAACGCACTCTCCATCCTTATAGGAGCACTCCCCGTCCGTCAGGCAACGGTCGGACGCGAGGCAGCTATCGGGGCTCGCTATGCACTTGTTGCCACTCGCGATGCACTGCCCCATGATGGAACAGTGGAATGAAGCACGGCAAAGCTCGTTCGTCGTCGTGCACAGGCCTTCTGCCTCCGAACATACGGCCGGTTTGAGGCAAAGCCCCCCGGGCCCGCACCTGCTGAGCCACTCGGCCGGCGGCGAGGTCGCCACCGACATCGCCAGCAGGAGGGCGGCCACGAGGCTCATGGACGCGTCACGTGATGGTGAATACTCCGGCTTGGCACGTGGCCTCCGAGGAGAGAAATCCCTCTCGCAAGCCTTCCTCAAACTTGACGCAGTTGCAAGCCCTTGAAGTGAGAACGTTTACTCATCGTCGAGGCCCAACGCGAATTCAACGCGCGACCGGGGGCTCCTCGGTCTTCGCGGTCATGGCAGCCAGTGCCACGGGCGCGGACTTTGCGAAGTGGATGGTCTGGGTTGGGAAGGCAAAGGAGGTCCCGGACTTCTCGACGACCTCCATGAAGGACAGCAGCACCTCCTCACGCCAGCTCTGAAAGATCGCGTAATCATTGGTTTGAAACCAAGCGGTGATCTCGATGTCGAGCGAGGACACGCCGAGGCTGCGCAGCTTCACCGCGATGCCTTCTGGCCAAACGTGGGGGTGGCTGGTGAGGACGGCTTCGAAGCCGGCGAGGACCTGCCGGACTTGGTCGGCCCGGGTGTCGTAGACGAGGCCGAGCACACAGGAGAGTCGCAGTCGGTCACGCGCCGCCAGCGACTCGAGGCGCATCTCGGCGAGCTTGCCGTTCGGGATGCTGATGAGAGTGCGATCGGCGGTGCGGAAGCGGGTCGAGCGAAGGCCGATGAACTCGACGGTCGCGATGAAGTCTTCGATGCGAACGAGATCCCCCTCGCGGAAGGGTTGGTCGGCGCCGATCGAGAACGCGCCGAAGAGGTTCTCGACCGTCTTCTGTGCGGCGAGCGCGATGGCGAGGCCGCCGATGCCGAGGCCCGCGACGAGGCTGGTCACCGGGTAGCCCATCTCGGAGAGCAGCGCGACGATGGCGATGGCGAAGAGGACGACCTTGCCGACGCGAGCGCCGAGTGGCAGCAGCGACCGCGACGCCGGGTGTTCACGGCCCCAGGGTGAACCGGCGATGACTTGCCGTACGACGTCGATCATCCGCTGCAGCGTCCAGAAGAAAACGACGAAGAGCCCGCCCCGGAGCCCACGATGAACGAACGCTTCAGCGGGCGCATAGAGGGCCAGCCACGGCAGTACGAGCCACGTTGTGCCTAAGGTGAGAGCGAGCGTGAAGGGCCCGCCGATGCGCGCCAGGACGGCGTCGTCCCACTCGGTGCGCGTCATCGCGGCGGCGCGGCTCGCGAGGGCGAGGGTCACGCGGCTCACGAGGCGAGACGCCAGGATCGCGAGCAGGATCAGGATGGGCAACGCGATCCACTGCCACCACATGAGGTCCTGTGGACCGGGGCGGAGCAGCGCGATCGGGAGATGTTCGAGGAGCCAGCGGTTGTCGAGGTGCTCGTACCAGGCATCGATCCGTTGCACGACCGACTTGGGGAAGATCCAGCGGGCGCCCTCCGGCCCACGGCGCACGAGGCGGAGGGGGTCGAGGCCGCCATCGGGGCTCGGCAGCTCGGCGAGTTGGTCGTGACCCCACGGCAGGCCGTCGTCTGGGTTGCCACCGGGGCGCGCCGACACGGTCTCCAGGTCGAACCAGACGTGGCGATCAATGACGAACTTCAGGCGCCGAGCCAACTCGGCGGCTTCGGCCGTTCGGGCCGGCGGGACCTCGAGGTAGGCGGCGGCGCTCTCGAAGTCAGCGTCTCGCGCGAGCGTGAGGAAGCGCAAAAGCGAGGCGCGGGGCGAATCGAGCGACGCGGCTTCGTCCTCTGTAGAGGTGGCGGACGGCGACTCCGGGGCAGCGCCCGCCGGCGTCGCGACGATGGTCAAGCCGGCGAAGAGCGCCAGGAGCGCAAGACGAAAAACCCTAGTCATTCCAAAAACATCCACATCCCTGCGAGCGCCAGTCCGCCCGCGAGCAACATTCCGGCGCTGGCGGCCGCCACGCGTTTCCCCAGTACGGCGCCGCCGAGAGTCGCCGCCATGCCGGCCTTCACGAGCGTATTGGACGTGGCGCCGATGAGGATCGTCGTGGTCGCGACGTTCAGTGCTAGGCCATCGTTCGCGAGGCTGGCGGTCGAGAGCACGATCGCATCCACGTCGGTGGTCCCGGCGAGGGCCGCGGCCGCGTACATTCCAGACGCGCCGGCGTAGACCTGCGCGGCCTTGGACGCGAGCAGCACGAGCGCGAAGGCGAGGCCGAAGCGAAAGGCGGTCGAGAGCTCGAAGGGGTTCTCGACGGGGACGGACTCCTGTGGACCGCTGCCGCGACCGTGTCGGTAGGAGATGGCGCCCGCGATGAGTCCGGCGATGGCCATCGCGGCCACGGGGATCGCGAGCGCCCGACCGAGAGCGGGGCTGACGACAAAGACGGCGACGAGGATCCGAACGAACATGATGGTCGACGCGATAATGATGGCGACCGCCGCCGTGGGGGCGATGCGGGGCTCCTCTTTGGCTCTCGCCGCGAAGGACAGTGTCACGGCCGTCGACGAGACGAGCCCGCCGACCATCGCGGTCACGATGAGGCCGCGCCCCGAGCCGAGCACGCGCGAGGCGACGTAGCCCACGAAGCCGATGCCCGCAATGAGGACGACCATGAGACCGATCTGGAAGGGGTTCAGGACGTCGAGCGGCCCCATGTTCTCGTTCGGCAGCATCGGCAACGCGACCACGAGCACGATGAGGAACTTGATGGTCGCGTAGAGGTCGTCCGCGGACACCTTCGAGACGAGTGTGCGTAACCACGGCTTCGCGGACAGAAGGAAGGTCACAACGACGGCGATGGCCCCAACGACCACGACGCGATGTTCGAGCGGGCCGAAGACGTCGGGGCTCGCGGCGATGATGCCGAGGACGAAGGTGACGAGGAAGGAGACCTCGGCCGTGAGCCCACGATCGCGGCCGGTGCGAACGTCGTCGTAGTAAGCGATGGCCACGAGCCCGAGGACGCCGAGAAAGGCAGCCACTGGGAACCACGGGATGAGGGTGGGGCTGAGCGACACCGATAGGGCGCCGAGCAACGCGAGCAGCGGGTGGGTGCGGATCCCGCCGACGAAGGAGCCGTGGTCCGGCTGTTGGGATCGCTCGCGCTCTAGCCCAATCAGCAGACCACACGCGAGGGCGGTCCCGAGCGAGACGAAAGGCTCGTAGGCGTCGAGGTCGTTCAAGGTCGGATCCGCGATGGGGTCATGGCGAGAGGATAGCGGCCCCGGTGTCGCTCACCTAATCCTGTTGGTCACCCTGGGCTACACGGCATGCGCATCGTGTGACTTGGGTCAGTGCGGTGTTCGTCGGCGCGTCTCGATAGACGCCGAGATCGCCGCACGCACGCCGTCCGCCTTCGCCGCGAGCGGGCCGCGGTAGAAGAGGTTCATCGACTCGAAGGGGATGAGCCGGCCGTCGGGCTGCGCGATGTGGACACACGAGCGCTTGAGGGCCCGAATGTCGAGGTCGTCGATGTCCATGAAGCGCACGATGAGGACGCGGAAGACGTTCTCGTACCCGAGCCCTGGCGCGTCGAGGCGCGGGAGGCAGCAGAGGACGTCGGCCAGCTTTCGGGCGGCCGAATGGGGGGAGAGCCCGGTGGAGAGGACCTCCATGACGTGGCGCTTGAGGTTCGGATCGCGTTCGAAGGCGATCGTGCTGCTCGGGCCATCCAGCAAAGTCTCCGGACCGAAGTGGCGGGTCACCGGGATGGTCCGGTCGCCGAGCTTCAGCGCGTAACCCATCGCCAAGGTGTCGGGATTACAGGGGACCGGGACGATGTCTTCGAGCCGGAAGCCGTCACCGGGCTGGGTGAGGGTCGCGGCCTGTTCGGCGATCTTTCGCCGCACCTCGGTGAGCGTGATGCGGTGGCGCGCGGGGTCTATCCCGTCGGTGCGGCCGGCGACCTCGACGGGCTGAAGCGTGACCCCACGGACGCAGCGGTAGCCGAGGCCGAAGCGGATGACGTCGCCGATAAGGTGGTCGTTCACGCCGCGTGCGACCGTCATGACGAGGGTGGTCGAGATGCCGGCGGCGTCGAGGCGTTCGAGCGCCGTGCGTCGCAGCGCCGAAAGTCGAGCGCCTCTAAGCACTTGCGAGGGCTCGTCTGCGACCGAGTCGAACTGCAGATAGACCTCGAGCCCAGGGCCTTCGCCGGTGTGTCGTGCGCAGTAGGTCGCGAGCTCGTCGACGAAAGCGGGGTCCTGTGCGAGGCGGAGGCCGTTCGTGTTGACCATCAGATGTCGAATCGGACGCGCGCGGGCCGAGGCGAGGATGCGAAAGAAGTCGGGGTGAAGCGTCGGCTCGCCGCCAGAGAGCTGCACGACGTCCGCCTCCCCCTCGCCGCGGATGACGGCGTCGAGGCGCCGTTCGACGTCCTCGAAGGCGTGATGTCCGGGCCGGTCGGGGCCCGAGCCGGCGTAGCAGACGGGGCACCGCAGGTTGCAGTGATCGGTGAGCTCGACGACCGAGAGGCAAGAGTGCTGCATGTGGTCGGGACAGAGCCCGCAGTCCCACGGGCAGCCCCACTGCATCGACGTCGCGAAGCGCTCGGGGCGCTCCGGCGGCTTGAGGTAGACCTCGCGTCCGAGCCGGTAGTAGGCCGGGTCGTCGGCGAGAAGGACCCGGTCCTTCCCGTGCGCCGGGCACCATTTCTCGAGCCAGACCTCGTGTTCCCCGATGAGGACCTTGGCCTCGACCACGTGCCAGCAGTGGCGGCAGACCGACGTCGTCGTGTCGTAGAAGAGGTAAGGGCGGACGGCGCGGCTCATGGAGATGGTCCTTCGCGTCGAAGGGTGGCGAGGGCCCGGGCGGTCCCGGGCAGATGGGCCGCAAGAGCGACCAGGGCGACCCACTGTGTACCGTGGAGGCCGCCGGGAAACGTGTAGATCAGCGGCTTCCAGAACTCGATCCCGACGCGCCAGAGGAGGTAGGCGTCGAAGAAGAGACGGAAACGCAAGCCAGGGAGCTTGGCGAGTCGCGAGGGACGTGCGAGGAGTAGCGCCAGGGCTAGAACTACCGCGATCTCATAGAGTTGAACTGGATGGCGCCGCACGTCATCGCCGAAGTCCACGCCCCATGGCAGGTCGGTCTCCGTGCCGTAGGTCCCGTCGGGGAGCCCGGCCAGAAAACACCCGACGCGCCCGATGGCGAGGCCGACCGCGACGGGCAAGACGAAGCGGTCGCCGGTGGAGTCGCGGAGCCCGTGTACCCGCTTCATCAGCTCGACGCCGAGCCAGCCGCCGACGAGCCCACCGACCATCGACTGCCCGCGCAGGAGGGCGCCGAGATCGGCCCAGACCACGTGCGGCAGCTCGAGCGCGGCCGTCAGCTTGCTGCCGAGGAGCGCGCCAACGACGCAGCCGAGTGTGGCCCAGACGCCGGGAGGTGCCAGGGGATCCGAAGCTCCGTGGTGGCGCCCTCCCCGGCGGTAGAGTGCAGCGCCGACGCCAAATGCGAGCAGCTCGAAGCCTTGGTGGATGAGGAGGGGGTTTGCGGTCAGCGTCATTCGGCGTCCTCCCGCGCAGCGTCATCGGTCGGGGTCATGAGCGGACCGGAGCGCGCCGCCGGTGACACGCGGCCGACGGCGACCCCGAGGAGCAATGCGCCCGCCACCGTAAACAGAGCGGCGATCCACCCGAAGGCCGAGACATGGTGGGCGAAGGGCGTGAGCTCGGGGAACTCAGCCCCGCCGAAGCCGCGCGTGGCGCAGTAGCCGCCGGAGAGGGACAGGACGATGCCGGTCGGCAGGAGAATCCCCGCGGCCCACCGACGGTCGAAGGGCGTGAGCCACGTCCGAGCACGCCGCTGTGACCACCGGCCGACCAGAAACGCGTCGACGCCGATGATCCCGAGGAGCAGGGCTCCCTGCGGCGAGAACTCGAACCCGGTCGCGATGATGACACCCGCGAGTGCAGCGAGGATGACCATGAGCGACGAGAGGAACATGGGCTCAGCGCGTTCCCGGCGGCGCGCGTTTGGCGTTCACCGTACGCACCATCGTCATGATCATGAGGACGGCGACTCCGATGGTTGGGAAGCCGAGCCAAACCCATGCGGGGTGAACGAGGTGGTTGTTCTCTGAGGGAACCATTGACGACAGCGCACAGAAGCCACCGACGCAGAGGAGGTAGATGCCGATTACCGCGACGACGAACGCCGTACCCGCTGGAACGGGTGTGCCAGGTGGGTCCAATTGGAAGCGATGCCAGTCCCATGCGCAGAAACAAACCCCAATCCCAAACGCCAGGGGCAACACGCCTCCGAGCTCGGCGTCGACGACGAGGTCCCACAGGCCCGCGAAGACCTGAATCGCGCCAACGATGGCCAGCACCACGACGATGACCACGCCCAACTCCGAATCCGTAGGACGTCCAATCATGACGCAGAAAATGACGTCGGTCACTCGCGATTTGGGCGATGGTGCAGGACGCCGTCAGCCCTTGGGGCTCCTGAGCCCGAACGCGCATCGTTCGGCCCGAGCGCGTGCCATTGCGGCGTACTCGGTCAGGCGATCGGCGTCGAGGCCGGGCGCCATCAGGGCGGTCGCGACGCTCTCGGCGTTGGCGGCTGCGGCCTCGCACAGCTCGCGAACGCGACGCCGCACGAGCGGAAAGCCGAGGCCGCCTTCTTCGGCGAAGGCCTTCCACGCCTCCGTGTCGAGCTCTAGGAGCGTCGACTTCCTACCCACCTTCATGGCAAAGCCCGGGGAAAGCTCAGGATAGGCGACGGTCATCAGGAGGTCGTAGAGCGGCGCGAGCCGCGTGCCGCCGTCCGCGTGGAGCAGTGAGAAGTTCTTGCCGTGCGCGTCCGCGTTGCCCGCGATGACGTTGAAGATCGCAGCGTCGGCGAGGCCGAGTACCGCTTCCGCCGGCCGTCGCGTGGCGGCGCGGACGAGCGCGAAGCAGTCGCGAAACGTGGGGCCCTTCTCCCGGGCGTATTTCCGTTCGGGCGGTACACCGAGCGCCTGGCAGAAGTCCTCCTGGTGAATGCGCCGGGTACGGCCATTCTCGATGCTGCGGTCGTAGCGTTCGACGAGGAGGAAGCTTCGGTCCCGGACGACTCGGGCCTCGACGCGCGCCACGTCGAGCCCACAGGCGGCTGCGAGTCGCATGACGAAGGCTTCGTTCTCGGTCGTCGCGGGGAAGCGGGCGATCGGTGGCTTCAGGATGTGCGTCGTGGGCTGGCCCCCGGCGGGTAGCGCCACGGCGCCGTCCACGAGAACGACCGGGATCTTCGGCTGAGCGCCGGCGAGGGAGAGGCGTAGCCCGTCGTCGCCGGCAAGGAAAGGGCGGTTCGGGAGCGCCTCCAAGACGGCGATGAGGGCGTCTTCGCCCAGCGGCTCCGTGACGTTCGAGGCGCCGTTCGCCGCATCGGAGCCTCGTGGTGTCTTCCCGTCGGGCAGGAGCTGCAGAGCGCCAGCGACGTCGCCGCCGAGGCTGTCGAGCAGGGAGAAGTCGTTGGCACGGGACACGCCGAGCGCGCTCGCGACGGCGTCACGAGTGCCTTCCTCCGGCAGGAGCCCGCCGAAGAACGGGCGGCACTCGCGCCGCGTAAAGGGCTCGGACCGCTTCGGGAGGGAGCGCGAGAGCGGTCGGGTCTCGTCTCGCGCGAGGTACTCGGGCGAGTAACTGAAACCCAAGTCCCCGTGGTCGTCCTGCGTGAGCTCGCCGACGCGCTGGTCGTCCCACCAGACGTGGAGGCGCCGCATCAGCGGCCCTCGTCGCCCGGCTTGAGCTCGACGTGGCAGCCCAGCGCCTGCAGGACTTGCAACGCCTTACCGAGCTGCGCGGTCGGCTTGCCGGCTTCGAGGTCGACGATGAAGCGGATCCCGACACCCGCGACGCCCGCAAGCTCGTCTTGGCGCAAGCCCTGCGCCTTGCGTGTCGACCGGATGAACGCGCCGAAGTCCTGAGCGGTGGTGGTCGTCGTGGTCATTTGGCTTTCCTGCTCGGGAATTCTGACGCCACGCAACGACGAGATCAAGGGTCAAGTTCCCGTTCGGGAATTTTTGTACTCAGAGCGTCTCTGGCGAAACGAGTATTCCCGAACGGGAATCCGGCAAACCGGACGGCAGCGCAGGCGACTCGTCTCGCAAACGAGCCTCCGCGACAGTCGCCGCAACGTCGCGTATCCTCTCGGCGGCAGTCATCCCAGTCCAAGCCATCTGAAGGGACGACGAGATCCCCCGAGGCGACCCGACCCGAGGCGGTGCAAGCATGACGTTCTCATTCCTCTCTAGGTCCCTCCGTTCAGCGGCGCCTCTGTGGTCGGCCGCGAGCGTCGCGGTACTCGGGTGCGCCTCGGAGCCAGACGCGGCAACTCCGACGGACGTCGCGACCGACACCACGGCCGACGCCACCGCCGACACGGCGCAAGAACCCCAGTGTTTGCCCGAAGATCCGGCCACGTTGTCGTCCCAGATCGACTACGACCCGTCGCCCGCCGATGGCTGCACGTTCCGCGTGTCCCCGGGCCCCGACGACCAGACGGCGATTCAGACGGCGCTCGTCGCGGCGCGGCCCGGCCACCATGTCTGTCTCGGCGCGGGCACCTTCAAGCTCCACGCCGAGCTCACCATCGACACTGACGACATCGCCATCATCGGCGCGGGCATGGACGAGACCGTGCTCGACTTCGCGGGTCAAGCGATCGGCGCCAACGGGATCTCGGCGCGTGGCGACCGCTTCCGCATCGAAGCCCTGTCGGTCACAGACACGGCGGGCGATGGCGTCCGCGTGTCCGAGGCGAGCGACATCGTCTTCCGGAAGCTCCGAGTCTCGTGGACGGCTGAAGCCGACTCGAAGAACGGCGCCTATGGCGTCTACCCCGTGCAGTGCAACGGCGTCCTCATTGAAGGGTGCGTCGTGTCGGGCGCGAGCGACGCGGGCGTCTACGTCGGCCAGTCCATTCACGTCCGGGTCGTGGACAACGAGGTCTTCGGCAACGTCGCGGGCCTCGAGATCGAAAACACCTCCCACGCCGAGGTCACGAAGAACTATGTCCACGACAACACCGGCGGCCTGCTCGTCTTCAACCTGCCGGGCCTGCCGATCACCGACGGCCGTTTCGCGCTCGTCCACGACAACATCGTGGAGAACAACAACCTCGTGAACTTCGCGCCGCCGGGCAACATCGTCGGCAAGGTCCCATCCGGCACCGGCATGTTCGTGCTCGCGTCCGACGACAACGAGTTCCGGGACAACACCATCACCGGCAACCGCTCGATCGGCTTCCTCGCTGTCTACTACGAGCCAACCCTGTTCGGGACCTATGTCGACGAGACCTTCGACCCCTACCCGGAGCGCAACTACCTGCACGACAACGACTTTTCGGACAACGGCTCCGACCCGCAGGGCATCCTGCAGACCCTGATCGCGGGCGGGCTCATCCCGGCCGACCTCCCGCCGGTCGGCGACACGGGCTGCGTCGACCCGAACAAGGAAGGGGGCGCGGCTGCCAACGGGAACTGCTTCGAGCTCGCCGAGGGCACGGGCTTCATCAACGTGGACCTTTGCAATAACTTCGAGAACCCGTCGACCGACGCGAGCCTCGTGGCGTGCCAGCGACCGGCCGTCGGGGGCCAAAGCGGCTCGTGCGCGCTTCGGGACGACCGCGCACCTGAGAAGACCCCGGGTGGCCCGTGCGGCACGCCCGCGACGCCCGTGCCGCTCCCGGCGAAGACCACCTGCGACCTCCCCTACCCACGTCTGTCCGACTACGGCTTCTTCCTCGACGACCACGGCGACGAGCCTGCCCCCGGCGTGCTCCCCTACCACGTGAACGCGCCGCTGTGGGCGGACCAAGCCGACAAGGGGCGCTACGTCGTGCTTCCCACAGGCGCGGTCGCGACGCCGACCGACGATCTCTGGACACTCCCAGAGGGGACGATCCTCATCAAACACTTCCACTTCGGTGAGCGTCGCGTCGAGACCCGCCTCCTCATCCACGAGGCCCAGGGTTGGACTGCACATACCTACCTGTGGAACGAGGCCGAGACCGACGCCACTCGCCACATCGCCGGCAAGCTCATCACTCTCAACGTGCGCGCGGGCGACGCGCCGGTGGAGGGCCCGACGCACTACCTCGTGCCGAACGTCACCCAGTGCGGGAGCTGCCACCGCATGAACGACGCGCTCGTCCCCATCGGCCTCACGACGCGTCAGCTCGCACGCACCGTGACGCGCGACGGCGCCACCGTCGCCCAGCTCGAGTGGCTACAGGACCAGGGTGCGATCGCCACGGTACCCGTCGGCGAGGGCCTCGCCGATCCCTACGGCGAGGGTCCCGTCGCCCCGCGCGCGCGCGCCTTCCTTGAGGCCAACTGCGCGCACTGTCACCGCGACGGCGGTCCCGCCGGCGTCACGGGTCTCTGGCTGACGGCGGCCGAAACGGACCTGAACCATCTCGGCGTGTGCAAACCCCCAACGGCTGCGGGCGCCGGCGCCGGCGACTTCGCCTACGACGTCGTCCCCGGCAAACCCGACGAGAGTATCGTCGTCTACCGTATGGCGTCGAGCGATCCCACCATCAAGATGCCTGAGCTGCCGAACCTGACCGTCGACGAAGCCGGCCTCGAGCTCGTCCGGCAGTGGATCGCGGAGATGGAGCCGGCAGCGTGTAGCGAGTAGGGGGCGGACCCGGAGGGCCGTTCCGTCGCGGACGCGACGTCGGGCTCGAACTCGATTCGGTTGAATCCGGCCGGAGAGGGATCGGTGTATGCCTTCACCGCCGGGAAGTCGCTGTGCCTCGGGTTCTCCCCGATCTGCTCCAGATGCGGCCTGCAGCGCGGCTACGTCCTGCGTTTGAGTATCGCACTCGAGCTGGTGAAAGGCCGTTCAGACACGCACTTTCTCGTTCCTATCAGAGTCTTCGTTGGAGTAGTGTCCGCGCTGAATCCGGTTCGAGAACGAACGCCAACACCTGGAGAGACCGCTCCCATGTCGACCCACAGCACCCGAGCGGGCCTCACCGCACTCCTCACGTCCTTGCTGACGAGCGCCGCGCTGGCCCAGAGCGCGCCCTCCAAGCTCGACGTTCACGCCGAGCGTCTCGCCACCCAAGGACGTGGTCATTTTGGTGGCGGCCGTTTCGCACCGACTCGGGCCGAAGCTGGAAAGCTGGTGGCCGACCTCTTCATCGACATTGACCGCGCTGCGCTCCCCCAGCTACGCGGCCTCGGTGTCGACATCCGAACTGTGCTTCCGAATGGCCTCGTCACGGCCAGCGCCCCCGTCAGCGCGATCCGCGCTATAGCGGAGCTCCCTGGGGTTCGGTTCATTCAGGCGGCCCGACAGCTCGGCCTTCGGATGGACGTCGCAACGGGCCCGAGCGGTCTCAACGCCCTCGCGACGGGCTCGAGTGCGCTCACAGGCTCCGGGGTGATCGTGGGGATCATCGACTCCGGTATCGACATCGAGCACCCCGACTTCACGGGCCGAATCCTCGGGGTCTGGGACCACACCCTCGACTCGACAGACGTCGGGGGAGCCGCCGCAGCGCCCGTGGGCTACACCTACGGGACGGAGTGGGACGCCGCTCAAATCCAAGGCGGCTACGCGACCTGCGCCCACCGCGACGAGAACGGCCACGGCACGCACGTCGCCGGCACGTCCGCTGGCGCCGGGCTCGCGCCCATCGACGTCGCCAATGGCGACGCGGCTGACGGCTACCGAGGCGTTGCCTTTGAGGCCGACTTCCTCGTCGTCGAGTACGACTTCGACAACGTGAAGAATCGAAACTCGACCGCCGCGATGGTGGACGCAGTCGCCTGGATCTTCGCTCAGGCCACCGCGCTCGGTCGGCCGTGCGTCATCAACATGAGCCTCGGATCCGACTTCGGACCACACGACGGTACCCTGGCGGAAGAGCGAGGCATCGACGCCCTCACGGGCAACGGCAAGCTGGTGGTCGTCGCCGCCGGCAACGCTGCAACGACCTATGGCGCCGGTCGCCGAGATCTCTGGGGCGCTCCGCTCCACGGGACGGGCGTCATTAGCGGGACCGGCGAAGTCGTCCCCGACGTGTCCGTCGAGCTCCCTGTGGGCTGGACTCCACTCGCCGGCACCGGCAACGACTACGTCTTCTTCGACCTCTGGTATCGCGGCACCGCCCGAGTTCAGATCACGGCGCCAAACGGCGCGAAGTACCCGCCCAACTTCTCGGGGGCCTACAAGAACACGTGGAAGACAGGCACGGCCTCCGGTTTCAACACGTCGCAGGGCTACCTCTACGTCTCAAATCTCCCGGGGAGCCAGAACGGTTGGGAGACGAACAACACGGACAACAACATCTACATCGAGATCTCCGACGGCGGCGGGACGGCGCCGGTCGCTGGCGTGTGGAAGATCGACCTCGTCCCCGTCAGCATTGCCGCAGGGGAGACCTTCCACTCCTGGAACACCTCGTCGTCGTCACTCACACTCGCGACGTACCGGTATGAGGGCGCACTCTCGGACAGTGTCATGACGATCGGCGCGCCGGCGACTGCCAAGTCGGTCATCTCCGTGGGCGCCTATCAGACCAAGAACGAGTGGGTCGCCCGACAGTACCTCGACTGGTCCGACCCGACCTCGGGCTGGCTTTACGTCCTTCAGGCATATGGAGTCCCGCCGCTCGATTACTACGAGCCCTTCGTTCTCGGCGGCGTCGCGAACTTCTCGAGCCGCGGACCCAGCCGTGACGGGCGCACTCAACCCTTCATCTCGGCGCCGGGCGTCGGCATCGTCGCCAGCTTGTCTCAAGTGGTGGGTCAGGACCTCTTCGGCCACGAGGACAGCTACTACCGCCGTCTGAACCGAGTGAACCCCTCCGGCTACTACGCCACGCTTCAGGGGACGAGCATGGCGACCCCGTGTGCGACGGGAGCCATCGCGCTCTTGCTCGAGGACGCCGTCTCTAAGGGAGCGTCCATGACGCCAGACGCCATGAAAGCAGCGTTGAAGTCAGGCGCCCGCCTCGACAGCCACACGGGAGCCGTTCCTAATGGGGACTATGGCTGGGGCAAGCTCGATGTCGACTTGGCGATGGGCTTCATCACCGCGGGGCCGACGTCCGACACGGTCGCCATTACGAGCGCCACGTGGTCGACCAAGAAGAAACAACTGACGGTCCGGGCGACCAGCACCGCTGCACCTTCAGCCACACTCACGGCCTCGTGGGCCGGCGGGTCGATGGTGCTCACCTGGAATGCGTCGCTCGCGGCGTACTCTGGTGTCGCCCTCGTGCCGACCAAGCCAACCACGGTGACCGTAACCTCGTCACTCGGTGGCAGCGCCTCGGCGCCCGTCAACTGATCCGTCCTCGGCTCTGCCACGTGACACGTTCGCCGGGCAGGTCAGCGTGGGACGAGCCGATCGCCATCTCGCTTGAGGCGCGACGTTCGGCTGACGAGCGCGTCGAGGAACGCCGAACGTTCTGCGGGTGAAATATTCGGGCCGAGTGGATTGCCAGTGTCGATGTGAAGGCGGTCCAGAGATAGCGCCGGGCTCGACAGCGGGTTGCGCGTCGGGACGACCTGCCGGATGGACTCGTAGGGGATCTTCGAACGGAAGAGACCGAATCGGATGACGAGGGCGTCGTCCGTGAGCTCGTAGTAGAGCGGAAAGACGACCAGCCCGAAGATCGCGGCTACGAAAGCCACCGGCAGGAGGGCCGCTGCGACTCCGGAGCCGCTCACGTACGCAGCGATGGACCCGCCGAGCGTGACCACCGGCATCATCACCAGGATGGCGCCAATCCACCAATCGACCTTGCTGTTCCAGTGCTTGTTCATGTGATTTCCTCAAGGACCCCTGGGTCCACGCTCCGTAGCGTGCTCCTACGATGGGTCGCGTTCAAGGCGCCATCGTACGCGTTCGCAGTGCACTTCCTTGTCAACGCGGTCATGGTCTGAATAATTCGCCGCCATGCGCACCCGATTCGGCCCCCTTCTCAGCCTCCCTCTCCTTGCGTCAGCTCTCGCGTGCTCGGAGGATGCCGCCAATGCCGCTCTCTCCGATGTGTTCGACACCTCCGGCCAGCCCATCGACGCGACCGACGGCGCCGACATCTCGGTGGATGACGATGTCTTCGAAACGGATGATACACCCCAATCGGGCGAAGACACGACCGTCGCCGAGGACGTGATCGCGCCCGACGACACGTCGGGCGCCGAGGACACCGACCCCATTGACGACGTAACGCCAGACCAGGACACCGGCCCCACCCTGGACGTGACTCCAGACGAGGACACCGGCCCCGTCGAGGACGTGACGCCGGACCAGGACACCGGCCCCACCCTGGACGTGACGCCCGACGAGGACACCGGCTCCATCGAGGACGTGACTCCCGCGGAGGACACCGCTGGCGTCGACGCGGGCCCCACGGCTGTCTGCGGCGATGACATCCCGGTCGCCGACATGCTCTGCTTCCTCGCGCCGGACCACCACGACGCGGAAGGACAGGTCAACGCGTTGGTCGTCGCCGATTGGGCGCAGACCGGCAACGTGCTCTACGCCGTCAACGCCACCATCATCGAGACGCACCTGAAGGAGTCGAACGGCTTCGCGGACTACAGCACGGTCGACAGCGGCATCATGGGGCCCATCGTCGACATGGACTACGGCGACTTCGACAACGACGGCGACGTCGACATCATCAGCGGTCGCAGCTCATCGAGCGCGGGCGTACTGCGCGGAACGGGCGATGGCGCCGTTCAAGCCGCATTCGCGACCGGAAGCGGTGAAGGCAACGTCGTCGACGTCACGGTAGCCGACATCTTCGGCTCGGAAGGCGGCGACGACTTCGCGACCGGAAACGAGAACGGCTGCGGGAGTATCGTTCAGGTGCAGGACCTGAGCGGTGAAGGGACGGTGGCGAGCACACTCCAGATCTGCGCGCCGTCCCGAGTCGAGCTGATGCGCGGTTCGCCGACGGTGACGAGCCTCGCTCGGGCCTCCGGAGCGATGCTCACGGTGGTCGACGTCTTGCCGGCCGGGGTGGGCAACGTCGCGACGGGTGACACGACCGCGACGATCGAGTTTGCGGCCACTATCGTGCGCATGCAGGCGGCCGACCTGGACGCCGACGGCCTCGAAGACCTCGTGGTGCTCACGGCGAACGACCAGGTGCACGTCCTCGTATCCGACGGAGGCGGCGACTTCGTCCCAGACGGTGCGTCGGACTACGCGACCTACGCCACGGGCGCAGGCGCGGCGGACATCGCGATAGCGGACCTCGAAGGCGACGGCGAGCACGACATCGTGGTCGTGAACACCACCGACGAGACGCTCACCGTGCTCAACAACGCCGGTTCGGCGTACTTTGTCTCCGAGCTGCTCGATCTTCCGGACGGCACGGCACCGACGCGTGTCGCGGCCGGCGACCTGAACGGCGACGACATCGCCGACATCGCGGTCGCATCTCCGGGCAAGAACGGGATCTCGATCCTCCTCAGCGACCCATGAACGGCGTCTGGATCCGCGGTCTCCTCGATCCCACCGCTGCATCCGACATCGTCGCATCGCTCGACGCCGCAACTTTCGTGGACGGTCGCCTCACCGCGCAAGGCGCCGCTCGGGCGGCCAAGGACAATCGGCAGCTCGCGCCCGACGACGCACTTTCACGCGAGCTCGGCGCGCGACTCGTGTCGGCGGTATCGGCCAACGACGCGTTCCGCACTTTGGCCATGCCGCGCCTGATCGTGCCCTTCACGTTCTCGCGCTACGACCCGGGGATGTCGTACGGCGACCACGTCGACCTCCCCGTCATGGGGACCTCTCACGGCCCCGTACGCACGGACCTGTCGATGACCGTCTTCCTGTCGGACGCGTCCGACTACGACGGGGGCGAGCTCGTTTTGGACAGCGACGGCCCCACCCGCCGCATCAAGGGGAAAGCCGGCGACGCGTGGCTCTATTCGGCCTCGCACGTCCACCGGGTCGAGCCGGTGACGCGAGGCCGCCGCTACGTCGCGCTGACGTGGGTGCAGAGTCTCGTCGCCGATCCCGAAGAGCGCGAGCTGCTCGCGTCCTTCGCGCTCGGTCTATCGGCGCTCGGCCGCGACGGTGTACCTGAAGCGTCGCTACTGCGGCTCCGTGCGGTACACCACCGGCTCATGCGCCGGTGGGTGCGCTAGGAGTTCGATTCAAGGCGCCGAGCCGAGTAACGCGCCACCCGGTCGAGCCCCGCCCCGGTCGGCGAGATAGTCGATCTCCACCCGCGCTCCGGCCGGTAGCCGCTCATCGAAGACGACAGCATTGGAGACGGGCACCGCGCCGGACGGCGTGAGGCTCGGGCACTCGGAGGTGAGCACGAGTCGCCAGGCCGGCGTGCCGGTAGCGGTGTCGAGGCTCCGTGGCGTGCCCTTGCAGGTCGTGCCATCAGCGCACGCGGAAGGCGTACATTCGGTGGCGCCCTGCTGGCAGCAGGCGCTGCCGTCCGCGCAAACGCCCATCGGACCGAGGACTTGCACCGACAGGTCGGCGACGTCCTCGATGGGCCGCGTCAGACAGACCTTGTTCAAGACCGTGATGATGCGGTCCGCGATGACGTCGAGCGCCGGGCCGATCCCCTCGTCGTTGCAGATGTTGGTGAGCACGCCGTTCGCGCCAAAGGCCGACACCAGCTCCGCGTATCGGCGCCCGTGGTCCGCCTTACCGGACGTCGACGAGCAGATGGAGCTGTTGCCCGCCCTCCCGAATTGGTTGTTCGGATCATCGCAGAGCCCACACTCCGATTCCCGATAGAGCTGGCGCTCGACGTCGCGCTCGGCGGCGGTGGGGGCTACCGAGTCGCCGACGATCGCGGCGACGACCACCTTCCCGGGGTCGGCCTTCACTGACTTGAGCTGGTTGACGGCGTCTGATACCGGCAGCAGTGGCCCGCCGCTCCGAGCGTCGGCCATACAGCCACAACGGGCGTAGTCCTCCTTTCGAATCGAGGCCGCACATCGCCAAACTCCGTCCTTGGGATCAACGCCACAGTCCGCTGTGCTGCAGTCCTCCTCGTCCGAGATCATGACGACGACGAGGTAGGCGTCGTCGCGAAGAAAGCTCCGAGCCTGATCTGCGTTCGGCGCCGTTTGGGCTCGGTTCAAGGACCAGAGCGCGGCGTTGATCCCCTGCTCCATGCCCTTGACGATCCCTTGGTCGGCGCCCACGACACCCACGCATCGGAACAAGTCGCGCGCCGTCGCGGGGACGAGCCACGGGTGATTGGGCGCCCTGCATGAGCCGCCCGCGCAGTCCGTGTCATCGCCACACGCCTTCCCGTCGTCGCAGAAGCGACCCGCACCCGCGATCAGGGCCGCCTTCAACGCCTCGGGGCCGGGACAGCCGGCGGTCACCGGGCGCCGTACGCAACCATTGACCCCGGACCCAACGTCGGCCTCGGTGTTGCACCTGAACTGACAACGGCTCGAATCCGCCGCGCACTCGGCACCGGCAGCGCCCCCGAGAAAGAAGGCATCGCACTCGGGGCTCGTCGCGCACGTCTTGCGGCAGTCGCTGTTGACGCTCCCGTTGCAGTTCAGGATCTGACCAAGGTCGTTACCAAAACTACATGCGAAGCCGTCACCACAGCCGCACGTAGCCGGATCGTCGCATTGCGAGACGAGCTCCGGATGGCTCACGAGCGCGTCCTCGAATCGTGTCGGATCGACGCACACCGTTGGTGTTGCCTCTCGGCAGCTCGCCGGAAAGTACGTCGCGGCCTCCGCACGGAAGCGACCGACGAACCCGTCCGTGATCATGTCCGTCGTGACGACCGCGAGTCGATAGTCGAGCGCCGTGAAGGACTCGAGCCGACCGACGAACGACTCGAAGCTGCTCGCCAGTGACGTCTGTTCCTGGCACATCGACGACGAATCATCGATGACCCACAGAAAATCGACTTTGACGGCCTGAGCCGCCGCCTCACTCTGCGTCACCTTCACCGCATAGTCGGTCGCGTCGGCGGGTACGTCATTACAGGCCAGAAGCAGAGCGATAGGACTCATTCGAAGGGCGATGGACTCTATACGCATGGTTTCCTCCTCCACGGCGTTGAACTTCACGGACTCCAGACGGCCAGTCGAGGAGGCTACTCGATGCGACACTGGGAAATCCAATGAGTTCGAGGTCGACGCGTCGCAGTCACTCGACGTTGACGCGTGGGGCCAGGTATCCTGCTGCGCTGGTGACCACCCTATGACGAGTCTCATTCACCGCGCCTTCGAGGACGCTACCGCGCTCGACGCATGGCTCAACGCACATCACCGGAGCGAGACCGAGCTCTGGGTGCGCATCTTCAAGAAGGGCTCGGGGACGCCCTCGGTCACCTGGGCGGACTGCGTCGTCGCCTGCATCACGTGGGGCTGGATCGACGGCCACAAACGTTCACTCGACGATGTGTCATTTCTCCAACGGCTGACGCCACGTCGCGCGAAGTCCTCCTGGTCCAAGAAGAACCGTGAGCACGCAGAACGCCTGATCGCCAGTGGCCTCATGCAGCCCACAGGCCTCGTCCACGTCGAAGTGGCCCGCCTGGACGGGCGTTGGGAGAGGGCCTACGCCGGGTCCGCCGACATGGTGATCCCGGACGATTTCCTCGAGGCGGTCGCCATGGACGCTGCTGCGAAGGCGTTCTACGACGGGCTCGATCGCCAGAATCTGTTCGCCATCTATCACCGCATTCACACGGCCAGCCGACCTGAGACGCGGCGGAAGCGAATCGCCGCGATCGTGGCTCAGCTCAGTACCGGGACTCGATTTCACTGACGTCAGACGTCGATACGCACGACCGTGAGCGCGAGGTCCCCCTTCGGCCGACGCAGCGTCACCTCGTCGCCGATCCGCTTGCCGATGAGGGCTGCCGCGACCGGTGACGACACGCTGATATTGCCAGGCTCGAGGTCCACTTCGTCCGGTCCCACGAGGCGCCAGGTCGTCTCGGTTCCGTCGTCGTCCAGGGCGGTCACGCGGACGCCAAACGCAACTCGGTCGCGAGCGCTCGCGCGAGGTCCTTCGGTCCACAGCGGCAGACGCCGGGCGAGCCAACCGATGCGCCGATCGAGAGTCTGCAACCGATGTTCGGACTCGACGTCGCCCTCGCCGGCGAGCCGAGCCGCCACGCATGCGGGCCGCTGAGCCAGCAACTGCTCGTACTCGCTCCGAAATCGGGCGAGACCATCGGCGGTGATGAGGCGGGGGCCGGGCGGGAGCGCCTCAATGGGCTGGGCACTCGAGCTCGCGTCGCCTTCGTCTTTGGTGAAGGCCTTCGACACGGTTGACGCTGGCTACTTCTCGCCCGGCGGCTTGATGAACTTCAGGTCACGCAGGTCGAGGCCACCGGGGTAGCCGTAGGAGACGTAGTCGTCCCAGCCGTAGGAGATGATGCCGAAGGGCTCGTCGCCGCGGATGTCGTGCGTGCCTTCCTTCAGCTCGGCGAAGGCGCTGCTGAACTCCCCTGTGCCGATGGGCGTCCATCGGCTCGCCTCGATGTCCTCGCCGTCGAGATTGATCTCCGAACCCGTCGGCGCTGTGATCGTGATGTAGTTGAAGGCGTACTTCGGCGGCGCGATGAAGACGTAGTCCACGCGGTACTGCTCGAAGGGCACCGCCAGCATGAAGGCGGGGTCGCCGATCTTGGCGTCGTCGGACTGGGCGTTGCCGCCGACGTTCGGGTCCGGCGCGTCCTGAGCGGCCAAGAACTGACCGACGAGGACGGGCTTCTTCGAGATGACCTCGAAGTCCATAGACGACTCGAACTCGAAGTGCTCGCCGCTGTTCAGCACCGGGATGTTCGCTTGCGGCGGCACCGTGGTCACGACCGTGCCGTCTTCGGCGGCCAGGATACGCCAGACGTCCTTGGCCTTGCCGCGCGGATACGACCGAGCCGCGATGTAGCGCTTGCCCCACGTGCGTACGGGGAACATCTGCATCTCAAGGTGGTCGGCGCAGCAGGTGTTGAACGAAAGACAATCGAGCGGTGACTCACACTCCGTGGCGCCATCCCACTCGCAGAAGCCGCTCTCCTCGCCCGGGGCGATCTTGCACCGCGCGGTGTTAGGCGCGTTCGACGCTTCGGAAGCCCCGAAGACGGCCACTCGGTTCGTCGCCAACACGACCGAGCCCGTGAGGTCGGCGCCCGGCCGATTGGTCTCGATGCTGAGAATGTCGTACTTGTGGAGCGTCGCCTTGTACGAGTCGCCTGGCGAGAGCGCAGGGATGCCGAGCGCCTTGTTCTCGAGCGTGTGCGCCGTCACGGTGACCGTGACGTCGGTCGGCGTCTCGGAGGTTCCGATGACGGCGAGCTGACCGCGCAGGATCTCGAAGGTCTGCTCGCGAGTCATCACGATGTACCACTCGTCGAGCACGTTCTCGGGCAGGACGATTGAGGCGTCGTTCGAGAAGACCTCGACGTTTTCGAGCGGGTTGAACTGGTAGACCGAGACGGGGATCGACGATTCGACGCGGTAGGCCAGCGGCGCCAGCGTGGTCCCGTCGACGTCACGACGCGGCACATTGAAGACCCGAAGCCCACCCGGCGGGATGGGCGAGTAATCGAGGGGGAGCTGCTTCGAGTCGAAGTTGACCTTGCCGTCGGAGTCCGTGATCTCGACGGTGGCCTCTCGTTTGGTGTTCGGGTTCGACACCACAATGGAGTATTGCGCGCCGGCGGCGTCGTAGTAGCCGGCGCGGCCACCCGGCACGAAGGCGTTATCGAGGTCGCAGGCCCAGAAGTCGCAGCCCTGATAGCTCTTCTGCTTCAGCGAGAGCTCACATTCCTCGATGCAGGCGCCACCATTGCAGACCTGCGCCGTGCCCTCGGCGAAACAGTCCTTGTAGGTGAGGAACTCCGACCCGTTCTCGGCGCAGATCTCAGCGACCTCGTCATCGCGGCACCGGACCTTGTTCGGGAGGCAGGGCAGACATCCGAGGGTCTCATCGCAGCGGGACGCTTCGTCGCGGTCGTCCTTGCAGGCCCTCGTCTCGTAGCCGTCACCGTCCTCGTTGCACACGACCGCCGACAGGAAGTTCGCGGTACAACCCTTGACCTCGTCCGGCGTGCAGACAGGGCCGGGTTGCTTCACGTCGAGACCGGTGACGCCGTCGGTGCCATCAGGGGACTCGTTGCCGTCCGTTCCGTCAGTCGTCGTGGTTCCGTCGGTGCCGTCGGTCGTCGTGGTTCCGTCGGCGCCGTCCGTGGCCGCCGCCGGCTCGTCCGTCGAACACCCCGCCGCCATCGACCCCGCGGCGGCGATCATGAGAAGAGGCGACAGGAATCGGGTCAAGCTACGCATGCAGGCTCCAAGTGCCGTCTGGCGCCGCACGCCAACGGGATAGCCGGGCATCATACCCATCGAAGGCACGCCTTGGGCAAAGAAAGGCAATGCCGTCGTCGTCGGCGCGCTCGCGCCGCTTGCGAGCCCCCCCGACGATGGCGCATTCTCGCGCCCCGTTCGCGTCCCGCGCGCCCTGACCACTGGGGGTCCCCATGAAGAACGTCGTCTCGATCTCAGCTTTTCTCGCATTCTCGGCCGCCTCCGGTCTCACCGCCGAAAGCGCCCACGCGGCCCCTGTCACCCCGGCGCCGCCCTACGGCCTCCCGAAGCTGTCGCGTGACGACTTCAACCGGCTCGCGGCGCAGTCCGGCTCGCCCCTCTTCTGGCGTACCGACGCCGAAACGCCAGGCGACCTCGATCCCAGCGAGCTCGCCACCACGGGCACCGACCTGAAGCTGCGCGCGAAGTTCGTGACGACGCCGAAGACGCCGGATGCGACGCCGACCTTCACGAAGGCCTTCGAGAAGGAATACCGGTCTCTCGTGGAGCTGCGGCGGCGCGAAGCCGTGCGCCTTGAGCTCGAACAGGGCCGCCCGACCCTCGTGGAGACCGACACCTCAGCGTACTCGGCCGAGGACAAGGCGGTCCTGGCGCACCTCTTGAAAGCCGGCGAGCTCATCGACGCGCTCTACGACTATCAGTACGGCGCGACCGGGCTCGACAAGCTCATCCCGAAGGATGACCTCGCGAGCCGCGCCATGTTCCGCCGGAACCACGGGCCGTGGTGCGAAGCGCCGAAGACCGAAGCCGATCCCTTCTGCAATGCCACACCGACCTTCGCCAAACGCGTGACGCAGAGCTATCCAGCCGACGCAGTCGTCGACGACGCCTTCTGCAAGGCGCTCCCGAATGAGCCGAACGGGAAGGACCTCATCGGGCCCTTCACCGTCGTGCGCCGCGCGAAGGCCGGCGGCTTCGAGGCGGTGCCGTACACGAGCCCCAAGGCCTACGGCAAGCCGATGAAGGCCATCGCCAAGGAGCTCCGTGCCGCGGCCAAGGCCATCACGAGCGGGCCGGAGTTCCGCATGAAGGCCTACCTCGAAGCGGCCGCGACGGCGTTCGAGACCAACGACTGGGTCCTCGCCGACGAAGCCTGGGCCGCCATGGCGGGTTCGAAGTCGTCCTGGTACCTCCGCATCGGACCGGACGAGACCTATTGGGACCAGTGCGGGCTCAAGTCGGGCTTCCACATGTCGTTTGCGCGCCTCGATCCCGACGCCGAGAAGCTGAAGGCCAGCCTCTCCGCCATCCGTACCGACATGGAGACTCGCATCGCCGCGCTCGTCGGTGACGAGGTCTACAAGGCGCGCGAGGTGGGCTTCAACCTCCCGGACTTCATCGAGATCATCCTTAACGCGGGCGACAGCCGCTCGGCGCTCGGCGGCACCGTCGGCCAGTCGCTCCCGAACTTCGGCAAGGTCGCCGAGGAGTCCCGCGGCCGCACCGTGGTCATGGCGAACCTCTACCGCGACCCGGACTCGATGCAGGCGTCCGAGCACAAGGACGGCCTCCTCTTCTCGGCGGCAACGCTTGCCATGCGCGACCCCTCCGGCGACGCGGGCCAGATGACGACCGTGCTCCACGAAGCGACGCACAACCTCGGCCCGAACGGCACCTGGACGGTCGACGGCAAGAAGCCGGAAGAAGCGTTCGGTGGCGACCTCGACGCCGTGATGGAGGAGCTGAAGGCCGAGACCGGCGCGCTCTTCCTCCTGCCGCTCCTCAAGGAGAAGGGTCTCCTCACGGACGCCCAGGTGAGCGCCGCCTACCACGCCGCGATGTCGTGGGCGTTCGGCCAGATCTCACAGGGCCTCAGCACGATCGACGGCCGCCCCAAGACGTACTCACACGTTGGCGCGATTCAGGTGAACCACCTCATCAAGGAGGGGGCCATGACGTGGGACCCGGCCGATGGCGCCGGGACGCCGGACGCGGGCCGTTTCACGATTCAGTTCGAGAAGATGCCCGCCGCGGTGGAGTCGCTCATGAAGCAGGTGGTGACGATCAAGGCGAAGGCGGACAAGGCGGCCGCGGACGCGCTCGACGCCGGCGCCACGTCGCCCGAAGCGGCAGCGAGCTTTCAGATCACGGCGGTTCAGGAGCGCATCCGACGCTTCCCGAAGGCGACCTTCTTCTACGGGCTCCGCTAGTCGCGATGGGAGGGATCCCGCTGGTCTGCCCCTCGTGCCGCAAACGCGACGACGAAGGCTGGAGCCTCTTCACGGTCGAAGCCGAGAACGAGTCGTCCTGGCGCTGCGTCGGCTGCGAGAAGCGCTTTCCGGCACTCGGCGGGATCCCACTGCTCGTCCCCCATCCCGCGTCGCTCGTCGAGTCGGACCTCGTTGGCGCCTTCGCGGCCATCGGGGAGACCTCCGCGCTGGCTGCCCTCGCCGAGTCCGGTACCGACGCTGACGCCGTAGCACGACACCTGCAGCACGCGTCCACGTGGCTTCACGCGCACTACGGCGACCTCGTCGGCCATTCCGAATGGGGCTTTCACGCCTTCGCGTCCGCGCTCGGCGCCCTACCCCGCTGCGAAGCCACCGTCGAGCTCGGGTGCGGCATGGGGCGCGGCCTCACGATCTTGTCCCGACACGCCGAGCGAGTCGTGGGCGTCGACCTCTCGCTGTCGGCGTTGCGCCATGCACGGCACGTGCTCTCGGGCGAGGCGCTCCCGTTCGCACGGCGCGTCGTCGGCCGCCACTACGAACCGGCGCTCATCCCCGGCGAACTCGCCTGCGATAACGTCGACTTGGTCGCCGGCGACGTCCTGGATCCACCGCTCGTGCCTGGCATCTTCGACTGTGTCGTGGCGCTCAACGTCTTCGACAACGTCCGCTCACCGCGCGATCTCATCGGAGTCATGGATCAGCTCTGCACACCGGGCGGCCGCTTGGTGCTCGCGACGCCGTTCGCCTGGCAATCCGGCATCGTCGACGACCACCAGCGCTTCGGGGGCGCGGATCCCGCCGCCGCGTTGCGAGAGCTGCTCGAAACCGGCGACGGCCTCGGCGCGACGTACGAGATCGAAGACGCGCGGGAGCTGGAGTGGTTCCTCCAGCCCGAGGCGCGGTTGCGGCTCAGCTACACGTCGCTCTATCTCGTGGCTCGGAAGCGGCGGGAGTCGTAGAAAATTCACACGTCAAGAGAACACCTTCAATGAAAAGCCCGAGCCACCTCCACCTCCTCCTGTACTCCGGCGCGACCTTTACCGAGGTCGCGCCGCTGCTCGGCTTCCCGTGGACGTCGCGAACGACCTACGGCGACGGGGCCGTTCGGACGTCTGATGGCCTCACGCTCCTTCCCGACGAGCCGCTCGAAGCGCTCGGTAACGTCGTGAGCGGCGCCGTCGTCATCCCAGGCGGCGATCCCAGCGACCTGCTTGAGGATCCGGTCGCGCTCGCGATCCTCGCCCGCGAGCTGCCGCGGCTGGCCACCCGCGACGACGTGACCCTGGGCGCCATCTGCAACGGGGCCTTGCTCCTAGCGCGCGTGGGCCTCCTCGACGGCCGGCGCTGCACTCACACGGCGCACGCGCCCTACGCGACCGCAGAGGCCTATCCCGAGCTCATGGCCTTCGCCGAGAGCTTCCTCGGGCCCGCCGTCTGGTGCGACGAGGACGTCGTCATCGACGGCCGAATCGTCACCGCCAAACCGTGGGCCGCGCTCACGTTCGCGAAGGTCATGGCGCGAGCGGCCGGACAGGACCGCCCCGGTGCCGCGTCGCGGGCGCGCTACCTCGGCGGGCGACGCGACGCACCCGGCCAGGATCCCTATGAACGCTACGTCATCGAGCTGTCGGCGCTTTCCGGGACGAGGGCACCAATGGCCACCATCGAAGCGCATGTCGCGTGGCTACGCACTTTCGAGGCCGTCGGCGCACTGGAGCTGGCCGGCCCGCTCGCGCCCAGTCAGCCAGGTGAGCTCGGAAGTGGTCTCGTCGTGATCCGAGCAGGCAGTCTCGCCGAAGCCGAAGCGCTCGCCGCGACCGATCCCTTCGTCACGAGCGGCGTCCGGATGGCCCGCGTTCGACGCTGGCAGCTCAGCTGCGACGACAATGGTCACATGCTCCCGTAACCCTTCACCGCCAGCGGGTTCCGGATGAAGAGACGGTCACGGCGGGGCTCCTCCGCGCCCGGATGCCCCGCAACCCACGCACCGCACTCGCGAAGCCCCCAAAAAGTTCATGAACTTCGCACGGCGCCCGGAACCTCTCCTCGGTACCGAACACCAAGGGCCGTTCTCCGCTGGAACGAACTGGAGGTATCCATGCAGGCACTCGTTGACTCTTTCCGTATGGGCGGGTTCGGGATGATCCCGACTGCGTTCTTTGGTCTCGTGCTCGTCGTCGTGTCGGTCGTCCACCTGCGACGGCCCAATAGGGCCCTCGTCGCACCCCTCGTGAGCCTCGGCGTGCTCACCCTCGCCGCCGGCGGCTTCGGCTTCGTAACGGGGCTCATCGCCAGCGCCACCGCGCTCGGGCCGGGGACGGACCCACGGCTGCTGGAGGTCGGCATCGGGGAGTCGCTCCACAACCTGTCTTGGGCCCTCGCGTTCATCATGATGGCGTCGCTGTTCGTCTCCGCGTCTGGGCTTCGAGTGGCGTTCCGCATCGGGGGACCTACGCCGACCGAAGCGCGCTGAACGCCGTACACTGCAGTCCCGTTTTGAAACTCGAATTCCCAAAATCGGACTGCACCTGAGACACCTTCCACGCCACGATGGGCTCCCCACGGACATCTCCGAGTTGGCGCGCACGTTGTAGTTAGGCCTCGGTCGTAAGATGCCGAGCTGCGAAAGCGTTTTGGTGACGGGGTAATACGGGTGCCCATCAGGTCCGATTGAATGGCACCGAGGCGCTCGAGACGGGCTACGTCGGGGCGTCGGGCGCGGCCCCCCGGGGCAGGCGCTCTCAGCGCGTCGAGTTCGGACTCAAGCGTCAACACCGTCTTCGGTTCGGTCGAGCTCGTCGCCTGCGCTTTGGCCATCTCCGCCATACCGGCGGTGAAGCCCTCGAAGAGCGCCCTGCTGGCCGCGGCGACGATCGCCCGCGACAACACCGGTCACCTGCTCCCCCGACCTGTCATCGTAAGCCGACGTCATCGGCAAAGATGACGCCGTCATAGTCTTCCGCCGAGAAGGGCAGGCTCAGCCGCGCCGACCGAGGTGCCGAGTCGAAGAGCGTGCGCGCGGCCTCCGGGACGGCGAAGCGGGTCGGGTATGTGTTGGCCTCGATGACCAACTCCCAGGCGCGTTCGTAAAGGCGCGGCGTCTCAGCAATGGCCGTGCGGCGAGCGCGCTGCAACTGCTCGAGTACGGCGGCCACTCGGTTGGGGTCGAAAGGGGTGGGTTCGACGTCGACGTCACGTGTCGTGGCCGGGATCGGGCTGTTGCACTCCCCGGCCCAGAGCGAGACCTCACCGTCCGCTGCGAAGGGGTCGACCTGAACACCGCCGAGGTAGACGTTGAAGTGGACGTGCGGCGCCACGGCTCCAAACGAAGCGAGGGCGTCGAGCCCAGAATAGCCCGAGAGCGCGACCACTTGGCCGCGAGCGACGACGTCACCAACCTCGACGAGCGTGCGTGCGAGGTGGTTCGACGAGGTCATCAGGCCACCGCCGTGATCGATGTAGAGCTTGAGTCCGCCGCGGTTGTATTCGCTGCGCTGAGCCACAACGACACCGGGCGCCGCCGCGGTCACGCGGGTCCCAGGCGGGATCGCGAAGTCGGTCCCGTTGTGGCTGTCATAGGTGAGCCCCCGTCCGCGGAAGTCGCGGACATGCGTGACCTTGACCGACCACCCCTGCGCAACCGGGGTTGGCGTGCGATTGACGAGGTTCACGATAGGCACCGAACGCCCGAAAGGGTTTCGCCCGCGCCAAACTGCCGCTGCGAAGCGCGGCATGAAGAGCCGCGTGCTCGAGAGCCCGAACTTCGAGCCGGGCAGCCCGGGTTCGCCGCGGAGGGCGAGCCAGGTCTGACGGGCGGCTTGGTCGGTCAGACCTAGGATCTCGCGGAGACGGAGAGGTCGCACCGTGTTCGACGATGTTGGTTCTCCACTAACGTTCGTAGACGTAGGTGTTGTACTCACTCGGCACAACCCGGTTCATACATCGCAGGCATGACACGTTGGGGGCGGCACGCTTGAGTCTGAAGCGGATGCGCCGTTCGCCCTGATGGCGAGACCCACCATTGCTTCTGCCAGTTCTCATGAAACGCCATCTCGACCACACCATCCTTCGCCTCATGCCGAAAACGGAAAGAGGCGGGCTCCTTGGCTACGATCGTCGCCAGCATCCCGCCGCGTAGCTCATGGCGAGGCCAAGCAGCACTAGGCATGTCGATGGACGTCGGATGTTCGAGCGTTCTGTCATCTCGATCATGAATCGTCCTCCCTTGCAGATACGACGTCAACGAGCGAGTTCTCGCGGTGTGGCCGCAGCTTGGGAGTCGCGCGACAATCACCTGTGCCAAGGAGACCGTCGCCGCGCAACGACGCTGGCGCGGATTCGGTGACGGTCTGCTTGCGCAGGTCAATCTTGCGCGACGATCTAGACGGCTCGCCAGAGTGGCCAAGCAGCGACGACGCCCCGGGCGATCCACAATAGGCTGCGAATGAAGTGCGAGAGACAAAAAGTGCGAGAGATAAAGGGAGCGGTGTAGCCCGTCGTCGAAGCCGGCCGCGAGTCGCCCGTGGAGCGGGACGGCCCGTGCTAAGGTCACAAGTCAGACGAGGCCCACGAGGACCAGCCCGGACCGGGCCAGGAGTGGCGAGGTCGTCTCGGACGGACGCAGAACAACGAGCAGTGCCAGGGCGGCTTCGAGGACCATGAGCGGGGCCGTGATCGTGCCCCTCCGCACGGTGTGTGACGCGTGATAGTCCGGGAAGCCTGGGTGTCCATGAGGCTCTGCTCCGAGAGGCACCGTCTGGGGCGCCCTGATGAGATGCCCGCGCTCTTCGCGCGGCGCGGCCGCAGGGCTCACAGTTCGTGCTAAAGTCGGTGGGCGTCCTCTCCGATTCCGACAGCCGCACAGGGATTACACCGTCGCCATGCTCGCGGCACATCGACCTCAGGAGGTCACTTTGAAGCTCTTCCGTACCCTCAGGCACCTCAGAACCCCTGCCGGCCTGGCGATCGCCACCAGCGCTGCCCTCGTCATGGGCTGTGAGTCCGGTTCAAGCGGCAACGATGCCGACGAGGCAGAGGCCCCGGACACGTCGGATGGGCAAGACGGCGCCGCAGACCAATCGGACACCGACGGGACCAGCGACGGCACCGATGGCGCGACCGACGCGACCGATGGGAACCCCGACGGGACCGACTCGGTGGATGGCGCGACGGACTCCGTCGACGCGGTCGACGGCACCACCGACGCAGTCGACGGCACCACCGACGCGGTCGACGGCACCACCGACGCAGTCGACGGAACCACTGACGCAGTCGACGGCACCACCGACGCAGTCGACGGCACCACTGACGCGGTCGACGGGACCACCGACGCGGTCGATGGAACCACCGACGCGGTCGATGGAACCACCGACGGAACGGACGGGACGGACATCGGCGAGGAGACGTGGCCCGCCGCAGTCACCCAGCTCACGCTCGACGGCGCCGGAAAGGCGAAGGTCACCGGCAACCCAAGCCCCGGGCAGCTCCCGGGCGCCGAGTGGATGCTCGATGACGACGTCCACTGCCTCTCCGGCACCTCGGTCTCGGGCTCGTCGGCCAAGCTCTACCAAAAGAACCACGCCTTCTACGCCCTGAAGAAACCGCTGCCGGCCTACAGCCGCGTCACGGCGACGGTGACCGCGACGACCGGCGATCCGCGTGTCTACCTCATCGCGATGCCCAAGGGGCAACACGCCGTGCCGCCGACGACCGGCAAGGTCAGCACCTGTGCGGCGCGCTACAACCCCGGCTACGATGGCAAGCCGATCACGGCGGGCTGGAACAACGAGACCGGCAATGAATACGAGGTGTTCATCGGGGTCGCTGGCGGCGACTTCGACAAGAACTTCTTCAAGTCGGACTTCACGCTCGACGTCGCGGTCTCGCCGCTGCCGTCGAAGTGCCACGATGGCCCCTATGACGACTCGGGCTCGGACGTCTGGACGCCAGTCGCGCCGGCGTTCTGGCCCGACTTCGTGGAGGCGGTCTCGGTCGACGCCGAAGGGCGCGCGCAGCGTCAAGACCAGCTCGCGGACGGGCTACCGCTCTGCGAGTCCGACTTCGCGTGGAGCTCGAACGTCGCCTGCTTCCCCGAGCCGCAAGCGTACCTCTATTCGGGGAACCAAAAGTTCTATGCGCTCACCATCCCAAAGGCCGGCGTCACCACGGTCACCATCACCCCCGACCCGGGCGTCGACGTGAGCGCCTACGGGCTCCAGATGAGCACCACGAGCTGGTACACCCCGCCACACGTCCCCTCGGCTATCTGCGAACAATCCCCGCTCAAGAACTTCGCCACGGTCGGCGGCCCCGGCGCGGCGGAGTCACTCACCTTCGTGTCGACCGGTAACCCCTACAACGTCCTCATCGCCGTCGCGGGCGCGGATGGGGCGGCGGAGGGCGGCTACACGCTCGACGTCGACCAACAGCTCGTCGCGGGCGACACGTGCGGCGAGCTCTGGTCGCAGGCCAAGCTCGGCGCCTTCCCAACCAAAGCCACCGACTGGTACCCGGCGGTGACGATGGTCAAGCCGGACGCCTCGGGCAAGGTCACCGTCTCGGGCAACCTCTCGGCGGGTAAGTCCATGTGTTCGCTCGAGTTCGCCTCGAAGTCGAATGTCACCTGCTTCCCAGCCACCCAGAACGGGCACTTCGGCGGCAACCATGGGTTCTACGCGGTCGACGGCGGCGTCGGCCCTGGCCAGACCCTGACGGTGACGGTCACGCCGAAGAACGCGAACGTCGACGTCAGCCTCTACGGCTACTGGATGGGCACCGGGAGCTTCTACGTGCCGCCGAACGTCGTCTCGGTCGGCAACTGCGAGGCGTCGCACGCGCTCACGCTCGACGGCTCCGGCAACCCCGGCTCGCCCGAGTGGATCTACTTCGAGAACCCCGGCGGCAACAGCTACAACTACTTCTTCGCGGTCGCGGGCCCGACCGGCGTCACCGCTGGCGACTTCGACGTCACCGTCGTGCGCACCACGCCACCGCCGCCCTTCTGCCCCGAGTCGCTCCCGGGCACGACCTACTCGGCGTGGCCCTCGAACATCCCCTGGATCGTGATGAGCAAGGAAGGCACGGGCACCTACAGCGGCGACCTCGCGGACGGCGCCTGCACGAACCTCTCGTTCGCGAACAGCTCGCAAGTCGCGTGTTTCCCGGCGACCCAGAACGACAATTTCGAGGGCAATCAGGTCTTCCACGTCATCGAGCAGGAGATGCCGCCGCACTCGGTGCTCGACATCACCGTGACCCCGAAGCCGGGCGTCGACGTGAGCATCTACGGCTACATGCTCGGCTCCGGCAACGTTCAGCTCCCGCCGAACGTGCCTTCGGCGCTTGCGTGTGAAGCCAGCTACTCGACGAAGACCGGCGGCAACCCCGGCGAAGCCGAGACCCTCCACTTCGAGAACCCCACGGATTCAAACAGCTATCAGGTCTTCCTCGCCGTCTCTGGCGCCCTTGGCGTGACCTCGGGCGGCTACGACATCGACGTCGTCATGGACGTCGCGGAGCCCTTCTGCGAGGCGTCGCTGCCCGGCGCGACGGTCTCGTCCTGGCCCGCGAACGTGCAGAAGCTCACCGAAGACGGCATGGGCAAGGCCAGCGCGTCGGGTTCGCTCACGGCGGGCTCGTGCGCCAACCTTGAGTTCGCCTCCGACTCGGACGTCGCGTGTTTCCCGGCGACCGAGTTCGACAATTTCATGGGCCCGCAGGTCTTCTACGCCCTGAGCAAGCCCCTCGCGCCCGGCGAGGTCGTCGACGTCACCGTCACGCCCGACCCGGAGGTCGACGTCAGCCTCTACGGCTACGAGACGGGCTCCACGACCTACTACGTGCCGCCGAAGGTCACCTCGGTCGTCTCCTGCGAGTCGAGCTACGACGCGATCTCGTCGTGGAACCCCGGCGAGCCCGAGTACATCCACTTCGAGAACCC
>JADMJS010000694.1 GCA_018780435.1 Myxococcales bacterium
CGCCCGGCGAGGACCGCCCCGACCCCTGGTGACGTTTCGACCCGACTCACATCTGGCTCCTACGCGCTGCTCGAAGTGCCCAAGAGGGTACTCCGTCCCGCCCTGTGGTCGTCGGGCGCCGATCAGGCCCCCGAGAGAGCGACCTGCCATTGCGCGACGTTGCTCGGGACGGGCCCCGCCCCCTCTCGTGCACTCGCGGCGTTATAGCAGAGGTCGCTGGATCGCAAGCCTGAAATGGAGAGACGAGGGCGCGGATCGGGAGCCACCGTACTCGAGATGGGCTCGCGCCATCGCGCTGTCGCACAGTGCCTCACTGGGGGGCCCACGCGTGCGGCCCGGGATGAAAACAAAATCAATGGACTCGTTACGACACACACATGATGTTATACATATATCACTTCTTGATTCACCCGATTCCGCCCGCCACACGAGGACCCGCGGCCGGCCGACGGTCCGTACGACAGTCACGAATTCTCGCGTCGTCGAGAGCGTCGCAAGCCCGAACGATGGACCCGGACCCGCGGTCATGTTAGCAGGCCCCGCCCGAGGCGGCCGCACGCCCGGCCCTGGACGCCGGCCCACCGGCAGGAGCATTGGTGATGGAGAACCCTTTCGAGCGTGCACGCGGGCTGGTTGGCGGCGATGGGCCAGAGCGGGTCCGAGTGCGCCCCACCCCGTCGCTCTCGCACCGCGCGATCTTGAACCCTTATCACGAGCCCGCCGACATGAGCGCCGGCCGCGCCTTCTTCGGGACCGGCGCGCCAGTGGAGGTCGAGATCGGCTTCGGTCGCCCCCACTTCCTCCGCGAGCGCTTGGCGCAGGCCCAAGACCGTCGATTCCTCGGCTTCGAAGTTCGCCGCGCCTGGTGTGAGCAGGTCATGGGCTTCGTGGACCGCGAGAAGCTCGACAACACCCGTATCATTTTGTCCGACGCACGGCCGTTGCTGCTGCCGCTCCTCACGCCGGGCACGGTGTCCGCCTTCTACGTGTTCTTCCCCGACCCGTGGTGGAAGCGCGCTCACGAAGCACGGCGGGTGGTGAGCCCCGCGCTCCTCGACGTCATGGCGCACCTGCTGGCTCCGACGGGCGCCTTCGAAATTCGCACCGACGTGGAGGCGTATATGGAGCGCGTGCGCGCCATGGTGGACGAACACGGCGGCTGGACCGAGCAACCCGCCGGCATCGACGACCTCGGCCGCACCTTGCCGCTGTCCCACCGAGAGAAGAAGTGCGCCGAAGCCGGCACGCCCGTCTATCGCCTGCGGGTGGGGCGTTGACCGCCGACGTCTGCAGCGTCAGCTCGCGACGCGCGTGACCTTCACGCCATCGCCGTCGACGTCGACGACGAGCGTGGTGCCGGCGGGGAGTCCCTCTTCGAGGATGGCGTCCGCGATGGCGTTCTCGACCACCTGCTGGAGGATTCGGCGCAGGGGCCGTGCGCCCAAGCGTTCGTCGAAGCCGCGGCGTGCGAGCAGCTCTTTCACCTCCGGGGTCACTCGGTACACGATGCCGCGCTCCCGGCGGAGGCGCTCGGAGCTCTCACTGATGAGCAGCGTGACGATAGCGAGCACCGACTCGCGCTTCAGCGGCGTGAAGACGAGCTTCTCTTCGATTCGGTTCCAGAGCTCGGGCGAGAAGCCCTTCTCGGCGGCTTGCAGCGCTTTTCGCGAGAGGTCCGAGCCCGACGCGGTGACGGCGCCGAAGCCGACCGGGCGTGCGCTCGACGTGAGCTCCGCCTGGCCGAGGTTCGTGGTGATCATGATGACGGTGTTTCGGAAGCGGACCTTGCGGCCGCGCCCGTCGGTCAGCACACCCTCTTCGAGGAGCTGAAGGAGGACGTTCCAGACCTCGGAGGCCGCCTTCTCGATCTCGTCGAAGAGGATGATCTGGTAAGGCCGGCGGCGAACGGCTTCGGTGAGCTGCCCGCCGTCTTCGTGCCCGACGTAGCCCGGCGGCGCGCCGATGAGCCGGCTGACCGAATGGGCGTCGACGTATTCGCTCATGTCGATGCGGCTGAGTGACTCGCGGCTCCCGAAGAGGAACTCCGCGAGGACACGAGCGCATTCGGTCTTGCCCACCCCCGTCGGCCCGAGGAGCAAGAAGCTGCCCATCGGCCGGTTCGACACGAAGCCTGCGGCGTTGCGCCGGACGACGGCGGCGACCCGCTTCATCTCGTCGTCGTGCGCCACGACCCGCTCGCACAAGAATCGTTCGAGGGACAGGAGCCGTTTGGCGTCCGATTCGAGGAGCCGCGCCTCGCTGAGGCCGACCTTCAGCGCAACCACGTGCGCGACGTCGCTCGCGTCCACCCACGACTTCTGGTGGCGTGCGGCGAAGGCGCCGGCGAGGTCGAGCACGTCGATGGCCTTGGCGGGCAAGAAGCGGTCCGAGATCCAGCGCTCGGCGAGCCGCACGGCACCTTCGATGGCCTCCCGACGGTACTGGACGCGGTGGTGAGCGGAGTAGCTCGGGGTGAGGCCTTCGAGCACCTTGATGGCCTCATCGGGGCTCGGTTCGTCGACGATGACCGTCTGAAAACGCCGCGCCAGCGCCGGATCCGACTCGATGTACTTGCGATATTCGCGGTCCGTCGTCGACCCGATACACGGCATCTCGCCCCGCGCGAGCGCCGTCTTGAGCTCGTTGGCGGCGTCGAGGGCGCCATCGCCGGCTCCGGCGCCGATGAGCGTGTGCAGCTCGTCGATGAAGAGGACGATGCGCCCGTCGGCCCGGGACACCTCGTCCTTCACCGCCCGGAGGCGCTCCGAAAAGGCACCGCGGAGCTGTGTGCCCGCGACGATGGTGCCCATGTCGAGCTCGACGATGATCTTCTCCCCGAGGGCCCCGACCCGGCTGTCGTGCTTCACGATGAGCTGGGCGAGCCCCTCCACAACGGCGGTCTTACCGACGCCGGGCTCCCCGACGAGGCACGGGTTGTTCGCGCGGCGCTTGTTCAGGATGTCGACCAACTGATCGACCTCGCGTCCGCGCCCCACGAGCGGATCGAGCTCACCGCGATCGGCGAGCACCGTCAGGTTGCGGCCGAGCTTCAGGAGCGCCGGATACGCCTCGGGGTCGAGCTCGTAGCGGCTGCGGGGGGTGGCCCGGCCATCGGAGGGTCGTGTGGACCCAAGCGCCGCGGCAGGTCGCGCGTCCGGAACCTTCCCGTTACGAGGTGGCTCCGTCGGCCGGCGTCGTTCGCCCGCCTCGGACGGCTTGGTGAAGCTCGATGGCGCTCGAGGCTCGGGCGACCGTGCCGGTGCGACCTCCGGCCGTGGGCCAGGCCGAGACGTCGTGCGGGGGAGCGGCTCGGGCTCGATCTCGACCTCCGGCTCGAGCTCCTCCACCTCGACCTGCACCTGCGTACCCCGATCGCCACCATCGCGCCCGAGCACGCTCGGCCTCACGCGATCGGCGTGCGGGATGGCGCTCGGCGAGATGTAGTGCCGAGGCATGGAGCCGCTGAGGTAACGAATGACGGCCGTGCGCACCTCGGCCGGATGGATCCGGAGGGCTTCGAGCGCTTGAAAGGCCACCGAACGCTGCACGCGACAGAGCCCCGCCAGCAAGTGAAGAGTGCCCACGACGTCGCTGCCGCAGCTCTTGGTGAAGTCCGCGGTCTTCATGTGGACGACGGAGACGGTGTCGACGGGTTCGCCCTCCCCGTTCCAGAGGACCTGTAGCGCGCCCACGAGGGGATCGAGATCGCCCGGCGCGAGGGCGATGTCGCGCGCTGCGTTCAGCTTCTCGAGGAGGAGCCCGCGCGCCCGGTTGTCGTCGATGAACATGGCCAGGAGAATGTGGCCCGTGTCGAGGGAGCGTTCGCTGCCGTCGGCCAGGTCCTTCGCGTGCTCGAGGACGCGGCTGAGCTCGATACTGGCACCGAGTCCTCGAATCTTCATGGGTTGTTCACTGCGACCTGTCGCCCGTAGGGCCCGGATTCTCGAACGGCTCGATTCCGCCTTTGAGTATCACCCGATGCCGCCGCTTTCAACGCCCGGAAGTCGGGACAAGCACGCTCCCCCGGTATAAGGTCCGCCGCAGATGACCGCCGCGCCGTCCCGCCCCACCGCCTTCCTCCGTCACCCGATGACGCGTCGCATCGTCGCGATCGTCCTCGTGGCCTCGGGGATTGGGATGTCGGTGTGGCTCCTGAAGCAGCAACCCGTCGCCACGCAGGTCACCTTCGTGATGACCGACCTCGAGGTCCCCCACGACGGCGGTCTCCTTCGCTTCGAAGACGTGACCCGCTTGCGCGCGCGCTTCATCGACGACGACGGCCGCGATCTCGCGTCGGTCTCGGCCCGCGGCGGCGCGCCGGTGCTCACTCCGCCGCCCGTGACGCTCCCGCCAGGCCTCTACACGGTGCAAGTCGAGCTCGATCTCCTCGCCGTGAAGCCCGCCCCGGGAAGGCCGCCCTCCCCTCACCGGTTGCACCGCTCCGTGTCCTTGACGCTCGCCGGCGACCCCGCCGAGCTCCGACTCTGACCCCCGAGAGACCGCCCCTATGGCACCTCCCACTTCCACGACGTCTCCTCGCGCTTCCGGTCGTTGGTCCGTCGCCATCATGGTCGGCGGGCCGAGCGGCGAGCACGACATCTCGCTCGCGTCGGGCGCCGAAGCGCTCCGTAACTTGGACCGCGACCGTTACCGCCCCTTCGTGGTTCGGGTGGGCCGGGACGCTCGCTGGACCTTCCCGGAGGGTGACGACGTCCGCGGGGACGGGCCGTCACTTCCGGTCCACGAGGGCATCGCCGAGCTCATGCGGCGCGCGCCGGACGTCGTCTTCCCGATCATGCACGGCCCCTACGGCGAAGACGGCCATGTACAGGCCCTCCTCGATCTCCTCGGTCTTCCTTACGTCGGCTCGGGACCGGACGCGTCCTCCCTGGCGATGAACAAGGCCCGAACTCGCGACGTGTATCGAGCCAATGGCCTCCCCGTGGCCCGCGGCGAGGAGCTCCGCCGAGGCGAGGTCGGCCAGATCGCGCCGCCCTGTGTCGTGAAGCCCCTGCGCCTCGGCTCGTCGGTCGGCCTCGACATCGTCCACACGACGGAGGCCTACGACCGGGCGCTCGCCACGGCCTTCGAGCACGACGATCGCGTGCTCATCGAGGCCTTCGTGACCGGCGAAGAGCTCACTGCCGGCGTCCTCGAAGACCTCGACGGCGTGCCCCACGCGTTGCCGCTGGTCGCGATACGACCGAAGGACCGCCCCTTCTTCGATCTCCACGCCAAATACACCCCCGGCGCGACCGACGAGATCTGCCCGGCGCCCTTCCCGGACGCGCTCACTCGGCGACTTCAGGCGCTCGCGCTCGACGCCCACCGCCTCCTCGGCTGCCGCGCGCTCAGCCGCACCGACATGATCATCGGTCAGGACGGAGAGCCCATCCTGCTCGAGACCAACACGATCCCAGGCCTCACCAAGACCTCGCTGCTCCCTCAGGCCGCCGCTGCGGCCGGTCTCACCTACCCGGCGCTCCTCGACCGACTGCTCCAGCGCGCGCTCGTCCGATGATCGTCCTCGAGAAGATCGTCAAGCGCTACGGTCAGAACCTCGTCCTGCGGGGCGTCGACGCGCACATCAAAGCCGGCGAGTTCGTCTCGATCATGGGCGCCTCGGGGTCCGGCAAGTCGACGATGCTCAACATCATCGGCGCGCTCGACACCGACTACGAAGGCGACGCGCGGGTCGCCGGGCGCGACCTGCGTGCCCTGCCCGACCGCGAAGTCAGCGCCTTCCGCAATACGACCATCGGCTTCGTCTTTCAGTCCTTCCACCTCCTGCCTCACCTCTCGTGTGGGCAGAACGTAGCGATGCCGGCCTACTTCAACCGCTCGCTGACGGAGAAGGACATCGCGAAGCGGGTCACTGAGTGCCTCGAGCGCGTCAGCCTTTCGCACAAACGCGACGAGTTCCCGCTGCACCTGTCGGGCGGCGAACGCCAGCGCATCGCGATCGCGCGCGCGCTGTTCAACACGCCGAAGATCATGCTCTGTGACGAGCCGACGGGCGCGCTCGACTCCAAGACAGGCGCTCAGATCATGAAGCTCTTCGAGGACTTGAACCGCGACACGGGTGTGACGCTGGTCATCGTGACCCACGCGCTCGAGGTCAGTGAGCTTGCCAGCCGGATCATCCACGTCGTGGACGGGCAGATCGCGCAAGACCGGGCACCGACACGGCCGAACGCCCCCTGAGGGGCGTTCAGAATCGCAGTAGGATCGCGCCGTTACCGTCCTGCGGGACGCCGGCAGGGGCCTCGTCCCCCGAGAGGGCGAGCGGCACCGCGATCCCGGCGGCGACGCCCGCGACGCCGACTCCGATGAGGGTCCAAAACCACCACGTCTTGTAGTAGGGCGTGCCGGCGACGGCCGAGGTGCCGGGGCCGGGATCGGCGACGGGATCGGGCACCACCGCGACTTGCTGTTGCACCGCGACGTCAGCGAGCTTGCCGACCAGCTCCATGACGGCGTCTTTGGCCACCCGATCGCGGCTCTCCCAGTTCACGGTGCCGCTCACCTGGTTCACGCGACGGCCGGTCGTGAGGTCGTAGAGTGCCAGCTCGACCCGCTTCGAGCCGCTGCCACCGTTCGCGCGGAAGAGGATGGCGAAGTCGACCAGGAGCGCGCTCTGGAGGCGAACGATCGCGCCGTCCTTTGGCGCGTCCGGCACCCCGAACTCGGTCTGGATCCCGGGCAGGAGAGAGTCGAGCACGCCGCGGCGTCGCGCGGGATCCATCGTGAGGTCGACCTTGGCGTCGGCGTCGCCGGACGCGGTGTCGACGGTCGCGCCACGGCGCGCGAAGCCTTGACGCTCGACGTGGACGAAGTGGAGGCCACGCCGAAGCCCCGGACGGTAAGCGGGTGACACCCCGCGGTAACGCCCGTCGACGAAGACCCGCGACGCCTCCGGACGCGTGGACACGGCGATCGACGACAGGTCGCGGTCGCGAACCTTCGCGTTCGCCTGTTCGAGCGCGGTCTCGGCGCCGGGGACGTGGCTCGAGTCGAGGTCGGGTTGCACAATGAGGGCCTTCTCGAGGACGGCGACCGCTTCGGCTTTTTGCCCCTTCCGGTCGAGGCAGACGGCCTGCAGCGTCAGCGCTTCGAGGTAAGGCTCGGGCTCGTCGAGGAACGCGAAGCTCTGTTCGAAGAAGGTCACCGCCTGCGAGAGCGGCTCGAGGGCGTCGTCGCACTTCTGCGTCTTGAACGCGAGGCGGCCCGTGGTGAGCGATTCGAGGCCGAACGCGATGTTCTGGAGGTCGTTGGCTTCGCCGCCCGCGTTCAGCACTTGGTCGATGGCCGAGGGATCGAGCTGGCCGGGCCGACTCCGAATCCCCTTCTCCACGAAGTAGTGGATGTCGGTGGAGTCCGCGTCCTGGTTGCCTCCCACATCGATGACAGCGACGCGGAATCGCCGGGGCGAATCGGCGAACGCGAGCGACGTCGGGAGGGTCAACGTGAGGAAGAGGCTCGACGCCGTGACCGAAGCCAGGAGGCGGTGGAGCGGGAGGGCTGAGGATCGCATGGGCGCGAGTTTACACGAGGGGGCCTGTCGTGCGAAGCAACCAGCCATCACTACGGGCGAGGCCACGGTCGAGCATTCGGACATGGCCCTCCCGAGACGTCGCTCGATGGAGTACTACGCCGTGATTCCGCACTACCGCTTGGGCGACTTCCACCCTGACATCGACCCTAGCGCCTTCATCGCGCCGGACGCCGCCGTCATCGGACGCGTCAAGATGGGCCCGCAGTCGAGCGTCTGGTTTCAGTGTGTCATTCGCGGCGACGTCCATTGGATCGAGATCGGCGCCCGCGCCAACATTCAGGACCGTACGGTCATTCACGTCACCACCGATACGTGGCCGACGATCATCGAAGACGACGTGACCGTGGGCCACTCGGTGACGCTCCACGGCTGCACCTTGCGGCGCGGGTGCCTCGTCGGCATCGGCAGCATCGTGCTCGACAACGCGGAGATCGGTGAAGGGGCGCTCATCGGCGCCGGCTCGCTCGTGACGCCGGGAACCGTCATCCCACCCCACACGCTCGCGCTCGGTTCACCGTGTCGGGTAAAGCGCGACCTCACCGCCGCCGAGCGACAGCATGTCGCGGACCACGCCGAGCGTTATGTCGAGCTCGCGGCCCGGTACCGCGTCCCCGGCGCCCTCGAACGCCGCTGACGGGCGGTCGCGGCTCAGGGTGGCGCGTCGTCTCGACCGAGCAGCCGGCGAGCCCCCGCCTCCAAGGCGTCGACCGCCTCACCGACCGGGACCGACTTCACTGCCTCGGCGGCACGGCTCGCCCAAGCCCCGACCTTCTCCTTGCCGGCGCCGAGCAAGGCGGCGCCATCGTCCGTCAGCTCGCCGGCCAGCTTGAGCCCCGCTGCGCCCGCTTCGCTGGCCATCGTCTTGGCGCGGCCCGCGGCGTCGGCGAGCTCGTCCCGCGCCGAGGACAGCCGCGCCTTGACGCTGTCCGTCGCCGCCTCGGTCTTCTCGCGGAGGCCCTGCCGCGTCTCGTCGAGATTTGGAAACTCACCGAGCGCGTCCTGTAGCTGATCGCGCGCTGCGGCGCCGGCCTCGCGGGCGAAGCCGCCAATGCCTCCTTCGGCTTTGGCAGCGTCGAGCGCGCGCCGTAGCCGGATCTTCGACTCGAGCGCCACGCGTTCGGTCGTGGTCGTCGCGCCCGCGATGCGGCTCCCGGGCGCGAGCGCCGGGCCCTCCGGATCGACGACCACGAGCTCGATGCGGCCGCTCTCGAGGATGCCGGGCGCCGTGACCTTGGCGTAGGTGTCGACCGTGAGCGAGTCGAGGTGAGACTCGATGACCGAGAGGGTCACTTCGACCTCCCGGGCGAGTACGACCTCGCTGACCTTCCCGACCTCGAAGCCTTTCACGAAGACCGGATCGCCGACCTCGATCCCCGCCCGATCGTTCAGCGCCACCACGAGCGGGACGCCAGCGAAGTCCGGCGGCCCCGGGTCACGGCCGAACTTCGAACATGCGGTCAGCAGCGACACGACTCCGATGAGGACCAGACGGCGGCGCGATCGAGACGTGGGAGCGACTTCCATGCCGGCAGCCTAGAAGTCAATCGCGCAAAATCAAGGACATGGCCTCACGAGCACCTGCAGGGGTGCGACGTCACCTTTTTTGAAACGAAGCGACATGCGGCGGCGATGAAGGGAGGTCACTTGTTCAACTCGCCCTGGAGGTACCCCGTGCATCTTTGCTCCAGCCCCGTCCAAGGCCTCTTTGGTGCCGTCGGTCGCGAGCTCGGTCGGCTCGTCTTCGGCCCCGGGCTCGTCCCCGTCATTGAGCAGATCGAAGCCGCCGCGGCCGGTCGCCACGCCGTCCTCATCACGGGCGAGTCGGGGACCGGCAAGGAGCTGGTCGCCGAGTGCATTCATCGGCTCGGACCACGCTGGGACGGCCCTTTCGTGGCGATCAACTGCGGCGGGCTGTCGCGGGAGCTCGTCGAGTCGGAGCTCTTCGGCCACGCCCGAGGCGCCTACACCTCGGCGCACACCTCGCGGCCAGGCGCCTTTCAATCAGCGCACGGCGGCGTCTTGTTCCTCGACGAAGTAGGGGAGCTCCCGACACCCGCGCAAGCGGCCCTCTTGCGCACGCTTGAGACCGGGCGAATACGGCCGGTCGGTACCGAGCTCGAGCGCCCGGTCGACGTGCGAATCGTCACCGCGACGCACCGTGACCTCGCCACGTTGGCCGAAGACGGTCAGTTTCGAATGGACCTCGTGTTCCGGCTCGACGTCCTGCGCGTCCACATGCCCCCGCTCCGGGATCGACTCGAGGACCTGCCTTTGCTGGTACCAACGCTGCTCACTCGCGCCGGCCTGCGCGCCGAGGTCACCACCGGCGCCGTCGATGCGCTCTCCGAACACACGTGGCCCGGCAACATCCGAGAGCTGCGGAACGTGCTCATCCGCGCTGCGCAGCTCGGCCAGGGGCAGATCGACACCCAACACGTGCGGGCAGCCCTCTCGCGGGCGACCCAACCTTACCGGCCAATGCTTCGGGGGCATGATGCGGGGATCCTCGGTCCCCCGTCGGCGTCAACGCCCGACGGGCTACACCGGGCTGGGCCCATCATCGTGCGGGGTCCGCTGCTCGACCTCGGTCCACGCCCGAGAGAGCCGCAGCAGCGGAGCCGGGTGAGGCGATCGGTACGGCGGCTCGCCGTCGAGCTCTATGAGGACCTCGGTCGCAGTGGCACTCGCACGGCAGCCGAACTCGGTGTCGCGCGGTCGACGCTGTACCGGTGGCTGAAGGAGCACGGAGAGCCCCTACAGAGGGTGGAAGCGCCGGTTCACGCCGTCGCTTCGACCACACGCATATAGTGTTCGAGATCCTTGTCACCGCGCCCAGACAGGTTCACGAGCACGACGCCGGAGGGGCCGAGGCGCTGCGCCTCGAGACGCGCTTGGGCGACGGCATGGGCCGACTCAAGCGCTGGGATGATGCCCTCGAGGCGGCTGAGCGCTCGAAAGGCGTCGAGGGCGTCGCCATCGGTGACCGCTTCATACCGGACTCGGCCGAGATCCCGCAGGTAGCTGTGTTCGGGCCCGACGCCCGGGTAATCGAGCCCGGCGGAGACCGAGTGCGTCTCGAGGACTTGTCCCCACTCGTCCTGGAGGAGGTAGGTGTGCGATCCGTGAAGGACACCCGGGCGCCCTGCGGTCAGCGTCGCGGCGTGGTGAGTCGTGTGGAGCCCGGCACCGGCCGCCTCCACGCCGACGAGCTCGACGTTCGGAACGTCGAGGTAGGGGTGAAAGATGCCCATGGCGTTCGATCCGCCACCGACGCACGCGACGACGACGTCCGGCTGCCGGCCGATGATGTCCGGCATCTGGCCGCGCGCTTCTTGGCCGATGATCGACTGAAAGCGGCGAACGAGGCTCGGGTAGGGGTGGGGGCCGCAGACCGACCCGATGATGTAGAACGTATCCCGCACATTGGCGACCCAATCACGGAGCGCCTCGTTCATGGCGTCTTTCAGCGTGGCGGTCCCGGTCTCGACCGGGACGATCGTGGCGCCGAGGAGGGTCATTCGGCGCACGTTCGGCGACTGGCGCCGCATGTCTTCGGCGCCCATGTAGATGACGCAGTCGAGTCCGTAGCGAGCGCACACGGCCGCGGTGGCGACGCCGTGTTGACCGGCGCCGGTCTCGGCGATGATGCGGCGCTTGCCCATACGCAGCGCGAGGAGCGCCTGACCGACGGTGTTGTTGATCTTGTGCGCGCCCGTGTGACAGAGGTCCTCGCGTTTCAAGTAGATGCGCGCGCCGTCGCCGGAGAGGCGAGTCGCTAGCGTCACCGGCGTGGGGCGTCCGACGAAGGTACGCCAAGCGGCGTGGAGGTCGGCGGTGAAGCTTGGGTCGGCCTCGGCGTCACGCCAAGCCGCTTCGAGCCCTTCGAGGTTCGGGACGAGGATCTCGGAGACGTAGCGACCGCCATAGGGGCCGAAGCGGCCGCGCGCGTCGGCTTCGGTCGGGCGAATGGGAGGGGGGGTGAGGTTCATGGACGCAGGCTAGCGGCCCCCGGGCGACTTCTCAACCGGCGATGCGACGCCGGTCGCGGATGGTTCCGCCGAGAGCACCCGGCTGAAGAGGGATCCGCGGCCCGCCAGCGTGCGGGGGATCGCCGGCGTGGTCAGCGCCAGGTCTGCGAGCGCGGGCGGGACCGTACAGGCCTTCGCGCAAGAACAATCGAGCTCTCGGCCCCCCGTGAACAGGAGCGAGATCGAGCCATTACGCCTGCTCCACCGCACGTCCCACGTCGCGGTCTGCGTCCACGACGTGGCGCCCGCGCACCCGCGTCGTTGCCAACTGAGCAGCTCGCCCTGGCGGCGCGTGACGAGCGAGCCCGCGCCATCGGCGTCGAGAGCGAGCTGTGTGTCGTTCCCCGGCGCGGCGGGCCAGACGATGGGCCGCCAAGTCCCCATGAGGTCGGCGTCCTCGAGCGGTCGCCGTGGCGACTCGGGGAGCTTGGGCTGCGCTCGGACGAGGATGAGCTCCTCGCCGACGGCCCCGTCGAAGGCGGGCACCCGGAGCATCGGAGTCTCGAAGCGGTCCGCGACGCGGCAGAACGGGTCGCAGGAGCAGCCCTCGAAGCGACCACCGGACAACACCAGCGAGGCGGCGTCACCGCCGGTGAAGGCGACGTCGTGGAGGAGCGTCCAGCGTAGCGCCTTGTCCCCGCGGCAATGTGGAGAACGCCACGCTTCGAGCGGCTTCTCGCTCGGTCGTTCGAGACGGCCCACCCCCGCCGCGTCGAGGGTGATGACGGCCCGATCGTAGGGGGCCGCCTGCGGCGAGATCGCCAGGACCACGAAACGACCGGACCAGTCCGTATAGACCGGCGCGGGCGGCGGCGTTGCCGGCGTGGCGTCGCCCGGGGACGGCAGGAGGTCGAGGACGGCCTCGCCGCCGGGCGGGATCCGGAGCGTCTCCTCCCGAGTCGCACCGGACGCGAACGTGACCGAGATGCGGTAGCGGCCGGGCGAGAGCTCTTTCTCGAGCCGCGGTCCTTTCCCGAGCACCACGCCACCGACCGCGATGTCGGCGCCATCGGCGGTGTTGACCACGAGCCGCCCGCGCGTCTCGGTCTGAAGGCGCGTGCGGAGCGTCGCGAGTCGGGCGCTGGCCAGCGCGCGATCGGCCTCCGGAGGATCCATACCGAGGTAGCGCTCGAAAAGCGCGATGGCGTCTTTCAGCCGGCCGAGCTCTTCGTGAGACCGTGCGATGTTCCAGATGAGGTCGTGGTGAGACTCCAGCGCGAGCGCCGCCGTGTACTCGGCGATGGCCTCTTCAAACTTGCGTGTCTCGAAGAGCTGGTCACCGCGGTCGATGTGCTCCTGCGCGCGCACCCGCAGGTCGTCCTTGCCCGAGGCGAGCGAGGCCGCCAAGAGGACCAGGACGATGACCGCGGCCACGGTGATTCGGCGCCGGGCCGGGGGTGGAAACGCGGTCACTTCTTCTCCACTCGAAGCGGCGGCGGGGTGTCTTCGACCTTCGGTGTCACCCCCTTGGATCGTGGCCGCAGGATCTTCGGCCTCCCTTCCGAGGCGGGCTTGTTCTCGATGTCGGCGAGGGGCGACCGGTCGTGCCGCCCCACTTCGGGCTCCGGATCCCGTGTCAGCACGGGCGCGGCGACGGGACGTAGGCTTGGCGCGGGAGATCCAGGCGCCGCGGGGCCCCTCGGCGGTGTCAGTGGCTTTGCGACCGCGTCGAGCCCCGCCGTCGGCGTGGTCGAGACCGGTTCGTCGGTTGGGGTCTTGTCCCGGTTCAAGACGACAAAGGTGAGGATGACGCCGACCACGACGAGGAAGAGGACGCTGAAGAAGACGCGTCCCGAGCCCGTGCTCTCGATCGGGAGCGCGTCCTCCACCACCGAGAATACGGGGGTGGGGCGCGGCGTCGGCAGCGGGGTAAGGTCGGGGGGCTCCTCGTCGGACTCGGTGAGCGCGGCTTCGAGCTCGAGCCTCAGGGATTCGGCGGTGGTGGGGCGGTCATCGGCGTTCTTCGCGAGGCAACGCCTCACGATGGCCTCGATCGCCTTCGCCCGAGGCGACGCACCGAGACCCATGAGCGGCACGGGCTCTTGAACGTGGGCCATCATGATGTCGACCGGCGAGTCCGCCATGAAAGGCGGCGAGCCCACCAGGAGCTCGAAGAGCATGGCGCCGACGGCATAGACGTCACTGCGTGGATCGGTGTCGAGGCCTCTCGCTTGCTCCGGAGACATGTAGAGCGGCGTCCCGACCACGGTGCCGACCGCGGTGAGGCGCCGCCAGTCCTTGCCTCTCGGGGCGAGCTTGGCGACGCCGAAGTCGAGCACCTTGATGAAGTCCGTCGCGCCGTGGACGGCCTGGAGGAAGATGTTTTCGGGCTTCAGATCGCGGTGGATGATGCCGTGCGCGTGGGCTTCGGCGAGCGCCCGAAGGATCTGGGACGCGATGTTGACGACACGCGGGATCGGGAGGTGCCCGCGACGCCGCAGGAGCTCGCTCAGCGGTTCACCGTCGAGGATCTCGGTGACGATGAAGAGCTGCCCTTCTTCGGTCTCGCCAGAGTCGTAGAGCCGAATCGTATTCGGGTGTTCGAGCATGCTCGCGGCACGCGCTTCGTTGTGAAAGCGGCGGATGACTTCGGGCTGCGCCGCGACTGTAGGCTTCAGAATCTTGAGGGCCACCGGCCGGTCGACCCGAAGCTGCCGGGCCCGATAGACCGTGCCCATGCCGCCTTGCCCGAGGACGGCATCGACGCGGTAGCGACCGTCAAAGATGCGCCCGACGAGCGCCATCGGGTCGTCGTCGAGCTCTGGAGGCGCAATAGTGCGAGTACCGTCACGGGGGCACACCCGTGCGGTCGTCGACTCGTCACAGCTGGGGCATCGCCGAAGGAACGGCTCGGCGCTCATGGACGGGTTGTAGGGTAACGCCAGTGCCATGGTCAACTCGCCCCCACGATGACGCGTTCAGTCTCTCGCCGGCCGTGGCCGTTCGGGGCCACAGATGTGACGAACGCACATCGACGACACTTCGTTGCCAGGGGCGACGTGGACGATCTCGCTGATTCTCTCGGCGGATTGCGCTATGCCGCACCGTCGCCCAAGATAGCGCCATGCGAACGTCTCGACTCTCCCTGCTGCTCGTAGTGCTCACGACCCCGACGCTGTCGGTCGCGACACCACCGGAGCCGCGGGTCGAGACGACGGACGCGCCCTCCAAGGAGGTCCCGGAGACGCCGACGGCCGACGGGAGCGACGCCGCCGTCATCATCGAGCCGGCGGAGACCGTCATCCGAAAGGCGCACCAGGCACTGAAGGACGAGCGATATCGGGACGCTACCGAGCTGCTCACGCGGGCGGCGTCGTCGTCTCCCGACGATCCGGACCTCCAGAACGAGCTCGGCGTGGCGCTCTTTCAACAGCGCGCCTTCAAAGCCGCCGCGCTCGCCTTCGCGCGAGCGACGAAGTTGCGCCCGCAGGCCCCGAACCCGTGGATGAACCTGGCGACGGCGCTGAGGCTCTCCGGGGAGGCGAAGCGCGCCGCCGCCGCGTACCACACCTACTTGCAGCTACGGCCGATGGACGTTCACGCCATCTACGGGCTGGCGTTGGCGTTCCTCGACTTCGCCGACTACGACAAGTCCGAAAAGACGCTCGTGGTCGCGGAGCGGCTCTGCGACGACGACGACGTGACCGAGGGGCTCCCTGGGGGGAGTGACGCCGCGGAGGCGCTCCTTCCCCGGATCGCCCGCGCCCGCGAGCGGATCGCGCTCGAGCGCACCGAGCTCGGTAAGCCCGTGGCGGAGCGAGCCGACGCCCGTCGGCTACGCGGGGACCTGCAAGGGGCCCTGGTGCTCTACGACCAAGCCGTGATGGAAGCGCCGAAGGATCTCGACTTGCTCGTGCGACGCGGCCGCACCCGAGCCGCCATGCAGGAGCTCGAAGGCGCCCGAATGGACTACGAGTCGGCGCTGGCCATCGATCCGCGCCACCCGGCGGCGCTCGACGCGCTGAAGGCGCTCGGTCAGCCGTGAGCGGGGCGGTGCGGTCACGCCCGCCCGCGCCGCCACTCCCGTAACATCGAGAAGAGCACGAGCCCGCCGGCGACCCATGCGACGTCGAGCGCAGCGTCTCGCGCCGGGGCGTCTTTGTAGACGTGAAAGATGGTCGCGATCACCGCCGACGTGATGCCCACAAGGGTGAAGAGGACCTGGTGGCCGAGCGCGTACATGCGCCGGGCCCCCGTCTCGAGCCCGACGACGCGGACCTCGAGGCGGCCCATATTGGCGCGGACGATGAGTTTGTGGAGCTCCGCCGGCAGCCCGATAGCGCGGAACAGCGCGTCTTTGCCGGTCTCCACGGCGAAGGCGGACCAGTCCGGCTCTTCGCCGAGCACGAAGTCGCGCAAGTAGGGGCGGAGGAGCTCCATGGGCCGAATGGCCGGGTCGAGGTGCGTGCAGAGCCCCGTAAGCAGCAGCACGGTGCGCTCGAGCAGGATCCACTGGCGTGGGATGCGGAAGACGCTCGAGAGCTCGCCGAGCCCGATGTTCATCTGCCGCAGCGCGAGCAGGTGCTCCATGCCACGTTCGGGGTCGATCTTGATGTCGTTCAAGTTGAACGACTCGAGCGTGACCGACTCTCGGAAGCGATCATGGAAGTAGGCGACGACGCGGTCGAAGATCTCCGGGTCCGCGGTGTTGGCGATGAAGCCCATCTCTTTCAGCGCTTGCGCGATCTTGGTGGTGTCCTGATTGAGGACGCCCTGCAGGAAGTGCGCGATGCCGCGCCGCATCTCGGGGCTCACGGACGCCACGGCCCCAAAGTCGAGCAGCGTGATGGTGCCATCGGCCTCGACCAGCACGTTCCCGGGGTGCGGATCGGCGT
>JADMJS010000681.1 GCA_018780435.1 Myxococcales bacterium
TCCTCGGGCTCATCTACGTCGGCAACGACAACATCGTGAACCTGTTCCGGCCCTATCAGCTCGACGTGCTCCGGGTCTTCGCCTCGCAAGCCGCGCTCATCATCTCGAGCGCGCTGCTCGTGAGCGAGCTCCAGATCGACCGGAAGCGCCTGAAGGACGAGCTCCAGAACCAGCAGTTCGGCGAGATCATCGGGGCCTGCGACTCGATGAAGGCCATCTACGCCAAGATCGAGAAACTCGCCAAGACCGACATCTCGGTGCTCATCACCGGCGAGACCGGCACGGGCAAAGAGCTCATCGCCAAGGAGATCCACAAGCGCTCCGCCCGCGCGAAGGGGCCCTTCATCACGATCAACTGCGGCGCCATCCCCGAGAACCTGCTCGAATCGGAGCTCTTCGGCCACGTCCGCGGCGCCTTCACCGGCGCGGTCTCGAACGCCGTCGGCAAGTTCGAAGCGGCCGACACGGGAACGCTCTTCCTCGACGAGGTCGGCGAGCTCGCGATGTCGCTGCAAGTGAAGCTCCTGCGCGCCATTCAGGAGCGGCAGATCACGCGCGTCGGCGAAGCCCGGCCGCGCGCGGTCGACATCCGCATCCTCACGGCGACCAACCGCGACCTCCTCGACGAGGTGAAGGCCGGGCGCTTCCGCGAGGACCTCTACTACCGCCTGAACGTCGTGAACCTGCACCTGCCACCGCTCCGCGACCGTGGCGAAGACATCGTGCTCATCGCGCAATACCTGCTCACCCGATACGCGCGCGACTTCAGCAGCAAGGTCAAGGGCTTCACGCCCGAAGCCATCCGCGAGATCCGACGCTACGACTGGCCGGGCAACATTCGCGAGCTCGAGAACCGCATCAAGAAGGCCATCGTGTTCTCGGACGGCCTCTTCGTCACCCCGTCGGCGCTCGACTTCGCGCCCGACGAGCTGCGCCGCATCCTCCCCCTCGCCGAAGCCCGAGAGGAGTGGCAGCGCGAGTACCTCAACGAGGTGCTTCGCTTGAACAACGGCAACCGCACCAAGACCGCTCGCGATCTCGACGTCGACCCCCGAACCATCTTCCGGCACCTGGAGAAGGAACGCGACGACGACGAGACCGGTGAGCCGTCCCCCTGACATCGTTGTCGCACTCCATCGCCCCGCCTCCTGACTCCGCGCTTTCATCAGGCGTGGCAAGTTCCCGAAAACGTGGGCTTTTGCGTGGTTTTGGGCGAGTGGCGCGGCTTTTGCTAGCCCCCGCTCTCGTATGTGGTTCCGCCTCCCGTTGCGTGTTTGCTCCTCCGGTCCCCGACGAGACGACCACGTCCGAAGAGCTGACGGTGGTTCGAGAGAAGGTCTCGCCGCTGACGTCCGTCGTGGTGCGTCGGGCCCGACTCCCCGGGTCGGTCGCCAAGTTCGACATCACGGAGGCGATACGGCGGCCTGCGGGCTCGTCGCCCGTCTACGTGTCGTGGTGGGTGGGCTTCGACCCCAAGAGCCCGATCATTCCGCCGACGCCCGCGGAGGCGACGTCCTTCGAAGTGGTCCCGTGCGAGTCATCGCAGCTCCTCGACGAAGAGGGCGAGCCGGTCACCGTGCTCGTCGAAGCGGTGGTGGGCACCTCGCAGTCCATCGCCTACGACTTTCAGCGGGCCGATCCCCGGTTTGCGCCCGACGGCTCGGAGCTCATCTTCATTCAGTGGACGCTCGTGGTGGAAGGGCAGAACGAGGGCTGTGTCGTCTCGACCGCGTCCGGGACAGGGCCGGAGTGACGGGCGTGACGGGTCGCCGCATCGGCAACGTGATGAGTCTCGTTTCGGCCCCGATGGTGATCGCCTTCGCGGTCGGCTGTGGCGCGAGCACCGAGACCAATGCGGACGCGCTCGTCTACGAGCCGACGCTGCAAGAAGGGCTGACGGTGGATCGAGATCAGATCTCGCCGCCGACGTCCCTCGTGGTGCGTCGGGCCCGACTCTGCGGGTCGGTTGCGACGTTCGACATCACGGAGGCGATACGGTGGCCAGCGGGCTCGCCGCCTGTCTACGTGTCGTGGTGGGTGGGCTTCGACCCCAAGAGCCCGATCATTCCGCCGACGCCCTCCGAGGCGACGTCCTTCGACGTGGTCCCGTGCGAGTCATCGCAGCTCATGAGCGAGCAGGGCCATCCGGTCACCGTGCTCGTCGAGGCGGTGGTGGGCACTTCGCCGTCCATCGCGTACGACTTTCAGCGAGCTGACCCCCGATTCGCGCCCGACGGCTCGGAGCTCATCTTCATTCAGTGGGCGCTCGTGGTGGAAGGCCAGAACGAGGGTTGTTGCGTCTCGACCGCGTGCGGGATGGGGCGGGAGTGATGGGCATGTCGGGTGCACGCATCGGCAACGCCATGAGTCTCGTTTTGGCCCTGATGGTCTCCGCCTTCACCGTCGGCTGTGGCGCAAGCACCGAGTCGGGTGTGGCTGCGCTCGCCTTCGGGCCGACGCCACAATGCGAGCTCGACACCCAGTGTGGGGATGGCACGTGCCATTCCGAGCTGCGGATCTGCCTCGCCGGCACCGCACCGAAGCGCAACCTCGGCTTCATCGTGGAGCCCAAAGAGGAGCAGCACCTCGCGCCGGCGCACCTCGCGTCCGTTGCGCTCGAGGGGATCACGCCCACGGTCGACATCACGCTCCCGAAGACGGTCACCCTGACCGGGCGCGTCATGGTGGAGAACAACGCCCTCGAGCCGGGGCTCGAGGCCAGTGTCGTCGCTGTGGCCGAAGAAGACGTCATCGCGGGCGAGGTCCGCGCCGCGCAGACGGTCACCACGGACGAGTTCACCCTCACGCTACAGGCCGGCGTCGCCTACGCGCTCCACATCACCGCGCCCGGCCCCGACACCGGCCGGCCCGCGTATCGGACCTCGCTCACTCTCACGAACGACGCCTATCAGACCTTCGTTCTGCCGGCTCTCGACTCGCTCCCAACGCTCGTCGGGCGGGTCGTCCGAGTCGACGGGACTCGTACCGAGCCACTACCCGATCTTCGCGTTACGGCCATCCACGTGGAGACGGGGCAAGCGTGCACTGCGGCGACTACCGGGAAGCTCGGTGACTACCGACTCCGCTGCCCGACCAAAGACGGCAGCTACGCCATCCTCGTGAAGCCGACCTCGGACGGGCCGGTGGTCCCCGCGTTCCGCGCCCGGCTGGCGTGGGGCACGAGCTTCATCGACCACTGGGCGGTCGGCGCAGGCAAGCAGGACGTCCCGGACATCCGCGTCCCCATCGACTCCATCGCCTCCGACGTGACCATTCAGGTCCGGAGCCCGGACGGGACGCCCATCGAAGGCGCGGAAGTGGGGCTCATCGCCAAATTGCCAGATGGTCAGACTTGGTTCGACGCCGAGCTGCGTCGCACGGCGACGACCGACCGGACTGGGGTCGCCATTCTGAGAGCCGTCGCCGCCAGCTACGAGCTCTGGGTGTCGCCCCACGCGGGACAGCCGTGGGCGGACTTCCGGGAAGCCGGTTATGTCGTCGAGGGCGAGTCATCGCGAGTCATCACGGTCGAAGCCCGGCAGCGGGTCCGCGGCACGGTCGTGAACGCGTCCGGTGAGCCGGTCCCGTACGCGACGGTGACCGTGCGCCGGCTCCCGGAGGCCGAGGGCGGCGAAGTCCGCGAGTTCGTCGGGGAGACGAGCGAGTCGGGGACCTTCGACGTGCCGGCCGAGCCTGGCTCCGTCGACGTCCACGTAAAGCCGCGAACGGAGTCCGGCCTCCCGCGCGTCGTGAAGCGGGGCCTCGTCCTCGGTGACGATGGGCTGACGACCGACATCTCGGTACCGGCGCCGCTCATCGTCGAAGGGACCGTCTTCTCACCCGGAGGCATGACGCCCGTCCCTGGCGCCGACGTCGAGGCACTTGAGCTCGGCCCGACCGGCTCCTGGGAGGTCGTCGGCGACGCCAAGACTGACGACTACGGCCGCTACTTCCTCATCCTCGGGCCTGCGCAGTGATCATGACGGCCCCGGGAAAGGCGGGCCAGGCCCTGCCCATTTGGGGAGGGTGAACTCACTATCGGGTAGTCTCAGGTGGCCGCCTTCGAGTCTCGCCCTAAGCTTCGCTGCTCCTTGGAGGTCCCATGCGTCTCGGTCAGCGACTCTCTCCCCGCGCCCTCTTCGCCCGCCTTCGCTACTCGCGTGCCGTGAACACGGGCGTGAGCTGGGCGCCCGGCGTCCTCCTGCTGAGCGTGGTCGTCGCGCTCGTCGGACTCTACTCCGTCCCGGCCGCCGTCGGGCTCGTCGCGTTTGCGGCGGCCGGGGCCTTTGTCCGCGGCCGTTCGATGTTGTCGCAGCCGGTGCGCGATGACCCGAGGGTAGTGCAGGCCCTCCGGATCGCCCGCCGAGAGCTCGACGCGCTCGACAATGACGTCCGAGAGGAGACGACGCAGCCGGATGGGCCTCGTGGACCGACCTTCCGAACGCTCCGTACGGAGAGCCCCTTCGGGTCGGCGGTCACGAGCGTGAAGTACGCCGGGGACGCGCCGCTCGTCGAGGTCGAGATCGAGGTCGGCTGTATGGCGGACCTGACCTTCGTCGTACGGCGGCGCCGATCGGTGGCCGACCTCGCGCCACTCGTGGAGAACACCATCGTGCCGGGGCACCGCACCGAGCTTCGGTTGCGGCGCATGCCGCTCCCCGACTCGCTGACAGCAAGCTTCGACGCGGCGACGTCGCGGCCACGTTGGTTTCGGGATCTCGTCGATACGGGGCTCGCGAGCCTCCTCGGCGAGCTGGCCGACGATCCCCACTTCCGCATCGAAGACCTCGTCTTCGACCAGGACCGCGTCCGGATCCTCTTCTCGGCGGCCGGTGAGCCGGCGACGAGCCCGTGGTTCTACGAAGTGCATCTGCGGGCCCACAGGGCGGCAATGGTCCTGCACCGGCTCTTGGTTCACGCGACCGACGGGGATCACCCCGACGTGTGACGCCGGCTACTCCGCCGCGCGTTGCGCTGTGAAGAGGCGCGCCGAACGCGCTCGCGGGTTCTGTGCGATCTCGTCCGAGGTGGCGCGGGCGCCCGTGAGGTTGGCGGTGGCCCACACGCCCGCCGCGAGCCCCTTCTCGAGCGCGGCGCGCACCCGCTTCTCTTCACCGCTGTGGAAGGTCAAGAGCGCGACTCGCCCGCCGGGCCGAAGGAGGGCCGGCAGGACCCGCAGGAGCGCGTCGAGGTTGTCCGTCTCGCGGTTGACGGCCATTCGGATGGCCTGAAAGGTCCGCGCCGCGGGGTGGGCTTGAAAGGCGGAGCTTTGTTTGGTCTTCGGATCGAGGCCCTTGGCGCGCAACACGACGCGGACGAGGTCGCGGGTCGTGCGCGGTGGGGACGGCGAGCGGAAGGCCTGGGCGATGGCGAGGGCGACGCGCTCCGCGTCCGGCTCTTCGCCGAGCGTCAGGAGCACGTCGGCCAAGGCCGCCGGGTTGCGCTCTCGGAGCCAGTCGGCGGCCGGTGTCCCGCGGGTCTGGTCCATGCGCATGTCGAGCGGCCCGTTCTGCTTCAGCGAGAAGCCGCGTTCGGGCCGATCGAGCTGCATCGAGGACACGCCGAGGTCGGCGAGGAGCCCATGGACGCCCGAAACCCCTTCGAGTTCGAGGACTTTCGCCGCGCCCGCGAAGTTGGTCGCGTGCCCCTTCACGGGCAGGCCATCGAGGCGGGCGAGGGTGCGCGCCATCTCGGTGCGGTCGAGGTCGAGGGCGATGACGCGGCCGCCCGGATCGACTCGCCGCGCGAGCGCCTCGGTGTGGCCGCCGTAACCGAGAGTGCAGTCGAGGAGCGTGGCACCGGGCTCCGGGGCGAGGAAGGCCACGATCTCGTCCAGCATGATGGAGCGATGTTGACCGGCCGGCGTCTGGCCGCGTTCGATGGCGCGGGCGACGGCGTCCGGATCCCCCTGTAGTTCCTTGTACTTCTCGCCGAAGCGGCGCGGGTGGGTGCCCGCGTAGCGCGGTCGACGGGGAGGGCGGGGCGGCGAAGGCGTGTCGGTCACGACGGGCTTATCGCACGGACGTGGCGACCGCCCCACATTTCCGATAGCCTCCCTCGTATGATGCGCGTCTCACTACGCTCGGGCTCCCTCCTCGCGGTCCTCCCGTCGCTCGTGCTCGCCGCCTGCGGGGACGACGAGCTTGAGTCGGCGGCGGCCACCCCGCTGGAGATCCAGACCGCGTTGCCCTTCACGGCGCTGGTCGCCGGTGAGTCCGTGACCGTGACGTGTGCCGGGGTGAGGGGCACCCTCGTCGACGGGTCCGTCACGACCTTCGAGCTCATCGTCTCGCCGGACCAGGGGCTCGAACGTGCCGGCTTGGACCTGCGCTTCACCGCGGCGGGAAGCTACTCGGTGGCGTGCCGGGCGCCGCTCTTCGAACTCACGGACCCGTCGCCCGAGACCGTGGTCGTGACGCCAGCGGCGGCGGCAACGGCCACGATCGCGCTCGAACCGCCGACGTCAGCGGCCGGGGAGCCCGTGACACGGCGCTGCGTGCTCCGTGACGACTTCGGGAACCCCATCGACAGCGTCGCGAGCAGCGTCGTAACGCCCGCGGATGGGTACTCGGAGGCGGCGTCGGAGTCGGCCGGGATCTCGACGCTCATGGCCCAGCGCGCGGGTCAGTACGTCGTGCAGTGCCGCTGGGACGGGACCTCGGTGACGAGCCCTACCACGGACTGGGAGGTGCTCCCGGGGCCGGCGGCCGAGGTCGTCGTAAAGGCGATCCCGGAGCAGCCCGCGTACCCGAAGAACGCCAAGGTCGACGTCCAGGTGGACGTCTACGACGCCTACGGCAACGTCGTGGCCACAGGGGTACCGGCGGAGTCTCTCGAAGCGTCGACGGGCGCCACCGTGACCGGGTCGTCCGTCACGCTCGGCGAGTCCGGGACGACGACCATCACCGCGACCTTCGCCGGCGCGTCGGGCGACGTGACGCTCGCGATCGACCCGAACCCACCGACGCTGGTGGTGAAGGACCCGACCCGGGGGACCACCATCGACGGCGAGGCCTTCATTCAGGTCTCGGGTCAGGTGAACGACGACCGTGGGCTCGGCCCGGTCTTCGCGGGCGACGTGGAGCTTCCTACCGACGGGGAAGGGCGCTTCTCGACCCAGATCCCCGCGCACTACGGTGTGAACACGATTCATTTCAAGGTGAGCGACCTCGCGGGCAACCTCGCTCAGACGTGGCGGTCGGCGGTGTGGTCGTCCGAGTGGTTCGAGATGATCTCGGCGGCGCCGGAAGCGGACCGCGTCCCCGGCGGCGCGACGCTCGTGCTCACGCAGGCGATCTTCGACGATGGCATGACGCCCGGCAACATCGGTGGCGTCGTACGGCCGAAGGACATCGCCGATATCGCCCAGATCATCTTGGCGAATGTGGACTTGAAGTCGCTCGCGCCCGAGCCGCTCGCGAACTGGTGGGGATGTGATTACCACCTCGACGAGCTCGAGATCGAAGACGCCGACGTGAAGATCACGCTCGAGCCGGGCTACGCCAAGCTTGAGTTCACGCTCTACGGCTTCTCGCTCAAGGTCTCGAATTCGGGCGGATTCCTCTGCTCCTTCCACTGGGGCAAGGAGCCGGGTGAGCTGCTCAGTGGCACGGGGCCACTCAACTTCAGCGCCAAGGCCATCAAGGCCATGGCCCGCGTCAGCGCGACGGCGCTGGACGGCAGCACGGAGGTGACCGTCGACCTCGACGACCTCGTGCTCGAAGGCACCTACAACGTCGACATCATCGTCATCGATGACATCGTCGATGGGTTCTTCAACATCTTCCTCGGGCTCTTCAAGGGCATCCTCGGCGATGTGGTCTCGAACCTCTTTTCGACCCTCTTCGACAGCCTCAACTTGAACCAAGCGCTCGACGTGCCCGTGCTCGGCAGCGACACCCCGAACTCGGTTCGGCTCGAGACGCGTCCCGGCAAGATCGCCTTTGAGGACGATCGCGTCATCGTGGCCCTCGACGCCCGCGCCCGGGCCGACTCACCGAAGCGCCCGCACGAGGTGCTCGGGTCGCCTCGTTACGCCGGCTGCGGCACGCCGGCCGCGCTCCCGGACTCCTTCGAGGGCGCCGCGCTCGTGGCGCTCCACGACGACCTCCTGAACCAGATCTTCTTCTCGATCTGGGACGGCGGGTCGCTCGACCTCTCGCTCGCTGGCGACGCGCTCGGCGACATCGACCTCGCCGGATTCGGCGTCACGGACCTCGTAGCCAAGGTCGACGCCTCGCTCGCGCCCGTCGTCAACGGGTGTGACGGCGCTGCCGAGGTCGAGATCGGCGACCTCTACATCGACGCGACCTTCAACATGGGCGGGACGCCGACGCGTATGGCCTTCTGGGTGCAGGGCAAGGTCGGGCTCACCTTCACCGTCGGCCCCGATGCGAACGGGCAGAGCGCCATCGACTTCGCGCTGAGCGGCCTCGACGCCCTCACGTTCGAGGTCGTGGCCAACGAAGGCATCTTCGCCGGCAACGACGAGGGCCTCATCAGCCTCGTCAAGGACGCGCTCATCCCGCAGCTCCTCGGTGGCGCGCTCGACGATCTCGGGCCCATCGCGCTCCCGGCCATTCCGCTGTCGACGCTGCTCCCGGGCGTCCCGGAGGGCCTTGAGCTCCGAATCGGGCTCACGGCCGTCGAGACCGGCGGGGGCCTCACGCGTGCGACCGGAGGTTTGGAGTAAACCATGTGGGAGATCGTCAAGATCGTCATCTACGGCGCGGTGGTGCTGGTGCTCGTGCCTTACACGCTCATCGCGCTCGCGGGGATCGGCGTCGGTATGTTTCGGCAGTTTGGGCCTGGAGAGAAGCGGGGCGCTGGCGGGGCGCCACGGAACGACGCCGAACGAGGGAGCTGAGCCCTGATCAGGTCTTCTTCTTCACCGCGATCACGGTGACCTTGTCGTCCTTCACTTTGACCTTCAGCTCAACGTCCGCGCCGAGCTGAGCGCGCGCCTGCTCACGCTGGCGCTCCACCGACTTCTCGAAGGACGAGAGCGACATCTTCGACACGTCTTCGCCGCGGGCGCGGCGGGCGGCCATGTACTCGTCGAAGAGCGGCGCCACGGCCGAGCGGGGTGCCTTCGGGTCGGGCGGCAGCGGCGGTGGCGTCATCGGCAACGGTGGCGGCGTCGGGGGGCGAAGGGGAGCGAACGGCGCCGGCGCCGGAGGGGGTGTCTTGGGGGCCACGGCGCGCACCGTGGGGACCTCGAGAAGCGGAACCGACGCGGCTCGCGGCGGCGCGGCCGGTCTCTCCTCGGACGGCGGCGCTTTCCCGAGGAGCTGCGCGAGGAAGGCTTCGGCCGACTTCGCGGTGTGGTGGACGCGCTTCTCTTCGATGGGCGCGTCGTCCGCGAGCTCTGGACCCACTTCGGCGCCTTGTGCGCGCCGAATGGCCGCGTCAGCACGTTGGCTCGCCTGGCGCTCAGCTTGCGTCGTGGCGCCGCGCCGGTAGGTGCCTTCTTCGATCTCGCGGAGGACACGGCTCCAGTAGGCCTGGTAGGTGCCGAGGCGGGCGAGGAACTGCTGGTACTTGTAGCGGACGACGAAGAGGGGTGACCGAACGAGCTTGGTCTTCAGAACCATCCGCTCAAGGCGCTCGCGCTCCGGCCCGGGTTCACGCTTCTCGAAGCCCAGGAAGTATTGGTCGTATTTGCGGCGGACCTCCTCGAGCAGGACGTTCATGTCGTCGAGCTCGCGGAGCTGCATGGTCTGAATGTCGGGCTCTCGACTCACGCGCCCAGTATTGCACAGGTGACGACGGGAACGGAACGCGGCACCGGTTTGAATTCCGGGGTCGATTTCCAAGGTGGTGTAACGGCCTTGGAGTCACCGCTTCCTTGACGCTGGCGAAGGCGCATACGATAGAAGTGGACCTTGCGGGACAGGGTGAGCCCTGACGCGCCGCATAGCTCGGGCAGGAGTCCTTTCGATGAAGCAGCGTATCTCACTGGCACTCGCGCTCGCGCTCTCCGCAGGCTCGCTGACGCTCACCGGTTGCAAGGATCCGACGGCCAAAGACGTGGCCGGTTGGATCCTCGAAGGACGCTATAACAAGATCGGGGAGTTCATTGGCAACGGCGAGATGCCTATCGCCGAGCGCGTCGGTGGCGTGCTCGCGCTTGTCGATGATGGCGACATGAAGCGCCTTCAGGAGATCCTGGCGGGTGTGAAGGCCAAAGACGAGCTCATCAAGGGCGTCGGCGCTGCGCTCATGGAGCGACTGGCCGGCGACGCCGCGATGCGCAGCCAAGTCGCGTCCAAAGACGCCGTCTTCGTCATCCTTCCCCTGACGCCCGAGGCCGAACGCCCGGCGCTCCTCGCGGCGGTGAGCGAGTGGGGCTTCTCAGGGCTGAACGAAGCGACGCCACGCGATGAGCTGATGAAGCGGGTCAACGGCCTCCAGTTCGTCGGCCAGATCCAGCAGATGGGCGCCGTTGGCGTCCCGGTGGCGTCCTTCCTGCTCGGGCACGGCGTCGACACGAAGAACATGGGGCCCTTCCTGTTCAAGGAGGCCAAGACGCCGGAGCACCAGCGGCTCGTGGTGACGGCGCTGCAGCGCCTCTTCCGCATCGACAAGCTGTCGCCGCCATGGGACCTGCTCGACGCGGCCCGCGGCTTCGCCTTGCCGGAGACGGTCGATTTCCTCATCGAGACGTACCTGAACGAGCGCTTCGACGGCTCGCTCCGTTCGTCCGCGCTCGCGGCCGCGCAGGACTTGGTCACGGGGGTCGGTCCCGACGGCGAGAAGATCCCCAGCATCTACGACACGCCTGAGAAGAAGAAGGCGCTCATGGTTGCGCTCGGCCGGCTGATGGCGTCGCGCATCGCGACCGATCGCTGGGACGCGGCCACGCTCCTGCTCATCGTCGCCGGTACGGACGCCGTCGAGCCGATCTTCGCCGGTTTCAAGGGGGACTTGCGCCTGTACACGCGTGAGCTCCCCGACGGTCAGATTTGGCTCCCGGACTTCGCTATCGTCGATCTCTGCAGCAAGCGCCTGAAACCGCAGGCTGCCGTCGCGAGGCCCCTCGTCGAGGCGTGGCTCATGAAGGGTGACCGCGTCCAGAAGGCGATGAGCGTGCTCTGCCTGAAGGTGCTGGGCGTTCAGGACGCAACCCACAAGCTCAAGATCCTGACGTCCGACGCGTCGAGCGTCGAGGACATCTTCTTCCCGGGCGGGAACAAGAGCCGGCGGGAGGCGATCGCGTCTGGGCTCCTCACTGAGCTCACGGTCGGTGCGCTCGCTCAGAACGCGATCGAGACACTCGCGCTCGCAGTCGAGATCGAGAAGGAGGTCGAAGCGAAGACGCTCTCGGTCGCCGACGCGACGCTCAAGGCCGAGGCGGCGCTCGCTATCTTCGCCTACACGGGCGAGCCGCTGAAGTTCGCTATCGACCGTTATGTCGAACAGAAGCGTGGGGGTGGGCAGGGCAACGCCAACGACGCCGTCGTCCCGCCCGCGCCAGGGGCCGAAGGGACCGCGCCGGGGGGCAAAGCACCGGAGGGCACTGCCGCCCCAGAGCCGAAGTCCAAGTAGGTGTCGTCGCCGACGTCAGACGCGGTGGCCGCCGGGCGCGGCTTCCTCGTCATCGCGGGGTCGAAGGCCTACTTCATCCTGTCGGCTGCGGCGATCTCGCTCGGACTGCCGCGTCTCTTCGGCGACCCGGCTCGTTTTGGTGAGTATCGCGTCGTCAATGGTTTCGCGACCTTGCTCAATATGGTGGTCATCACCGCCGGGATGCAAGCGACCGCCCGCGTCTTGACCCAAGGTCCGGGTGCGGTCAAGGCGTCGGCGATGGCAGGGGCGATGTTGGCGCTGGCCACCGGTGTTGCGGTCGCCTCGCTCGGCCCCTGGATCGCCGGCACGCTTCTGAACGATCCGAGCCTCGGCGGCGCCGTCGCGCTCACGGCCGCGGTCGTAGCGGCCTATTCGCTCTACGGGGTCGTGGTCGGCGTCTTCAACGGCGCACGTCGCTTCGCCTCACAGGCGCTCCTCGACATCACCTTCTCAACCTTCAAGCTCGTCCTCGTGGTCGGGGCCGTCGCGGCGGGGTTTGGGCTCACGGGGGCCATCCTCGGGTTTGCGTCCTCGGTGGTCCTCGCGATGGTCGTTGGGACCTTGGCGCTGGCGCGCTCTCCTCTCCGCGAGAAGACCGACGGACCGCCCGTGCGCCTCATGACGGTCCTGGCGATCATGGCGCCTTTTCTCGGGACCCAACTCCTCACGAACCTCCTCATCCAGCTCGACGGGATCGCGGTGAAGAGCCTCCTTGCGGAGCCACTCGGCGCGGCGTCACGAGCGGATCTCACGGGGCTCGCCGCGGCCCTCGGGATCCCCGACGCGGGGCTCGCCGAACCCAAGCGCGTCATCGACTGGATCGCCGGCGTCTTCGGCGGCGCCAAGAACGTCGCGCTCTTGCCCTATCAGGCTACCTTCGCGCTCACCCTGGTCGTCTTCCCGCTCGTGACGGAGGCCAGCCGGGGCGGCGATCCCGAACGCTCGCGGCTCGCGGCCCGGGGCTCGTTGCGCTTCACTGCGCTGCTGGGCGGCATGGTCGTCTCCGCCGCGATCGGGCCCGCCGAGTCGATCCTCGGGTTCCTCTTCGGCGACGGGTACGTTCACGCCGGAGTGGGACTCCGCTATCTGCTCGTGTCAGGGGTGCTCCTGTCGTTGCTCTCGGTCCTCGTGGTGGTGCTGAACGCGTACGGGCGCGAGGGCCTCGGGCTGATGGTTACGGCGACGGCAGTCGTGACGAGCGGGCTCTCGATCGTCCTGGCCTTGGCGGGCCCGACCGAGTCCGGGACGGGCATCTTCTCCCGCCTCGGGCTCGCCTCGTGCATCTCGATGTCGGTCGGGGCGCTCGTCGGCGCGCTGGCGCTACGGCGGGTGCTCGGGGCGGTCGTGCCCTGGTCCAGTCTGTTGCGGGTGGCCGTGGCCTTGGCGGCGTCGTGGGGGGCCGGGGCGCTAGTGCCCGGGCAGGGTGTCGTGGCCGTGGGGCTAGGTGTCCTCGCCGGTGTCGTGACCTATGGGGGCGTCCTCCTGGGGACGCGCGAGCTCGGCCGGGCGGATCTCGGCGTGATTCGGCGTGTCGTCGCAAGGCGCGGGCCACAGGCGAGTTGAAGTGGAGTCCAGATGAACAAGTCCATCCGTAGTGGCGCCTTTGGACTGGCCGTCCAGGGCCTGCTGTTGCTCGTGCTGGTGACGTCGGCGTGTACTGGCGGCGAGACGCCCGGCCAGAAGCTGCAGTTCGCAGTCATGACCTACAACCACTCGCTGCGCTGGGGGAACCTGCAGGCTGCGGCGGCGTACCTCAAGGCCGAGAAGCGCGAAGAGTGGCTCAAGCGGCGACGCCGGCTCATGGAGACCGTGAACCTGCTCGACTACGAGATCGTGGACGTGCGGCACCTCGAGATGACCTCGCTCGACGCGGAAGTCACCGTCACGTTCTCGTGGAGCCCGAAGACATCGAACATCGTGGAGACGACGTCGATCCTGCAGACCTGGAAGTACCTCGACGAAGAGAAGCGCTGGGAGCTCGAAGGGCAAAAGGAGATCGAACGCGAGATCCCGCTCGAGAGCGAGAGCATCGAGGGCGAGCTGTGACGGCTGCTGCGGTGGAGCGATCGCGCTAACTGCGCGTAATGAAGCTGATTCCCACCGCGTCAAAAGCACAGCGATTTTCTGGCGCCGAGGAACGACCTGGCTTAGCGTGCGCGTGGATGAACGGGCCCGGACGAGCGGTGTTCTTGCTCGTCTGGCTGTCGGCTTGCGCTGGCAGCGAGGGGGCCTCGGTGCGCCCGCCGCCATTGGACCCACTCCCCGAGTCCTTGGCGGCGGTGCCACCACCTTCACTCTCCATCACTCCGACCGAAGACGAACCGCCTCCAATTCGGAGACGAGAACCCGATCGCGAGCCGATCGCGGACGCGTACCCCGTCGATGACCTCGAGAACCTGCTGCTACGTGTGCAGCCGGAGTCCGTGCGCGAATCCGTGCGCGACGTCTACGTAAGCCGTGGCGGGACCTTCCTCTGGAGCGATGGGCTTGGGCTCACGCCGGCGGCCGAAGCCTTGGTTCGCCTGGTAAACGCGGTCCCGGATCACGGCATTCGACCAGAGGTGATCGGCGCGGGCATCATCGAGAACCTGGCGCACGCGGCGAGCTGGTGCAGCGAGCTGCTCGGGGAACTCCCGAAACGCGCCAAGTGGGGCTTCGAGGACTTCGGCGCCCGCGCCAATCTCGCTCGGCTGCGTCTGCTGCTGACCGAGGAGCTCGATATTAGGCTCACGGGGGCGGCCCTCGCGCTGGTTCGACTGCTCGGGCTCTCCGAAGTGGGCGGGCGCGACTTGGCCGCCCTGCTCGAGCGAGACGAGGGCCGGCTGGCCTTCGTCGAGTCGCTCGTGCCCCGGTCCGATCGATACGAGCGGCTCGTCAAGGCGCATGGACGCTATCGGGCCATGAACGACTTCGAGGCGTGTTCGGGGCTCGCGGGCGGCGCGACCCTCACGGTGGGGCGGCGCGACCCGCGGGTGCCGTGCCTTCGACGGCGGCTCGAGGCCGAGGTCGAAGGGCTGGCCGGCGTCCGTGAGGCGCCCGTCGACGGGGAGCGCCGCGGCGGGGACGTCTACGACGAGCGTCTCGCTTGGCTGCTCCGGCGTTTTCAGGACAGCCGCGGGCTCTCGCCGTCGGGCGCACTCGATGAGGCGACGATCACCGCCCTCGACGTACCCCGGCCGGCGCTGGTGGACCAGATCCGCGCTGCGATGCGCGCCGTACGCGGAAGCGGCACTCGGGGGAAGGGCACCTATGTGCTCGTCAACATTCCGGAGTTTACCGCCGAGCTCGTCGTCGACGACGAGGTCCGGCGCCGGCACCGTGTCGTGGTCGGCTACCCCTACGGCACGGGCGGCGGCCGCACGAAGCTTCTCACCTCGAGCATCGAACGCGTCGTCGTAAACCCGGGGTGGACACCGTCCGATGGGATCCTCCAGAACGAGCTGCTGCCCAAGGAGAAGGCGGATCCCGGCTACCTCCAGCGAGAGGGCTTTCGGCGTTTCGTTCGGCCGAATGGGCAGGAGGGGTACTACCAGCTCCCCGGGGATCGGAACGCGCTCGGCCGCGTGACGCTCAACTTCGAAAACCAGAACTTCTTGTACTTACACGGGACGCCGGACGAGACCGCCTTCGGCTTTGTGAGTCGAGCGCTGTCACACGGCTGCGTTCGTGTGCAGGACGTCGAGGCCTTCGCACTCGACGTGCTCGACGTCGCGGGTGGCATGACGGCGGCCGAGTTCGAGCGGGCGCTCGACTCGCGGCGAAAGGCGGAGGTCCGGCTCGACCGGCCTGTGCCCATCGCCATCGACTACTACCGAGTGGTCGTCGCCGACGACGGACTCGTGCGGTTCCTCCCCAACATCTACCGATTCTGAGGGGACTCAGTCCTCGAGCTCGGGCTCCGGCGCGAGCGCGTCGTCCGACTTGTTCGGTTCGACGGCCTCGCGGAGGGCCGCAGCGAGCGCCCACGCGGCCGCGGGCAAGAACGCGCCGAGCAGCGCGATCTCGCGCAGGGCGACCAGGAAGCCGCGTCCCGCTTCACCGCCGCTGTCCTTCAGGGCGAGCGGCGTGATGAACGCGAAGAGGTAGAAGGTCGCCGCGGTGCCCACGACGCGTGCGATGGCGGCGCGGTGCCCCCGATGCCGCGGGCGGAAGAGCGCGGGGATGGCGAGAAGGCTGATCAGCAGGGGCAGGGCGTAGATGGACAGGTAGTAATACGACGAAAACTTCACCTGACCGATCATCCGCGCCGCCCCTTCGGCGCCCTTGACCATCTTGGCGGCCGAGCTCTTCTGATCGGCGGCTTCGGCCATCTGTTCGTACTCCGCCGCCAAGGCTTCGAAGTCATGGGCCTGCTTGGAGGCGAACTCGTAGAACTCCTGGTAGAGCTTGATGTTTCGGTGCGCCGCGACGGTGGGCCGGTCGCCCGCTTTGTCGTAGGGGGCGACGTAGTAGGTGACGGTGAGCGCCATGCCGGCGGCGAGCAGCGCGGGGCCGAGCTTCGACGTCTGGAGGTCGCTGCGATAACGGCTGCCGGCGGCGAGGAGCAAGAGCGCGCAGCCGAGGAGCGTCAGGTGGAGGGCGCCTTCTCGCGGGAAGAAGCCGCCACTGGCGATCCCGAAGTGCGCTTCGACGAGCGAGCCCGCGAGGGGTGGTTTGGCGGACTCGAAGAGTGAGAGCGGGGACGGGCCGGCGAGAGGCAGACTCAGGATCAGGGCGCAAAAGATCCAGGTGCGGAGGCGATCGTCGAGCTTCGTGAGGAAGCGCAGCCCCATGAGGAGCGCGGCAAGGACGGCGGGCCAGAAGAGCCTGACGAGGTCGAAGC
>JADMJS010000663.1 GCA_018780435.1 Myxococcales bacterium
AACGCCGAGTCGACGCCGCCGCCCGTCACCACCACGTCGCACGGGCCGATCTCAGACGCGTCGAGGTCGCTCGCCAGCTGGTCGCCGCCGTTGAACTCGATGCACGCCTGGCCGCCGCCCGCGATTGCGATGCCGTACGTGCCGGCCGCGCACGTTGTCGCCGCCTCGGCCGTGTCGCAGACGTGCGTGATCTTGAACAGCTCCTCGCCGCGCTGATCGCGGGCAGTGAACAACGTGATGCCGCTGACGACGATGCCGCGGGCCGGACTCGACGGGAACGTTCCCGGTCGAATGTCCTCGACCAACACCGTGCCCGCTGCCGTGCCGTCTGTGCGCCAGAGCTCAGTGCCAGTTGCGCTCGTCGTCGCCGCCAAATAGGCCACGGCGCCGTCGACCGCGACCAGCTGCGGCCGTGAAGGGCCGCCGGGCTCGATGTCTTTGACCAGCGTAATCGACCCCGCCGTGGCAAAGTAGAGCTCCTGGTCGTCAAAGGCCGTTTGCGCCGCCACCAACACGCCGCCGTTGAACGCCACCAGCATGGCCGTGGTGTCGCTGATGCCACTGACGGAGCCGAGAAGCAAGTCCTGCACGATGTCGGTCGTGCCCGGGCCCTGGCTGCGCCACAACTCGCGACCTTCGAGCGCCGTCGCTGCGAAGAAGAAGACCGACGAGCCGGAGACGACAAAGTTGGTCGGGCTCGACGAACTCGACCCCGGGTTCAGCTCCTCGAAGAAGAACTGGCCGGTGTCGCCGTTGAGGATGGCGAGCTCGAAGTTAATCAAAGTAGGCTCCGTCGCCGGGAAGAAGAGCAGGTTGCCCAACACGGCGATGGTCGTAGAGGTCGCGACCCTCACGCCACTGGCGGTGCCGACGAGCGAGACCGTGTTGACCCCCTGCAGCACGTACAGCTGGCGGCCGGCTCCGGTGGTCGCGAAGAGGAAGATCTGAGCGCCGACGGCCGTGAAGCCCGACGGGTTGGAGCTGGCGCCGACGCCAGGGCTGATGTCTCTCACCAAGGTGATGCTGCCGCCCTCGACAAACGAGTACAGCTCTCGGCCGAGGCCGGCGCCAGCGTCCGCCGAGAACAGCAGCGTCGTGCCGATCGCAGTGAGAAACTGCGGCGAGCTGGAGCCAGTAGTCGAGAGGTCGGCGACCAACTGCGTGCCGTCCTCTGTGCCGTCGCTCGTCCACAGCTCGACGCCGTTGACGCCGTCGTTGGCCGTAAAGTAGACGCGGCTGCCCATCACCACGAGCCGCTCGTTGGAAAACATGCTGCCACCGCTGCCCAGGAAAATGTCCTTGACGAGCTCGATCGACGAAAACGGCGGCGCTGTGCGGTACAGCTCTCGGCCGAGCGCGGTCGTCGCCGCGTGGAAGAGGACCGTGCTGCCGAGCGCCGCCAACCCCCGCACCTGTGGCGACGCTGTGTTGAACGACACGTCGATGAGGTCCTTCAGCTGCGTGCAGCCGGCCGAGCCATCGGTCACCCAGAACTCCTCGAAAGTTGTTGTCGGCGACTGCGCAAGAAAGTACACGCGCCCAGCGGCCGCCGAGAGCGTCGGAGCGTTGACCGTGGGGGCGTTGCACAAGGTCGTGACCATGTCGTTCGTCGTGTCCAGCACGTGCAGCGAATCCGTGGCGCTGTCCTCGCGCACGATCACCTTGGTGCCCGCCGCGGCCAGCACCGCCGGCGTCGACGCAAACGTGTGCAGCGACACGGCGGCGGCCGGGCTGTCAGACTCGAACAGTTGGCTCCCTGTGACGAAAAAGATCGACGCGCCGACCACCACGGGCCGAACGGAGGCCAACGGCACCGCCGCCAGAAGCGTCGCGCCACCGTCGGTCCCGTCCGAAACGTACGGTTCGACGCCCGTGATCCCGTCCGACGCTCCAAAGAACAGGCGCGCCGGCGAGCCAAACGTCGCCAGCGTCTGGAACTGGATCAAGCCGGGCGTGTCGACGATGAGGAGCGAGCCGAGCAAGTCGGTGCCGATCGAGGCCAGCCGGCCGCCGTCGTGCATGAAGACCTTGTCGCCCAGAAGCGCAAACTCGAGGGCGGCGAACGAGGCGTCGACGACGCTCGTGCCGGCGGCCGTGCCGTCGCTCTTGTGCAAAGTTGACCCGTCGGGGAACAGCAGCTGCGTGCCGACGCAGATGCCGCGACGGGGCTCACCGAAGGAGCTGATTGTCCCCAAGTTGTCGACGGCAGAGCCATCGGTGGCGAAGAGCGTGTTCGGGATGTCGGCGTTGAAGAAGACGCGGCCGTTGCAAGCCGCAAACGAGGTCAATTCAGTGCCAAAGATGCCAGGCGTCAGATCCTCCACGAGTGTGACCAGGCCAGTCGACACGTCGAACTTGAACAGCTCAGTGCCCGTCGGGGGCGTGCGTGCCGTGAACAGCAGCAGCGACGTGCCCAGCGCGGTCAGTTCTGTCGGAGACGATGATTCAGGGCCCGTCACGAGGTCGAACACGAGCTCCTAACGTTCATGGTTGGTGAGGGACGGCTCTGGACAAAACAAAAAAGATTTCTCACCATGCCGCCGGCGGGCGTGTGGCGGTAGAGTTCTTCACCGAGGGGTCCACGAGCAGTAAGGTAGACGGCGCCGGCCAGCTCGACAAACGCTCCAACGGGGTGGGGATTTGCAGGAGCGGTCTCCAGATCAGCGACGATGCTGACGATGTCGACGGCGCCACACGCCACCACGAGCGCCAGCAGCAGCAGGTTCATGCCACTGATCACTGATCGCGATCGCGAGTTGAGGCCTAAGACAAAAAAATTGTTTTGTTTTTTTCGTTTTTTCTCCAAAATGTTTTCCCCAGGCTGTCCATGCCGTCTGGGATGGAGCCCGCGCCGCTCAACACGGATGTGGGGGCCCAACCGATCGATCTCGACGGCGAACAGCCGCCACGAACAAACAAGAAAAAAAACAGACAACTCATGACTCACGTTTCGTTCGCGCGTGAGACAAAACCTCAAAAATCCTGAGAACAAGATTGGATTCATCGCTTTCACTGCTGCGCGCACTGGACGCCTCCGCCGCCGTGGCCGTGCGAGTCGCCGC
>JADMJS010000160.1 GCA_018780435.1 Myxococcales bacterium
GCTTCGGGAAGTACTTGTTGATGACCTGCTTGAAGGCCTGGACGGAGTAACCGCCCATGGCTTCGAACTTGCGGCCATTGATGTAGATGGTCGGCGTGCCACGGAGACCGGCCTTGCGGGCCTCCTCCATGTCACCGTCGATCGCGGCCTGGCCGGTCTTCGCCGCGATGAACGCGTCGTACTTCGCCATGTCGAGACCGATCTCACCGGCCCACTTCTTCTGGTTCTCCGGGTTGGTCTCCTTGAGACCAGCGAAGAGCTTGTCGTGCATCTCCCAGAACTTGCCCTGCTCGTGCGCCGCCATCGCGGCGAGCGCGGCCGGCATGGCCTCCTTGTGGAAGGAGAGCGGGAAGTGCTTGAACACGATCTTGACGCGGTCCTTCAGCTCCGGATCCTTCGCGAGCTCGTGCACGGTCGGCGCGATGCGGGCGCAGAAGGGGCACTGGAAGTCGGAGAACACCGAGATGACGATGTCGCCGTTGGCGGCGCCCGTGAAGGGGCGGCCGTCGTAGGTGAAGGTGTTGACCGTCGGGTCGAGCGGCTCGAAGGTCTTCCCGTTCTCGGTGATCTTCTTGTAGACGTCGGCGGCCGGGGTGCCCGCCTCGACCAGCTTCTTGGCCTTGTCGAGCTCTTCCACGACGAGCGCGTCGAAGTCCTCGAAGGGGACAGCGCCGCGGAGGTTGCGACCGTTGACGAAGAAGTTCGGGGTGCCGCGCGCGTTGACCTTGGAGGCCTGCTCCATCTCGGCGTCGATGGTCGCCTTGTGCTTGCCCGACTTCCAGGACTCCTTCCACTTGGCGGCATCGAGGCCGGCGACTTCGCCCGCGTACTTCTCGATGTCAGCGTCCTCGAGGGCGCGCTGATTGGCGAAGAGCTTCTCGTGCATCTCCCAGAACTTGCCCTGCTCGTGCGCGGCGAGCGCGGCCTCGGCGGCCGGCAGGGCGCGGTTGTGGAAGGGGAGCGCGTTGTTCTTCCAGACGATGCGGACATCGTTCGGGTACTTCTCAGCGAGCTGCTTCAAGGTCGGCTCGACCTTCGTGCAGAAGGGGCACTGGAAGTCCGAGAACATCACAACGGTCACGAGCGCGTCGGCCTTGCCCTTGAAGGGCTCGGTGCCCGAGACTTCAGCCTTCCAGACGGTCGGATCGACCGGGCGCTTCGGCTTCGGGGCGGCCTTGCCCTCGATCAGGCTGGCCCAGTACGCGCCGGCCTGAGCAGCGAGGTTGGCCTCGGCGCGCGCCTTGTGAACGTCGGCGACGGTCTTGCCGCCAGCGATGACCTTGTCGGCCTCCGCGATCTCGGCCTCGACGACCTTCTTGAACTCGTCGAACGGCTGCGCGCCCGAGAGCACCTTGCCGTTGATGAAGAACGCGGGCGTGCCGCCCTGACCGAGGGCGACGGCCGCCTTCTGGTCGTTCTCGACTTGGAGGCGCAGGCCGGGATCGGCCAGGTCCGTCTTGAACTTCGCGATGTCGAGGCCGACCTCGGTCGCGTACTTCTCAAGATCAGCGTCCTCGAGCGCCTTGGCGTTCGCGAACAGCTTGTCGTGCATCTCCCAGAACTTGCCCTGCTTGTGCGCGGCCATCGAGGCGATCGCGGCCGGCATAGCGCGCTGGTGGAAGCTGAGCGGGTTGTGCTTGAAGACGACCTTCACGTCGTTCGGCCACTGCTTGGCGACCTGGTCGACCGTCTCCTTGCCACGCGAGCAGAAGGGGCACTGGAAGTCCGAGATCTCGATGATCGTGACCTTGGCGTCCGCCGGGCCCTTCGCCGGGGCGGGGATGACGAGCGTCGAGCCCGCGACCAGCGGCTGGGACGGCGTCGGGGCGGCGACGACGGGAGCCGTGGGAGCCGTCGGAGCCGTCGGCGCGACCGCGGGAGCGGCTTCCGGAGCCTTGGCGGCCTCGGTCGGCGCAGCGGTTGGCGCAGCCGTACCGCCCAGGGCAGCGGCGGGAGCGGCTTCCGGGGCCTTGGGAGCTTCGGCACCGGCGGCGGGTTGGACGGGCTGGGGAGTGGCGGCGGGGGCGGCGGCCGGGGCAGCACCCTGGGCCGCGGGGGCCTTGTCCTTGCCGCCACAGGCGGTCAAGGCGACCAGCATGAAGCCGATCACGCTTTGCTTCTTCATGTAGAACTCGCTCCTTGATGAGTTGACGTGCAGAACGTGGCTGGCTTGCAGACGTCACTGACGTGCGGGCGTTTACCGCCGACGGGGCAACGACCCACAAGGTCGGTGCAACATTGGCGTAGTAACTCAGAGCCCCGGGTTCTATTCCTGGAATCCCGGCAGCTCGTGAATGGTTGCTTCACCCTGGACCGCTCCTGTGGTTGACCACCGAGTCGGACCGACGAGGTGAACGTGCCAGATGCGCTTATGGTTCGCCGCGGACTGGCGCTGACTCAAGTCAGCAAAAGCCCGCAATCATTGGCGTTCCAGGCGTTCGGACCCGCCCCGGGACACACCCGTCCCGAAAGTGCGCGGCAGTTTGGGGGGCCGAGTGTTCGGTGTCAAGGGTCTCGTCGTCAGAGCTCAATTCGGGGACGACAGCGGGGCACCACAGCGCATGCAGTTCTGAAAATCGAGAGCGAGCGCGCCGCATCGTGGACAGCGCTCGAGTTCAAGGCGTTGTGTGCGCTCAGCGGAGCCAGGGATGGACTGTGGGAGCGCTTCGGCCTCGAGGTCGAGGAGCAGGACGTAGGGGCCGATCTCGAGCACGTCGCCACTACGGATGGACTTCTCACCTTCGACACGCGAGCCGTTCACGAAGGTCCCTTTCCGGGACCCTCCGTCGATGACGAACCAGTCGCCCCCGCGCGACTCGAGTCGGGCGTGCGACCGCGAGACCGTCGGATCGTGGAGGATCACGTCGTTGGCGACCGGATCACGTCCGAAACGCGGTGAGATGCCATTGGGGATGACCCACGACACCGACGGGTTGCCTTCGAGTACGAGCGTGAGGGTCACCACGGCGCGTCAGTTGAGGCAGCCGTAGACGATGCGCCACTTACCGCCCGCCCCAGTGTCCTTCTTCAGGTTGCACGGCGTCGGCATGT
>JADMJS010000772.1 GCA_018780435.1 Myxococcales bacterium
GGGAGACTGCCACATGGCCTCCGCGCGGCTCTACCCGGCTTCGTGCAGCGGATACTCGCTATCAAGCAATACGCTTGCAAAGCGTGCTCGGTCACGGGGTGGTAGTCGCACGGTGACCGTGACGTCGGCGCCGGACGCCCATGGCACGGCCACCATCACCCTGATCGTGTCGGACGGCTCGACGACCACGGAGACACACTTCGATGTCGAGGTCGTGCCGGTGGTGGACGCGCCGACGGTCGCCACAATCCCATCGCAGACACTCTACGAAGACGCCGAGCCGGCTCGCCTGGCGCTCAACCTCGCCGACGTGGACACGGGCGCCGCGAACCTGGTGGTGACGGCCCGCGCCGCGAACCCGGGCCTCATCCCGGCGAGTGGCTTGACTCCGATCAGGGCGCCGTCACCCTGATGCTCACGCTGGCGGTCATCGGCTCGCTGCTCCTCTACCTCGTCCAGCGCAAAGGTTGGACCTACCACCTCCATGGCGCGGTGCCCCTCCTGGCGCCGCTGGCCGCGCTCACCTGGGAGCGCCTCGCGCCGAGGCCAGTCCCCAGCGCCGCACTGGCGGTGGCCGCCGTCACCGCGCTCTACGGCGCCTCGCTCGTCCGCTACGACCTCGGCCCGGGCCTGACGCGCGCGCACGAGGTCGGCGGGCACTGGAATCACGACGCGATGACGGCCGCAGCCGCGATCATCGCAGCGAGCCCGGCTTCAGACACGGTGCTCACGAATCCGGATTGGCGGGCGGCTGGCCCATCGACATCGCGACTCGCTCCGTGTGGAGCATTGAGAAGGGCTCACGCCGCCCGACTGACGCCGGTCAATCCGGCGGAAGCGGCACCAGCCCGAAGCGCGACTCGAGCACGCGGCGCCCGGCGTAGATGACGGGCGTCAGGCCGAGGGCGATGACGAACTTCAGGAGATAGCCGGTCGCGGCCGCCTTCAGGACGTCGTCCATCGGCATCGGCTCGCCGCCGCCCATGAGCGTGCGGCCGACGGAGAACGCGAGCCACGTGACCACCAGGCTGTCGATCAGCTGGCTCGCGACGGTCGAGCCGGTCGCACGGAGCCACACCATGCGGCCCCCCGTCCGTCGCTTCAGCCAGCCGAACATCCAGATGTCGGCCATGCTGCCGACGAAATAAGCCGCTAGTGACGCGACGTACATGACCCGCGCCGATGAGAAGACGCCTGCGAAGGCCTCGCGGCTGACGTTGAAGGGGACGTCCCAGTGCGGCATGGCGAGCGCGACATTGATGCAAAGGAAGACGAAGCCGCCGGCCGCAAAGCCGATCCAGACCACACGTCGCGCGGCGGCTTTACCGTAGTACTCGTTCAGGAGGTCCGTGAGGAGGAAGGTCACCGGGAAGGTGAGCATGCCGCAGGTGTGCTGAATGGCGTCGATCTCGCCGTCTTGCCACGGCACGGTGAAGCTGAACCCCAGCGGGATCCTGAAGAGCTTCACGCCGAGGACGTCGGCGACGAGTAACGAGGCGACGAAGAGCACCGTGAGCCACAGATAGACCTGCTGCTGAACGGTGAAGGTGATGGGCTGGGCTCGATCGCTCATGGGCACCCCGCTCTGCCGGGCCGCCCTTTGGCGCAGCCCCGTGGACGTCAGTAGTACATGGGCCAATACCGCCCAAAGGTCCCCGCGCCAAGCGTGTTCACGACGATTCCGAACAGGATGAGGGCGATGAGCCCTCGCGTGATGGGCCTCCCGCCGACGGCGAAGGCCGCGAGCAAGAAGGGCATCCAGTCGAGGCCGAAGCGGTAGCCGAACTGCTCCCAGCCGGTGTTCTGGTAGAGAAGGCCGGGGACGGCGACCGCGGCCAGCGCGGCGATGAGCCCCCAAAAGACCGTGTCCTTTCGAGTGGATCCGAGCACGAAGAGCAGCGCGGGGCTCGTGAAGAGGAGGCCGAGCCCGTGTTTGGTGATCCGTAGATAAGGCCAGCTCTCGAAGGTGATCACGGGCGGGTTCGTGAGCGCGGCCGAGAGGTTGGCAGGGAGGAACCAGCCGGACATGAGGCCGTGCTCGCGAATGGCCGGCCGCATCCCCTCCTGCAGGAAGGTGTGGCCGAACTCCATCGGGCTGCCGAAGCGGACGAGGTTGTAGGCCATGAGCGCCCCGAGGACCGCCGCGAGCGGTACGCCGAAGGCGGCGAGCCGGCCGATCGCACCACCCCACCCGGTGCGGCGCAGGCGGCCCTCCGGGAAGAGCTCGAGCACCGCCGGGAGCACCGCGGCGAAGAGGATGGGCGTGCGTGTGCCGAAGGCGAGGCCGAGGCAGAGGCCGGCGAGCGCGCGCTGTTGGCCCACGAGGAGCGCGATGAGCGACAGGAGGTTCATCGTGACGCCGACGATGAGGCCCGTGAACCACACCTCGCCGCGGACGGCGCTGAAGAAGTGGACGCTGCCGACGAGGAAGAGGGTCGTGAGCCACAGGTTGTCGCGCCGGCTTCGGGCGCTGAGCCCCCGGCGCGCGAGGCCGTCGAGCAAGAGGTAGAGGAGCGCCCCGTTGAGCGCGCCGAAGAACACCGTGAACCACACGTCGCTGGTCGCGTAGCCCCAGATCTTGACCAGCGGCATCATCAGAACGGCGGGCCACGGCGGGAACGAGACGTAGTACATCATCTCGCCGGGCCGGTTGCCCCAGCAGCCCGACTTCACGTCACGCGTACAGTCGATGCTGTAGAGCTGGCCGTCGAGCGAATGAAACTCCTTCTGCCGGCCGTCCTTCTGGTCGCGCCACGGGAAGACGCCGCGGAGGACTTCGCCGGTCTTCATGGTGAGGACGCGGTAGCTGGCCCAGTCGTTCCAGCCGCGGTGCGACCCGTCGGGGTTGAGCGCGTGCCGGACGATGGCGTCGGCGAAGCCGTGGGGCGAGTCCGGTGGCGCCTTCGGGTTCAGCCGGGGCGTGTCCGTGTCGAGACGCCCGGCCCAAAACGAGTGGGCGAGATCGACGAAGTGGAAGTGCGGTGACGGCGCCTTCAGGCGGTCGAACGCGAAGAGCGCGTAGGTCGCGAAGGTGAGAACGA
>JADMJS010000259.1 GCA_018780435.1 Myxococcales bacterium
GCGTCTTGGTTCTTGTTCCGGGACTTGCTGAAGATCACGGGCGGCTCCTGCGCCCAGACGCCACGAGGGCACCGGGCGGTCACGCGGTGGGATCTCTCGCCGCCCATTCCACCAGGGAGGCGCGCCGCCTCGCCTGGAGACGGCCCGGAAGGATAATGCGCATGCCGCGCGCTACCACCCACCGGCTGCACTAACCCGGGCCCCTGTGGGGCTATTCCAACGGAGTCGAGTGCGACGCAGGTCAAATTGCGGGGGTGGCCTGCGTGACCCGTCGGCGGAGCTCCCCCGAGTCGAGTACATCGAGCCCGGCCGCGTGGACGAGGCGCACCGCGGCCTCGACGAGAGACGCATTACTGCGGGCGTCGTCGCCGTTCGGGAGGCGGGCGCCATATTCGAAGCCAACCCGCACGCCTCCACCGAGGGCGAGCGCCATGGCGTGGGCGCGCCACGTGGACCGGCCGCGGGCGCCGACGGCCCAGAGCGGCGTCCGGGCCAACGTCGTCATGAGGATTGGAAGGGTGAGGTGGTGGTCGGCGAGGAGCTCCACGGCGACGGGGAGCTCGGGAGCGATGTAGCCGAGGCGTTCGAGCTCGGCGACGGTCACGAGGTCGGTCGGATCGCTCGCGAGCGGCACAGGCCAGACGCCGTGCTCCTGGGCGTCGAGAGAGAGCGACGCGAGCTCTGAACGTGGCAAGGCGAGCACGCGGTCCGGCCCGAAGGCGGAGACGGCCGGATCGAAGCGGGCGAGCCGCGGCGCGCCGACGGGCACCTCGACGAAGGTCGGTCGGCCGGCCACGAGGAGGCGGCGCGAGGCGGCGTCGCCATCGTAGTCGAGGAGCGACACCGCGCATGGCAGCGGCGAACACGACATGACCGCATCCACGGCCTCGCGGATACGGCCGGGATCGCGCGTGGGGTGGCCGTCGTCGTCACGGGGGACGAAGGTCAACATGCTCGCGCCGGCTTCTGCGGCTCGTCGCCCCTCGGCTTCGAGCTCGGACGGCGAGAACGGAACGTAGCGCGAGAGCGAGCGCCCGTGGAGGGCGCCGTTCAGGCACGCCACGACGAGCACCCGATCGCCACTCGCGCCATGCATCGACGTGACGTCGGGGCGCGTCCCGGGTTCGTGTTCGGGGGTCTGCACGATGGGCCTCCTCAGGCTGCGCCCGCAGTGTAGGCGAAAGTGGCGCTGTCGTCGCTGCTTCGGGGAGGGTCGCCGCGGACCCGCCATCGATGCGTCAATCTCGACTAAATAACAAGCAATTACGGAACCTTGGCGCAACACCCCATTCTGGCACGACCGCTGCAATCCCTCCCGACGGCTCACAGGAGCCGGGATGAACGACAGACCCGGGGGGACCCGGAAGAGGGAGTCACAGATGCTCGGATTTCAGAAGCTCAGCCTATACGCCTGGAAACATGGACTGGCCGCCGCTCTCGCGCTGGGCCCCGGGGCCGCGTTGGCCGATGCGCCCACAGGCGTCATGCAGGGCAGCCCGGTCCAGGACACTGCCGTTGACGCCGCCGTGAGCGTGCCGGGCGAGATCCTCGTTCGCGTCGCAGCACCGGCGGACGCCGACGACCTCGCGGCGCGTGTCGGCGGCAAGGTCGTTCGGCGCAGCCAGTACACGGACGCCGTCGTCATCGCGCTGCCGGTCGCGTCGGTCGAGGCCGGTGTGAACACGCTGCGCACAGCCCCGGGGGTCAACGCGGTCTACGCCCACCCGCGCACCCACGGCACCAGCCTCCCTGGGGTGTCTCCGACTGGCGGGGTCATCTCCTACCCCGCCGGGTCAAAGCGCACCCGCGTGTCGATGCAGTGGCAGCACGCCGTCGAGCAGACCCCGGCAGCGTGGGCCGCGTCGCGGTCGCACGGCTCGCGCGTCACCATCGCCGTGCTCGACACCGGCGTCGACGCGACTCCGTCGCTCCCGGCGTCGGCGATCCTCCCGGGCGCGAACTTCGTCTCTCCCGGCGTCCCGCAGGATGATGACCATGGGCACGGTACCCACATGGCGACCATCATTGCCGGCCGGGGCACCATCCGGGGCGTCGCGCCACTGGCCTACATCCTGCCAGTCAAGGTCCTCGACGCGACGCGCTCGGGTACGGAGCTCGCGTTGGTCGACGGGCTCTACTATGCGGCCTCGGTCAAAGGCGTCCGCGTCATCAACCTGAGCCTCTCCTACCCCGCCGGGACCGCCCCGTCGCCGCTGCTCACGGAGGCGCTCGCCGACGTGGCGTCGCGGGGCATCGCGATCGTGGCCGCGAGCGGGAACGACGGCGCTGGGATCGTCTCCTACCCGGCCGCCCTCCCCGGTGTCATCGCGGTGGGCGCCGCCGACCTTGGCCGCCTACCGAGTGGTGGCCTCTCCGTGCGCCCGTCGAGCTACGGCAACCGCAGCTCCCGTCTCGATGTGCTGGCGATGGGCGGCTCGCTCTCGCAGGACGTGAACGCCGACGGGATCCCGGACGGCATCGCGGGCGAGCAGGTCCATGACGGCGAAGCCTCCATCTACTTGGCCGAGGGCACCTCGCCCGCGGCGGCGTCGGTGTCGGGCCTCGTGGCGCTCCTCGTGGAGCGTGGCGTCCCGGCGGCGCACGTCCGTCCGCTGCTCCAGCAGACGGCTCTCGATCTCCAGGTTGACGGGAACCGCGACAACATCGGCTTCGATGCGTGGTCGGGTGCGGGCGTCGTGCAAGGCGGTCGAGCGCTTGCGGGCATCACGCGCTTCGCCGTCCCGCCGGTCTACGATGCGGTGATCGCCCCCTATCTCATCCGCTCGAATCCGGCCGACGAGTCGATGGTCTCCGTGGCGTCGGGCTTGCAGATCCTCGACGCGGGCGGGGCGCCGGTACCGGGCGCGACGGTCTGGCTGCAGCTCACGGGCAACGTGAACGAAGAGATCCGCGTCACGACGGACGCGGAAGGTTTTGCTCACATCCGAGGCTCCCAGGCGATGTACGAAGATCAGGCCTTCGCGTCGGTGACGGTCAACGCCGTCCGCGGACCGGCGTCACCCGCCCTCGTGCGGCCGCTCTCGGCGGTCGAGGTCGAGCGCTCGTCCTACGCGCTGCTCGCCAGCCTCGGCGATGGACTCGGCGCGAACTGCATCGCCATCGACATCACCAGCGGCGCGGCGACCCATCCCGCGGCCGCCGGCACGTCGGTGGCGACGAGCCTCATCGTTCGCCCCTTCGGCACCAGCGCCCCCGGCGCCGCGAAAGTACACGTCTTCTCGGATTCGTCCTTTCAGCTGAACCGCCTCGCTGCGAAGAGCATCGTGTTCGAGAGCGACGGTGTGGGCTTTGCGAGCTCGCCGATCCGCTTCCCCGCCGCGATCTTCCACGAGGCCCTCTCGCCCGCGTGGGGCGAGGTCGTCGTCCGCGCCCGTAGCGGGACGCAGCCGTCCGGCGCGAGCTTCGCCTCGGTCGTCATCGACGGGGCGGGCGTCCACCCCTCCTATCTGGCCAACGTGGGCGCGCCTTCGGTCCTTCTGACTGCGCGGGGCGGCTACGCCTCGACCGCTGTCGTCTTCGCCGACGGCCTCCTGTCGCCGTCGCTGGCCGCAGCCGCCATCGCCGAGACCGGTCAGGCGCTCTTCGACCACGGCCTCGCGACGGTGACTCTCGATGACGCCTCGGTCTCCGACATCGGCTTCGACTGGGCGGCGTTGGCCGACGCGTACGCCGAGGGCGAGCTCCCGGCTACCGACGCGCTGATCACGACCTTCCTCGACGCCGAGTACGACGACGGGCTCCCGGACGCGCGTGAGGCGGGCGCGCCGATCGACTTCAGCAGCGACGTGTCGATGCCGTGGCCGCCGCAGTGAGCTGACGCGCCAGCGCCGGCTCCGTCGGGGCTGGCGCTGGGCCATCAGCGGCCAGACTTCAGCGGTCAGCCCGGCGAGGGCACGGAATCACCGCACCGCAGTGGAGAGCCCGGCCGGCCGGAGCTGAAAGCGGACGGTTGAAAGCGGAACGCGAACGAACGGCGCCGAACGACTCGCCGGCAGGGCCGGCATCAGCCCTCGGAAGGAAGCGAGTCAGGCGCCTTCGACGGCGGCCCCCAGGGCGCGCCTCAGGCTGAAGTACCGCTCACTCACCGAATAACGCAGCAGATCATCGACCGCCGCGTCGAGCGGCAGCCTCGACCACGCCGTCCCGGTCGCGTGCTCGAGCTCGAGCATTCGGACGGCCACGTCGAGGTCGTTCGACAGGAGCAGCCCTGCCCGGTTGGCCGTCTGTTCCACGCCGGAGAGCCAGGCGCCTGCGTTCGGGCCGAAGTCGCGCGTCTCGAGGAGGTGCACGAGCTCCCGCAGGCTCGACCAGTCCGACTTTCGGAGTCGAGCCGTGAGGGCCTCCCGGGCCGCCAGGACGCCGGGATCGCCAATGGTGGCGGGCTCATCCGCGCCTGCATTGAGCGACGCGAGGAGCAAGGCTCGAATGAAGCCACTCCCTTGGAGCTCTCGAAAGCGGACCTGGTTCGCGAGGGCCGGGAGCGCCGTGCCACTCGCGAACCCAGCGAGCTGATGGCCCGGCAAGAAGAAGGCGAGCGCTTTTCCGATGAGGAACCGGAGCTCCTTGCCCTTTCGTTCGAACTCAAAGTCCGGGGAGATGACGAGGACGGGTGGAAAGAGCGGGACCTTCGACACCAGGGGCGCCCCGCCCTTGCGATAGACGCCGGGGAGCGGGACGTCGAGGATCTTGGACGCGGTTCTAAGAAAGTCCTGGAATCGCCCAGTATCCTTCATCGGTAAACGATCCGAAGGGCTGAGCCCTGCGTCCGCGAGTGTCATTGGGAACGCCGACGGGCCGAGCGTCCGTGCCACGAGCTCGAGGAGCCTCGTGAGCACCGGGTCCTGGCTCTCGGGTACGAGGAAGGCGTCCCAGGCAGCTTGCCCATCGAGCGGTCGCTTCACGGCGAGGAGCCCGCGGCGGTGCTTCTCGGTGAACTCACGCTCGCGCATGTCGGCGGCCCCAAGGTGCGTGAGGACCGTGGCGACACACCAAGCCGCGTCCCGGTCCCGACGCCGAGCCAGCAACCGCCCAAGGCCACGGTACGCCGAGATCCGCCTCGGGCTCTGTTCGAGCACGCGGCGGTAGAGCTCGATACACTCGTCCGTGCCGTGCGGCTCCCGCTCCTGGAGGTGAGCCATCGCCTCCAGCAGATCGGGGCTCGTGCCGTCGAGCCGAAGCGCGTCGACGAGCGCCGGCCGCAGCCGGTAGGGTTCGGCGCCACCTTCGGTGAGGAGGTCCACGCGTTTCACGGCGAGACGCTTCAGCAGCTCCGCGTCGCCCGGTTCGGAGAGACGCGCTTCGACGACCGCGAGCCGTTCCGGGAGCGTTGCTACCGCGTCGACGGCCGCTTCGAGCACGTCCCAGGCCTCGCGATCGGCATGGAGCTCGATGGCTCTCTCGGCGAAGAGCCGGGCGTCGTGCGGCCGATCGAGCTCGCTCTGATAGAGCACGGCGAGGGTGGTGAAGACCCGGGCGAGCCGCTCGGGCGCCGTCTCGATGGCCGTCAGTGCTTCGAGCCATCTCGCCGCTTCGGCAGGGCGTTCTCGGGCCCGTGCGACCTCGATGAGGCGGAACACCACCGCCTTCGAATCCGGCCGGAGTTGATGGGCTTCCGTGAGCCAGCTCGCCACCTCGTCGTCAGGCCCGCGGGCGCGGCGGACGACCTCGGCCAGCGCGACGAGGGCGTTGAATCGAACGAGCCGCGTCGAGTCGACGTCTTGCGTGTCAGCGGCGCCTGTGGGGGCGTTCTGGACGACTTCGCGCCAGCTCGTCTCGGCGGCGGCGAGGTCGCCACGTGCTTCGGCCGCACGCGCGGCGTGTTCAGCCGCGTCCCCATCGGGGCGAATCGCCGTCAGCGCGGCCGCAGTCCGCCCGTCGAGGCGTCGGCGTATGCCCCGCAGCCGCTCTTGGGCGCCAGCGTCGCCTCGGGCATCGGCCAGTCGCAGGAGCGTGTGGACGTGCCCGAGCGCCGTAGCGAGGTCGCCGTCGCGTTCGGCGATACGCGAGAGCCCCTCGAGGGCGACGGTCGAGATGGGGTCGGATGAGAGGACGCGCTCGAAGGCGCCCGCCGCCCCGACGTCATCGCCTAGCCGCTCGCGCACGTCGCCGATGAGCGTCCAGAGCCGAAGCTCGAGCGCGGGGTCGACGGTGGCGTCGTCCACCGCCTCCAGGCGCCGAGCTTCGCTCTCGAGGAGCCGACGCGCCTCTTCGAGCTGCCCAGTCCCGAGGCACACCTCGGCCAGGGAGAGGGGGTCCGTCGCGGGGGCCGGGCGAGGCGCCTCCTGCGCGTCGTCCACGGTCTCGTCGTGGACACTGGCCTCCGCGGGGACGATCGCCCGGGGCTGGGGCTCCGGCACGGCATCCGGCAGCGCCGCGACCGCCATCGACCCTTCGGGCGACGCGACCGCGACACGGCGAGGAGGCCGCAGACGACGACGCGCCTCCCCGACGGCGACGTTCGCTCTGGCCGTGTGAGCGCGTTGCCGGGCGTCGTCGTCCCCCACGGTGTCGAAGATCCGTTCGGCGAGCAGGAGGACGTCCGGGTCGCCACGCTCGAGGTCGCTCCCGTCGAGCTCGATAAGGCCCGTGACGATCGTCGCGGCCTCTTCGGCCTCCCCGGCGTGTTCGAAGAGAAGTCGCGCCAGCTCGACGAGATAGAACTTCGCCGTGGGGCCCGTTGCGTCCTCGCACGCCGCTTCGAGGAGCCGCCGCGCGTCCTGGAGTCGCGCCGGATCGCCGTGGCTGGCATCGATGAGCGACTGCACCTCGGAGAGCACCTCGGGTGCACGAGGCCGTCCGCCGTTCCAGCGAGCGATCTCGGCCTGTGTCTCTTCCGGCAGTCGGTCGAGCTCGCCCAAGCCCTCGAGCACGTCGCGCAGCGCGGCGGCGCGCCCCGGGCTCTCGAGAGGGCCGAGGTAAAGCCCCACGAGGGCGGCGGCCACGTCTCGAAACCCAGCGTCGAAGGCGCATTGGAGGTGACGCGCCTTGGTGGTGGGTCGCGTCTCGCGGACAGCCGCGTACGCGAGCGCCGAGGCGAGCGCGGTGACATCGGCCGGCGGTGGACGGCGCGAGTCGTCGCCCTCGTCCGGGAGCGCGATCAGGAGGCGTTCGAGCGCGCTCGCGGTGAGCGGCGTCGCGAGCAGGGAGCTGACATCGAGCTGCGCCGGCCACGGCCCGCCGAGCTCTACGAAGCGGCGGGTGGCCGCGTCGAGGAGCGCCGGTCGGAGGACCGCGCCGCCTCCGAGCGCGATACCCATAGGCGCCACCGGAACGCCACGTGCGTCGACGAGCGTCCCTTGCCGGACTCGCGCAATCGCGCGCCACAGCTCGAGCTCACTCGTGAGCTCGGCGTAGGACACGGCGGCGCCGTGAAGCACCGCCGCGTAGGACTCGAGACGGGGCTCGGGCTCGCCGACGGGGTGACCCTCGCGCAGCGAGAGCGCCGCCTTCAAGAAGTCGCGTGCGGGCGCCGTGACGTCGCCGAGGTCGGCCGTGGCGCCGGGGCCTCGGACGACGGACAGGACCGGACCGGCATCGCCCGACGCACCAAAGCGGATTCGGACGCGGCTGAGCGCCTCGGCATCCATCGAGACACTCGAAGGTGCCTTGTCGGGAGATGTCGCCGCCGCCGATTCGACCAGGAGCGTCCGCACGGTCAGCAGGACCGTCGACGGCGCCGCGAGCGGCCCAAGGAGGTCCGCCGGGGCATGGCCGGGAGTGCCGAGCCAGGACAGGAGCCCGCCCTCCACGGCGTAGGCCGTCCCGGTCCCGTTGGCCGGCGAGAGGTGTCCCGTCGAGTAGAGCCACTCGTGGCCGGAATCGAGGTCGGCGTAGCGCCGAGACGCGCCGTGGTCCGCGACGCAGACGAGAGATCGGCCATCGTGGGTGAGCCCAACGGCGAACGGTTGCGATTGCCAGAGCGCCGGGAGCAGCTCGGTCGTCCGGGTCCGTAGGGGCGACGGCATGAGCACGGTCGGATCGGCGAAGGCCGCCGCCGCGTCACGAAACACGAGCGCCGCGGACTGGGCTGGAGCCGCTACGACCGCGGCGCCGGCGACGAGGCCCGCCGTTTCGGGGACGAAGATGGGGGCGAACACGCCGCCGCCCCGGAGTGGGTGGAGCGAAAAGACGCCCGGCCAGGGCCGCTCCACGCGGAAGAACCCGAGCCCCGCTAGATCGGGGAGCTGCTCCAGGGCGCCCATGAGCTGGGCGAGCAGTCCGCGTACGTCGCGGTCGGTGACCACCGCGGCGTCGGCGCCGAGGCGCTCCGACGACTCGACGACGCGGTCGAGGGCCGCCGCGCCGCCCTCCGCGAGCGCGGACTGCAGGTCGGGCAGGAGCTGTCCGCCGAACGCGATGCGGTCGGCGCCCTCGAGCGCGAGCGCCAAATTCCGAGCGGCCCGAGTCGCCAGCACGGCCGAGCACCACGCCTCCCTACAGCGCTCGCGAGGCCCAAGCTGCTGAACGACGGGGTCGAGGAGCGCGAGCGCGCGCCGCACGGGAGTGGCAATGGCGCTCGGATAAGTATTGCCGACCGCGTAGGCGGTCCGATCATCGAGATCATCGAGCTGCTGCACGATCGCCCTCACTCCAGTCCCCGGCGCCGTTCGGCGTGCCGCGAAAGTCTACGAGCGGCGATCATGGCGCAATTGTCGGTCGCTTCACACCCCCCAGGGCTCCCCAATCGTACGAAGTGGGCTGGGAGGGGCCGCGAGCGACGTCGCGGGTTTGACAGGCGCGGGACCGCCCGGCATAGTGGCCGCCGTGAAACTACGCCCGCAACACATCGGCATCATGACGTTTTTCCTGGCCCTTCTGCTTGCGGTCTCCGCGGTCGCGAAGAAGCGGGTCCTTGTCTATTCCGGCAAGCTGCTCGATGAGCGTGCCGGGCCGATCGGCGGGGTCTTCCCCCTGACCTTCGCCTTCTACACGAAGTCGCGCGGCGGCACGCCGGTCTGGCAAGAGCAACACTTCGTGGGTGTCGACAACGGGCTCTACCTCATCGAGCTCGGCCGCAAGAAGGTCATCCCCGGGTCGGTCAGCCTCGACAACCTCTACGTTGGCGTCCGCATCACGGGCGGCCCCGAGCTCGTGCGGGAGCGCTTCGTGCCGGAGTCCTCGAACGAAGAGGTCATCCACGAGCAAGGCGCCAAGCCGCCCACCGCGCAGCAGCAAGGGGGTACGGTCGACTACGCCGAAAAGGCGGGTTTTGCCTATTCGGCCGAGTCGGCGCAGGACGCGAAGCGCCTCGACGGGCTCACGCTCGACCAGATCAAGAAGTCCATCGGCAGCGACGGCGGTGGTGGCGGTGGCGGCGGCGGCGCTGCCGTGACCATCGGCACCAACACGTTCAACGCGCCGACGGCCGGCGGTGACGGCGGGACGCCGTTCCAACAGCTCTGTCCCGAAGGCTACGTCGTCACCGGCCTCCGCGGGGCGTCGGGCCTCTACCTCGACCGAATCGGGATCATCTGCTCGCCCCTCGAATCGAAGAAGGGCGGCAAGCCGGCACCTCCGTGAGCGACTCGGGCCCCTCGGGGCGCACCAGCGCGGGGTTGGTCGAGGGCGCGGGGGGCACGGTAGCCCAATCGCAGCCCCATGCGCTCATCGGCAATATCTTCGGCGGCTATCATCTCGACCGCATCGTCGCGACCTTTGCCGAGGAGATCGTCTTCCTCGCCGAGCGCACGCGTGACGGTGAGATCGTATGGATACGTGCGGCGCGCGAGACCATCAGCCACGAAGAAGAGCTGCTCCTCGAGAAGCGCTACGAAGCGGAGCTGAGAGCGAGCCGCAAGCTCTCCGCCTCGGGCGTGGCGCTGCCGGTACGCGAGCTCATCCGGATCCGTGAACGCCCCGCCATGGTCACCGATGTGCCTCGCGGTGAGCCGCTCGACGCGCTCCTCGCGCAGTCGGTACAGCCACGGCCCCTCCGCGACGTCCTCGGTTGGTACCGCAAGGTGGTCCTCACTCTCGAACAAGCACACGCCGACGGCGTCGTGCATGGCTACTTGAGCCCTCGGCACATCTTCGTCGACGGCGAGCGGATGACGCTCCTCGGGCTCATGGAGCCGGACTACGACGATCAGGCGTCACGGGCTACCGACGTCCGGGCGCTGGCGTCCCTGCTCTACTTCGCCACCACGGGACGCCCTCCGAGAGCCGGCTTCCCGTATACCGGCCACCCGACCCCGCCACGCGAGATGGTGGAAGGCTACCCGGACGCCCTCTCCCGCTTCTTGATGCAACGGCTCACCATCGAGTCCGACGACCCGGTCAAGAACGCCACCGTGTTTCGGCGTTCTCTCGAAGCGCTGGTGGTCGATCCGGACTTCCGGCGCTCGGCGGCGCCGGAGGGTGACCGCAGCAACGAGATCCCGACGATCATCGTGGACCGCCGGCCGGAGCGGCAGCTTCAGAAGGTGGCGTGGGGTGTCGCCATCGCCGTCATCGCGAGCAGCATCGCTATTGCGCTCACTTATGCCGTCATGAGCGTCCGGCTCCGCACCGCGGAAGCACGTGCGCAAGCGGCGTCGACCGTCGCCGACGCCGGCGCGGCGGCCGCCAGCGCCCTCGCGGGGCACGTTCCGGTGACCGACGCGCGAGTCGCTGGCGCCAACGTCACGACAAGCGAAACATCGAGGACCAGCGCACCCGGCACGTCTCCGTCGGCCAATGCTCGGGCCCGACTCGAAGCGTGGCGCTGCCTTCACGGAGAGATCATCGGCGGAGACGGGCAGCTCGACCCCAAAGAGGCGAGTGGATGCACGGCACGGGCGCCGTCGGTCTCGTCGGCCGAGCTGCTCGCAGAGCTCGACAAGGTCCGTGCAGGTCTCCTCGCTGAACCGACCGCCTCCGATGCCGGCGCGTCCGAACACGACAGCTACGCCCGGCTCTTCAGACGCGGTGCCGACGAAGTCGAAGTCGACGTGCGCTATCGACTCGAGAATGCGCTCCCGATGGACCGACTCGAACGCTTCATCACGGAGAATATCGACGGCGACGTGGGCGGAATCATGCGAACCCTCTCCGCACGCGACGGCGCTGTCGCGGCCTGGGCTCGTAAACGCCTCGGGCTCCCGCAGTAGCTCAGGCTGGCGAAAGGAGGGCGAGACGTGAACGCGCTACGAACTGCAACTTGGCTGGGCGTCCTGTTCTCGCTGTTCCTGCTCAACACGCAGAACGCGGCGGCCGACGAGGCCCAACAGCTCGGCATCGGCATTCGAGCGGCCGTGCAAGTGGGACAGAAGCCGGCCGTGCTGCTGCAGCCGGTCGTGGGAGTGAAGCGGCTCACCATGAAGCTGGTGCCCGCCGCTGGCGGCAAGCCCGTCTCGCTGAGCGCGTCGAACGTTGGCGTCCAGGAGCGGCGCGAGCTCACCTGGAATCAGCCGGTGGGTGCGCAGAGCTGGACTGCCGACGGTCAGGTCCAATGGTCGGACGGCACCACGGGCTCCTTCACGCTGACCTTCGACACGCGCGTCTACCCGGCGCTCCAAACGTCAGTGACCAAGGCGGATGTCGATCTCGCGAACCGAAAGCTGGTCGTTCGCGCCAACCAGCCCGTCGCACGTGTCGAGCTCAAGGTCGTGGGCGACGACGGCACCGTCGTCCACGATGGCTCCGTCGAGCTCGGCGAAGAGCAGGACGCGGCCGTCGGCGAGCCGATTGAGGTCGCGTGGGAACAGGAGCCCGGCACGACCGTCCTGAAGATGGAGCTGAAGGTGCACAGCCGCTTCGGGTTCTGGAGCGGCGTCGAGATAACGCCCTTCGAAGTCGAGATCCCTCACGAGGACGTGGAGTTCACGAGCGGCGCTTGGGACATCCGCGCCTCGGAGTCCGCCAAGCTGCGCCACACCCTCGAACTCCTGAACGAGAAGATCGCACGCTACGGTGGGTTCCTGGAGATGCAGCTCTACATCGCGGGCTATACCGACACGGTGGGCCCCCACGGTTCCAATCAAGACCTCTCCGAGAAGCGGGCACGGTCGATCGGGACTTGGTTCAAGTCGCATGGCCTGAAGCTCCCGATCTACTACCAGGGCTTCGGTGAGACGGTCCTCGCCGTTCCGACGGGGGACGAGACGGACGAGGCGCGGAATCGCCGAGCGCTCTACGTCCTCGGCGCGTCGGCGCCCGCGCCGCAACCGTCGCTCCCACGGAGCGCTTGGAAGAGACTCTGACCCCGTCGACGGCCCCGAGCACGTCGCCCCCGCTCCCCATCACCCCGTCTCGGACGGCGCGAACGACCGTCACCTTCAGGAGCCCGCATGACCTTCGCCGAACTCGCAGACCAGCTCGCCGACCACCTCGACAGCGAGGTGATGGACGTCGAAGGCGCCACCTACGTCGTCATCCCCGTCTCCGCTGACATCGACGCCGACGAGGTGCTCGATCTCCGCGCCGACGCCGTGGCACACGGAGGCTTCATCTTCTTCGCCGAGCCCCCGACCGGCGAAGACGATTGGGCCGTCGGCCTCGCGCCTGGAACGTCGGCGAACGAGGCCGTGCTCGCCGTGGGCACGTCCGGCGGCGACTCGGGGCCCACCCCGGCGCAGGTCGCCGCGTGGTTGGACGAGGCCGCCACATTCGGCGCGTTCACGGTCACCCTGATCACCCCTGACGCCATCGGCATCGAGTTCGAGGCGACCCCGAAAGACCTCGCTGGGCTCGCAGCGCGCGTCCACGCGATCTGCCCGCAGGTCCACGCGGACATCGTCGAGCTCCTCGCCGAAGGCGACGAGGACCTCTCTCCCGAGGCGTTCGCCGCGGAGCTCGGCCTGCCCGCGGACATCGGGGCGCTCACCCCGGAGCGCGTGCTCGAGCTCGTGTTCGCGCAGGACACCGAGGTCCTGCTCCGCTGGGTGCAGTGAGCCGAAAGACCGGCTTTCCACGGCTGGTCCGGACCCGTTGCCGCTATTGCCACGCGCGGTTCTGGGGTGATCCGGCGCGGTGCCCGGCGTGCGGCTTCGAGCTCGGAGGGATCGGCGAGACCGCCGAAGGCCGGCAGCAGGCGACGTCTGAACGGATTCGGCTGCTCGTGGTCGGAGGCGCCGGGCTGCTCGTCATCGTGGGGCTCTGGGGTCGCCCGTTCCCGGAAGATGATCCCCTGCGCGCGGCGATTCAACGCGGCCGTCGGCTCGCGACGGAAGGTATGGCCCAAGTCCTCGCGGGGGACCATGCCGCGGGCCTCGACACCGCGACCAGAGCGCTCGAGGAAGACGACACGTCGCCCGAAGCGCACGCACTCCGAAGTGTCGCCAACCTCGGCCTTGGCCGCTACGACGCCGCCATCACCGACGCTCGGCTCGCCGAACGTTATCTCGATCGCCATCGTGGCGAACATACGGTCGACGCGGCGCGACACGACCTGCCCGCGTTACTCGGCCGCGTCCGCTGCGTCGGCGGCGTCGCCGTCGCGCGGTCTCTGGCCCCCGCCCACGGCCGAGAGCTGGTCGAGCGGCTGCGAACTTTGGCGAAGACGTCGTGCGCCGAGATCCCGACCCTCATCAAACTCGGCGACACCGAGGTCACGTTCGTCCTCGAAGGGGCCATCGAGCAGTGTCCAACACATTTCCAGTGCGTCGAGTGAACGAACCCTGAGCGCGGCCGTGATTAGCCGTCTCGATCTCGACGGGCTTCCGCCGGGCCCATGCGGATCACCATCGCCGTAGAGTCGAGGTTAGACTGGCGAGCCACGGCGAGATCGACCATGTCCTGCGCGACGTCGGCTGGGTGTGCGGGCGAGGCCATCACGCTCGCAAAGTCCTGCGACGGCACGGCCTGCCGATAGCCGGCCGACACCATCGCGAAGACGTCGCCGCTCGCGAACTTCAAACTGCGGTGGAAGGAACGCGGCGCGAGCCCAAGCCCGATACGACTCGGCGACATGTCGGACTGATCGGTCAGCTCGCGGGTGAGCCGTGAAAACTCCTGATTGTGCACCACGTAGATCGGGCAGTCCCCAATGGCCAGGGCGAGCCCACTCCGGAGCCCGACGCTGATGTAGAGGAGCGACAGGGCGACGGTGCAATCGGCGAAGGCGGCGTCACCGGCAGCGGCGTTGACGAGGACGGCGTTGGCCTCCTCGAGCGCATGGCGAAGCCCGGCGCCGGGCGTGAAGCCTTCATTCGGGACATTCCAGAAGCTTCCGATGGCGTCGATGACGGCCCAGGCGGCGAGCCGCGCATGGGTCGGTGGACCGGACCCACGTGCGAGGGCCGCGATCGAACCACGCCCGGCGCGGCGAACATGAGGCTGGTCGAGGTAAAGACGATAGGCGTCGTCGTTCGACGACCTGCCAACACCTCGAACGCTCGTGACCCCGCTTGTGATGTCCATCGCCCCCGATTACACACCGGGACGGCTCAGGAATCGAGATGACAATCGGACTTTTTTCTGGCCGAGGGTGACCGGGCGTCACGAGGCGCTATACTGTGCCCTCGCAGTCGAGCCGGACGCCCCAAAAAGCGGGCTCCCACCGAACCGAACGTGGCGCCCCGCCCACCCAAGTGAGACACACGGATGCAGAACGAAAGCTCCTTCGACATCAGCCACGACCAAGCCCGCGTCATCGCGGCCGGGCTCCACACGCTCTCGCTCGTCGACGGCGCCGACGCCGGCGGCCAGGAGCGCGCCCTCATCGAGGAGTTCCTGCGCGATGCCGGCCACCCGGACCTCATCGCGGTCATCGGCAACGACATGTTCGACCCGGCCACGGCCTACCAAGTCCTCGGCACGCGCTTCCTGCGGCGCGTGTTCCTCGAAGCGGCCGCCATCCTCGTTCGTTCCGACGGACGAGTCACCGACGCAGAACGAGAAGCGCTGGACTGGCTCTCGCGCGGCTTCGGCGTCGACGGTGGCGCCGACGCTCTGCTCGCGAGCACCGCCGCGCAGCAGTTCTGACCAGGCCGCCCTCGTGAGCATCAACGCCGCCACTCTCGAAGCCACCCGCCGGGCCCCGCTGGAGTCGCTCCTCGACCCCAAGGGCAGCGCGGCCTATCTCCTGTCGGACCTGGGTTCGTGGGCCGTCGACGCCGGCCCGGTCGCCGACGCACGCTTTCGCGCCGCGGCGGTGGAGACGCTCAAAGAGGCCCTCGCCGGCTTCGACCCCGTTCAAGGCGCGGCCTTGTTGGCCAGTGAGCGCGTCCGGGTTGTCGGCGGCGTCTCCGAGTCGTCGGCGGCGGCCCTCGTCGCGCGTCTCGGCCCTCAAGCCACGGGCGCCAAGGCGGTGCCCCAGGCCGCCCTCGCGGTCCCATCGGCGCATCGCGGCGGCATCCCGCTCCTCGGTGGGGCCGGCGTACTCGTCGGAGTCGGCCTGGCCGTCTCCTGGCTCATCGGGGCCATCGCGGGCGTCGCCGTCGGCGCTGGCCTCGCGATGTTGAACCGGAAGCGCCCGACACCCGTCCTCGGCTCGCCCCCGGAGGGCCCTGCACTGCCGGGGCCCGTGCTCGACGCGATACGCCAGCTTCAATCCGGGACCGCGAGCCTCGCTCCGAGTGTCGCGAACGCCGTCACGTCGTCCGGCCGGGTCCTCCTTCGGCTCGCCGATCACATGCTCGACGAGGGCGACTTCATCGCCATCGCGACGGGCGGCGTCGACAGCCCGACCGGTGAGGCGTCCTTTGCGACGCTCACCGCGCTCGGGAAAGCCGTGCGTGGCCTCAGCCACGCGGACCCGGCGCGAATGGACGCGGCCGTCACTGCGCTCGCGGCCGCCGCACGAGCGACCGCGGCGACTCTCGACCACGTCGGTGAGGCCCTGAAGGACACCCCCGGCACCGCCGCCACCCAGCTCGACGCCCTGGGCAAGAGCATCGAGTCACTTCGAGCCGCCGTGGACGCGGTGGGCGCGACGTCAACGTGAGCGACGTGATCAGACTCTGAAGCGCGATGACCGAACCACATCACGGCCTGCGGTAGCGCAGCCGTATTGAACCGAGCCGTATCGAATAGCCATCGCGGCGGACCACACGACGGTGCGCGCCGCACAGGAGAGACCATGGGAATCATTAGCTGGATGCGCGGGCAGTTCATCGACATCATCGAGTGGCTCGACGACTCGAACA
>JADMJS010000617.1 GCA_018780435.1 Myxococcales bacterium
TCGAACTCGGAGACCTCGACCTCGCGCTCGCGCGCCATGGGCAGGCGCTCGGGCCTTATCGCCGGGTCCTCGGCGACCGCCACCCGGCGACGGCCGCCGTGCGGAGCAACCTCGGCGTCGTCCACACTCGGCGCGGTGAGCTCGACGCCGCGCGCCGTGAGCTCAGCGCGGCGGTCGCCATCCTGATGACGGCCCGCGGCCCCCACGACCCATGGACGCTACAGGCGCGCGGCAACCTCGGGAGCCTCCTCACCGATCTCGGCGACGTCGCTGCGGCGGAGTCGACATTGCGTTCGGTCCTCGCCGATGCACGTACCGACGCGCCGGCACGCCTCGTCGCGATCACGCGCAACAACCTCGCTCATGTCCTGCATCTGACGGGGCGCACGGTGGAGGCCGCCGGTGAGTACGCCGCGGCGCTTTCGGCGACGGTCGCGCAGTTCGGGGCGTCGCACGTCGAGTCGCTGATCGCGGCCCAGAACGTCGCGCAAGTGCTCGCCGATGCGGGGGATCTGGCCGGTGCGCGCGCACGGCTGCAGGCGCTGGTTCCGCTCGCGCGGGAGAACGGCGAGCCGCTACTGCTGTCGACCATCGAGCAGAACCTCGGCGCGCTCCTCGGCGAGCTGGCAACGAGCCCTCGGGAGTTCGACGCGGCGCTGGCGCTGACCGGGGCGGCGCTCGAACGCCGACGGTCCCGCTTCGGCGCGGGGCACCCGAGCGTCGCGCGCACCCTCGAAGCTCAGGCGCTGGTGACGTGGATGTCGGCCGCGGCACGGGACGGGGGCGAGGCGGCGCCGAGCGCGGCTACAGCGATGCAGCAGGAGCTGCTCGGGATTCTGAGGCGCCACTTCCACGCCAACCTGGACGCAGCCGAGTCGGATCTCGAGCTGCTCGGCTTCTTGGCGACGGTGCGGCCGTCCTTCGATGCGGCGCTGTCGATGGCGGGAGCGCAGGACGCCGACGCAACGGCGTTCGGTGACGTGCTCGCGTGGCAGGGGGCGGCGACGCTCGCCGAGACCGCGTGGCGGGATGCGCGCCGGCTCGAGGGCCGTGCGGATCCCGCCACCCGCGAGCTCTGGCGCCGGCTTCGGGCCCTGGAGCGGGCGCGCGCGGCCGCGGTGCTCGGCTCGGGGGCGGTCGCGGCCGTCGATCGGCTCGCCGCGCTCGAAGCGGACGCGTCCGCGCTGCGGCAGACTCTGGAAGCGCGCGTACCGGGTTTCGCGGCGTCGCGGCGGCCGGTACTCGGCACGGCCGGTCAGGTCTGCGACCGGCTCCGGGCGAGTGGGGCCGCGCTGCTCGACTATGTGCGCTTCGAGCGCGTCATCGTGGGGCGCGAGGCGCCGCGGGCGGGCGGGCCTCGGCGGGTGACGCGACGTCCCACCTATGACGTGTTCACGGTGGTCCCGGACGCGGAGGGCTGCGCCATCGTCCGCACCCGGATCGGCGACGCGGCCACGGTGGACGGCGCCGTCAGCGACTATCGCGACGCCGTCACGGCCGCGGCGACCTGTGGACCGGCGACCTGCGGCGCCGCCTACGGCCGGCTCGAGCGCGCGAGCGAGGCCCTTTGGAAGCGCCTCGTCGCGCCGGTGCTGACGCGGCTCCCGGCGTCGGGGAGGGTGTATGTGGTCCCGGATGGGCGCCTCGTGGAGGTGGCGTTCGGCACCTTGATGAACGCGGGTCGCTTCGCTGTCGAACGATGGAGCCTGCCGGTGCTGCCCGCGCCGGGAGCGCTGCTCCACGCGGGGGCCGAGCATGCGCGCTCGGGCTGGACGTTGGGGACAGACCGGCGCCGAGACGCGCTCGTCGTCGGCGACGTCGACTACGACCGGACCTCGGCCCGAGGCGATGGGTGGGGCCGCTGTGACGAGTCGGGCTGCGGCCCCGGCTCACCGCCCGCGCCCGCGCCGATGACCGTGGCGTCGCTTCGGAGCGCGGCGGTCTGCGGCGGGCCCGGCGAGCGCCGCTTCGCGAGCTTGACGCCGACGGAAGCCACCGAGGTCGCGCCGTCCCTCGTCCTGGGGAGCTCGGGCGTCACGCTCGCGCTCGGCGCCGTCGCGACCGAAGCCGCCGTGCGAGCGGCCCTCGAAGGCAAGCGGGTGGTCCACCTGGCGACGCACGGCTTCTACGCGACGGCGCCGGCGTGCGCGCCCGACAATGCTCCGCCGGGCCTGCGCGCCGGACCACGCGACCCACTCCGACTCTCAGCGCTGGTCCTCGCGGGCGCCAACCCACTGAAAGAACAGGGATCCCCTGCCAAAGCGGGCGACGACGGGCTCCTGACCGCTCGCGACATCAGCCTCCTCGACCTCGCCGGGACCGACCTGGTCTCCCTCTCGGCGTGCGAGACCGCGCTGGGCACCGCGGCGGTCGGCGAAGGCGCGTTGGGCCTCGCGCGCGCCTTCGGCGTGGCCGGCGCGGGCGCGGTCATCGCGTCGCTATGGGAAGTCGGGAACGACGAGACGACGGCGCTATTCACGGCGCTCTACCCGGCGCTGGCGGGTGGGGCGGCACCGGAGGACGCGCTCCGGGCCGCGCAGCTCGCGCTCATCGAGACGTTGCGCGCGGAGGCGCCGGAGACGCGGGCGTCGGCTGCGCTTTGGGGGGCTTTTCAGGTACAGGTTCACCGGCCCGCCGGGGCTTTCCGGTGACGACAGCGGCGAGGTGACCGGCGACGAGCGGCGGCCTCCTCCCTGGCCCGTCAGTCGAGGGCCTCGCGGGTCGCCGTTCACGCCGCCGACGCCAGCGCCTCCCGGATGATCTTCGGGTGTCGGGCGGCGATCCGCAGGAGCGCGAGCGCCGGCCCGTCGGGGCGGCGACGGTCCTGCTCCCAGCCCTGCAACGTCCGGATACTGATGCCGAGCGCGGCGGCGAACTCCCGTTGGGTCAGGCCGACGAAGGCGCGCAAGTCCGTGATGTCCTGGCCGGATTCGATGGCGCCGGACATGATGCGTTGCCGCTGCCGCCGATTCATGGTGCGCTCGAAGTCCAGGGCCGTGAGCTCGGGGATGTCGTC
>JADMJS010000744.1 GCA_018780435.1 Myxococcales bacterium
GCCGCGCTCTCCGGCGGCAAGCTGACCGTCGACGGCAAGACCCTCACGCTCTCCGGCAACGCGACGCTCGAGGACGGCACGGTCACCTGCGCCGCCTTCGCGTCCGAGGGTGGGCAACGCCTCTCGATCGGCGGCGTCGACCTGCTCGCCGGCGCTGCCTACTCCGCCCCCAGCGCGACGTGCCCCGTCACCACGAACGGCGCGATGGCGCTCGCGCTCTCGGACGGCGCCGCTCGCTTCGGTGACCACGACCTCGTTCTGTCCGGCACCGGCGTCCTCGAGGGCGGCCAGCTCGCCTCGGCATCGCTCACCCAGCCCACCAAGCTCGCGCTCCCCGGCCTCCTTTCCGGCTTCGGCGTCAGCGCCAGCTACTCGCTCGCCACGAAGTCGCTCTCGGTCTCGCTCACCGGCGCCACGCTTCAGGTGGCCGGCGTCACGGTCACGATCGCCGGCTCCGCCGCCATAACGAACGCCCAGGTCGGCTGCATCACCTTCTCGGGCGACGTGGCCGCTCCGATCGGCGGCGCGATGATGACCGTCGGCGCCCGCTTCGCACCGGCCGGCTTCGCCTGCGAGTGGCTCGATTCCCCCGTAGAATCAAGCACCTTCGAAGTCACCCTCGCCGGCTCCGCGACGCTCGGCGGCGTCACGGCCGGCTTCTCGGGCGCCGGCACCCTACGCGACGGCCGCCTCGCCTGCGCCGAGCTGTCGGCCGCCACCGCCGTCTCGCTCTCGCTCGCAGACGCGTCCTTCAAGGCCGGCCTCCGCTACGCCGACGGCGAGTGCACGTGGGCCGACGGCACCACGACCGACGCCGCCACGCCGACCCTCCTCGCGTCACTCAGCGACGGCCAGCTCACCATCGGCGGCGCCACCCTCACGCTCGCCGGCACGGGCACGCTCGACGACGGCCGCCTGGCCTGCGTCGAGCTTCGCGCCACTGGCAGCGCCCCGCTCGCCGTCGCGGGCCTCGACTTCCGCGCCGGCGCGCGTTTCGCCGCCCAGGGAGCCACCTGCGGGTGGTCGGACGCTCCCGCCGCCGAAGACACGCTCGAGCTGACGCTCCACGAAGGTCGCCTCCGCGTCGCGGGTGCCGAGCTCCTCCTCTCCGGGACCGCCGTTGCCGAGACCGGCCTCGTCCGCTGCGCCGCCTTCACTGTCGACGGCGGCACCGATCTCGCCTTTGGCGGCATCGCCTTCACCGGCGGCGCCCGCTTCATCGCGCGGGGCGCGACCTGCGACGGCGTCAGCGCGGCCGAAGACCGCCTCGAGCTGACCCTGCAGGACGGCAAGGTCGACATCGGTGGCCAGTCAGTGACGCTCAGCGGCACTGGGCAGGTCGTCACCGGCGGTGTCGCATGTATCGCCTTCACGGCGGCCGGCGCCGCCCCCTCGCTCTACGGATTCACGTTCGAAATCGGAGGCTTCTACGCCGCGGCGGGCGCCACCTGCGCCGGTGAAACCGTGAGCGAAGACACCTTCGCGCTCACGCTGGCCACCGCCGCGGGACCCTTCGCCATGGACGGCCTCGGGCGGGTGGAAGGCGGCACCATGGCCTGCGCCGAGCTCGACGCGAGCGGCGATCTGACCGAGCTGGCCGGCGTCGCCTTCGACGTCGGCGCCCGCTACACCGCCGCCGGTCGCGCCTGCACGTGGCGCGACGGCACCATCACCGCCCCCGCCACCGATCCGCGCTTCGTCGCCACGCTCCGAAACGGCGCCCTGACGATCGGCGGCCAATCCCTCGCGCTCTCGGGCGAAGGCGAGTTCGCCGGCGGCACGATCGCGTGCGCCCGCCTCGACGGCGTCGGTGCGGCGGCCATCGAGCTCGGGGACGTCTCCTTCACCGCCGGTGCCCGCTACGCCGCCGCCGGCCAGACCTGCGGCTGGTCCGACGGCACCGCCGCGCGCTTCGAGCTCTCGCTGGAAGACGGGCAGATCGCCGTCGCTGGCAACACCGTGTCGCTCTCCGGTCGCGCCGAACTCGCCGGCAACGCCGTCACCTGCGCCACCTTCACGAGCGCCGCTACCCTCGAGCTCGGCGGCATCGCCTTCGGCGTCGGCGCCCGCTATGCCGCGGCCGGCGAGGCGTGCGGCTGGTCGGATGGCACCGCCGACCGCTTCGAGCTCGCCCTCAACGACGGCAAACTCACCGCCCTCGGCAGCACCTTCACGCTTTCGGGCCGGGCCCGAGTGGGCGGCACGCGCGTCGAGTGCGCCGAGCTCCAGTCGACCGGCACGCTGAACCTCGGCGGCACCACCTTCGCCGTCGGTGCCCGCTACGTAGCGGCCGGGGCGACCTGCGCCTGGGCTGACGGGACGGACACATCTGCAGCAAACGACACGTTCGACGTCACCCTCCGTGGCGGCAGCGTCGACATCGCCGGCGTCGTGATCGCGCTGAACGGCACTGCAACCCTCCGCGGCGGCGCCCTCGCGTGCGCGGCCTTCGAAGCCGGCGGCAGCGCCACGGTCGCGCTCGGCGGCATCAACCTGGGCCTCGGCGGCGCGCGCTTCGCGGCGGCGGGCGAGACCTGCACCTGGCCCGACGGGAGCACCACGACGGCCGACGTGGATACCTTCCGGATCGCGCTCGAAGGCGGCGAACTCCGCGTCGGCAATACGGAATTGAGCCTCTCCGGCTCGGCCGAGCTCGCGGGCGGCAAGGTCACGTGCGCGGACCTGACGGCGGGCGGCGGCACGCAGATCGACGTCGCAGGCGTGCGCTTCTCGGCCGGCGCACGCTACGCCGCCGCGGGCAGCGAGTGTGGCTGGTCCGATGGTACCGCCAACGTCCTGCAGCTCACGCTGAAAGACGGCGCCGCCCAGGTCGGCGACGTCGCACTGACGCTCTCGGGCGCGGGCGAGATCCAGGACGCGCAGCTCACCTGCGCCGACTTCGACGTCACCGCGGGTGCGGCGCTCGCGTTCGGCGGCGTCACCTTCGACGCGGGCGCCCGCTTCGCCGCTGCGGGCCACACCTGCGGCTGGTCGGACGGCAGCAGCACGCGGCTCGAAGTGACCATGAACGACGGCGCCATCGACGTCGGCGGCGACACGCTGCAGCTCTCGGGCTCCGGCGTCATCGCGGGCGGCAAGCTCGCCTGCGCCAGCTTCGCGACCGCGGCCGCGAGCGCTACGGTCGGTGGACTCGAGTTCGCCGTGGGCGGCCGATTCGCCGCCAATGGCGCGACCTGCCCCTGGACGGACGGCCCGAGCGACGGCACCGCGTTCGACCTCACGCTGAACGAGGGGACCCTGGCGGTCGGCGAGGCCACGCTCACGCTGAGCGGCGCTGGCTCGATCCGAGGCGGACGACTCGCCTGCGCCGAGCTCGACGCCGCGGGCGCCGCTCCCATCGACGTCGCCGGGATCACCTTCGCCGTCGGTGCGCGCTACGCCGCCACGGGCGAGACCTGCGTCTGGAAGGACGGCGCCGAGACCATCGGTACCCAGAACACCGTCATGCTCGCCCTCAAGGACGGGACACTGACCGTCGGAGAGCAGAGCTTCACCCTCTCGGGCGCCGCGACCCTGGAGAACGGCCGCCTCGCCTGCGCGACACTCGACGCTATCGGCGTGGGCAAACTCGGCCTCGGCGGCGTCCTCTTCGACGCCGGCGCGCAGTACGCCGCGGCCGGGCACGCCTGCCCGTGGACCGACGGCCCCGTCCCCGAGCACACGCTCGAGCTGACCTTGCGAGACGGCCAGGTGGCCGCCGGCGACGCGACACTCATGCTGAGCGGAGCCGCCGAAATCGCAGGCGGCAAGCTCACGTGCGCTGACTTCAAGGGCGACGGCGCCTTCCCTGTGGCCGGCCTCAGCTTCGCGACGCGGGCTCGGTACGCGGCATCCGGCGAGACCTGTGGCTTCTCGGACGCCACCGCGGATCGACTCGAACTGCTCCTCGATGACGCCACGGTGCGCGTGGGCGACGCGACGGTCGTCCTCAGCGGCCGTGGCCTCATCGAGACCGGCAAGCTCCGCTGCGCCACCTTCGACGCGTCGGGCAACGTCCCGCTCGGCGGCCTCAGCGCCACGGTCGGCGGCCGGCTCGCGACGGCCGGCGCGACCTGCGAGTGGACCTACGGCCCGGCTGCCCAAAACCGCTTCGAGCTGACTCTCGGCGGCGCGACTGTGAACCTCGACGGCGTCGGCGCCGTCACGCTCTCGGGCTACGGCCGAGTCGACGGCGGCGCGCTCACCTGCGCCGAGCTCGGCGCCACGGGCGAGCTCGCGGTCGGCGGCGTCGAGTTCGACCTCGGCGCCCGCTTCACCCGGGCCGGCCAGACCTGCACGTGGGCCGATGGCACGCAGAGCAGCGCCACCGCCCACACCTTCACCTTCGCGCTCCTGAACGGCTCGCTCGCCGTCGGCCCCACCACGCTCGCGCTCTCGGGCGCGGCGACCTTGTCGGGCGGCAAGCTCGTGTGCGCCGAGCTCGACGCGGCCGGCGCCACCACCATCGACCTCGCGGGTGTCCGCTTCGACGCCGGCGCGCGTTACTCGGCCGCCGGCCACCCCTGCGCCTGGCGCGACGGGACCGTCACCACGAGCACGGACAGCACCCTTGAGCTCGCGCTCCGCGACGGACAGCTCGCGGTTGGCCCCGCGAGCGTGACGCTCTCCGGCCTCGGCCAGATCCAAAACAATACGCTCACTTGTGCCGAGTTTGACGTCGCCGGCGACCTCTCGATCGCCGGGATCGGCTTCGACGCCGGCGCCCGCTACGCCGCCGCCGGACAGTCGTGCGGCTGGTCCGACGGCGCGGCGAACACCCTCGCGCTGACGTTGCGCGAAGGCGCGCTCGACGTGGGCGGCGTGCAGGTCGTGCTCACGGGCTCCGCGACCGTCGCAGGCGGCGCGCTCACGTGCGCGTCGCTCGACACCACCGGCGCCGTCGGCCTCGCCGGGCTCACCTTCGACCTCGGGGCCCGCTATGCGCGTGCCGGCGCCACGTGCGGTACGGGGTCCAAGGCTGCCCAGGACACCTTCGAGGTTACCCTGAACGACGGCACGCTCACCTTCGGCAGCGCCACGCTCTCACTCGACGGCACGGCCCGCGTGGAGGCCGCCCGGCTCACCTGCGCCGAGCTCGGCGCCGACGGCGGCGCGTCCGCCGATCTCGGCGGCATCACCTTCGACGCCGACGTGCGTTACGCCCGCGGCGGCGCGTCCTGCTCCTGGTCCGACGGCACGACCACGGCGCTCGAAAAGAGCGCGCTCCTCCTCGGCCTCCAGAACGGCGAGCTGCGCGTCGGCGACACGAAGCTGACCCTCCGCGGCACAGGCTCCATCGTGGGCTCCCAAGTCGCCTGCGCCGAGCTGGATGCCGCCGGCGGCGCGAACGTCGCGCTCGGTGGTGTCGCGTTCGACGCCGGCGCCCGCTACGCCGGCACGGGCCACGCCTGCACCTGGTCCGACGGCTCGGTTCGCCCGGCCGGCCCGCAGGCCCTCGACCTCCATCTGGCCAACGGCACCGTCACCGTGGGCGAGAACACGCTCACCCTGAGCGGTTCGGCGTCCCTCGAAGCCGGCCAGCTCACCTGCGCAGAGCTCACGAGCACCGGCGCGGTCCCGCTCGGCGGGATCATGTTCGCCGCCGGGGCCCGCTACGCCGCCGCCGGCAGCGAGTGCGGCTGGAGCGACGGCCAAAGCGCCCGCTTCGAGCTCTCTCTCGAGGAAGGCACCCTCCGCGTCGGCAACGTCGACGTCACGCTGGCCGGCCGCGGCACCCTCGCCGGCAAGGCGCTCGCCTGCGCCGAACTCAGCTCGTCCTCGACGGTCAAGACCAGCGTCGGCGGCGTCGCCTTCAACCTCGGCGCCCGCTTCATCGGCGCCGGCCAGACGTGCCCGAACGGCGGCGCGCCCACGAGCGACCACCGCTTCGATGTGACCCTCACGGACGGCACGCTCGCCGTCGACGGCGCGGCACTCACCCTCGCGGGAACGGCCGAATCCCAAGGCGGCACACTCACTTGCGCGACGCTCTCCTCGACGGGCCAACTCGATCTCGCCGGCGTCTCGTTCACGGCCGGCGCCCGCTACGCCGCCAGCGGCGCCACCTGCGCGTGGGCCACCGCGCCCGCCAAGGCGAACCAGCTCGACCTCACTCTCGACCAGGGCCAGCTCACCGTCGGCCCCACGACGCTGACGCTCTCCGGCGCCGCGACCCTCGTAGGCAGCAAGCTCACCTGCGCCGAGCTCACGGCCGGCGGCGGCGCGACCCTGTCCCTCGGCGCCGTCGCGTTCGAGGCCGGCGCGCGCTACGCCGCCAAGGGCGAGACTTGCGTCTATACCGACGGCTCGGTCGCCCTCCCGCAAGCCAGCGCGAGCCTTCGCCTGGCCCTCGCCAAGGGCGAGATCCGCGCTGCGGACGCCTCGGTTCTCCTCGCGGGCTGGGGCCGAATCGACGGCGGCGAGCTCACCTGCGCCGAGCTGCGCTCCTCCGGCGACGTCGCCCTCGCCGGCGTCTCCTTCGAGACCGGGGCCCGCTTCACCCGCGCCGGCGCGACCTGTACCTGGGGCGACGGCACCACCTCGTCGGCCGCGACCACGACCTTCGGCCTCACGCTCGACGACGGCCGGCTCCAGGTCGGCGCGACCGAGCTGCGCCTCTCGGGCGAAGGCACCCTCGTGGGCACCGAGCTCGCCTGCGCCAGCCTGAACGCCACGGGCGCCACGCAGATCGACCTCGCGGGCATCTCCTTCGAGGCCGGCGCCCGCTTCACGGCCGAAGGCCAGACCTGCCCGTGGACCGAGGGTGACGTGCCGAACGCGCATGTCCTCGAACTCACTCTGAAAAACGGCTCGTTGGTCGTCGGCGCCACGACCGTCTCCCTCTCTGGCGCGGCCCGGCTCGACGGCGGCGCGCTCTCCTGCGCCGAGCTGGCCGCCGACGGCAACACCACCATCGACCTCGCGGGCGCCACCTTCTCCGTCGGCGCGCGCTACGCCGCTGCGGACGCGACCTGCACCTGGCCCGACGGCACCGTGACCGCCCCCGCCAAGGACACCCTCGCCGTCCGCCTCGCCGGGCAGCTCGACGTCGCCGGCCAGACCATGGCGGTCTCGGGCACCGGCACGCTCGAAGGCAACACCGTCACCTGCGCCGAGCTCGGCGCCACCGCCGGCTTCACATCGGTCGACCTCGGCGGCGTCTCCTTCGGCACCGGCGCCCGATACGCCGCCGCGGGCCGCACCTGCACGTGGGCCGATGGCTCCGAAACCGTCGCGTCTGCGGATACTTACAAGCTCGAGCTCGCGCTCCGTGACGGCGTCGTCACTGTCGCCGGCAACACGCTCACGCTCTCCGGCACGGCCACCCTCGAAGCGGGACAGGTCACGAGCGCCCAGCTCGCCGTCACCGGCGACGTCACCATCGCGGGCGTCACTTTTGCGGCCTCGGCGTCGTACGACGGTCCCAGCGGCAAGCTCATCCTCCGCCTCGACGAGGGCAAGCTCGAAGCCGGCTTCACGACCATCGACCTCGAAGGGCAGGGGGAGATCGACACGGTCTCGCGCTCGGTGAACTGCGTCGCCTTCTCGGCCAAGGGCAACGCCGCCGCCGATCTCGCCGGCGTGACCTTCCAGGTCGGCGCCCGTTACGCCGCGAAGGGCGCGTCCTGCCCCGACATGACGGTCCCCACCGACGGCGCGCGCTTCGAAGCCACGCTCGAGGACGGCACCTTGTCCCTCGGCGACGGCGCGACCGTCACCGTCTCGGGCACCGGCACCATCGAAGGCGGCCGCATCTTGTGCGCGACCTTCGAAGCCACCGGCGCGGTCAGCGGGGGCAGCGCCGGGGTCTCCTTCGATGGCCGCGCCCGCTACGCCGCCCAAGGGCAGAGCTGCGGCTGGCGCGAGGCCGTGGACGCCGCCGCCATTGCCATCGACCTCAGCAGCACCATCACCATCGGCCCCAACGTCCTCACCCTCGTCGGCACGGGCACCATCGGCGCCGGCGGCGTCGAGTGCGCGGCCCTCGAGGTCACGGGCGACGTCGTGCTGGCGGGCGTCACCTTCGACGTCGGCGCTCGGGCCGTCGCCGCGGGCGCGACCTGCGCCTGGCCCGACGGCACGGTCTCCCTCCCCGGCGTGGCGCGCGTCGAAGTCGTGCTCCGCGACGGCACCCTGTCTCTCGGTGACGTGAACGCGCGCCTCAGCGGGATCGCGACGGCCGAGAAGACCCCCGGCGGCTACGTCGTGCCGTGCCTCGGTCTCGACGCCCACGCCGACGGCGCCTGGCCCTTCGGCGGCGTCGCCTTCACGGGCCGCGCCGAGTTCACCGCGGCGGGGCGCCAGTGCGGCTGGGACGCGGCTCCGGTCAGCGGGCACACCTTCAGTCTCGCTCTGGAAGACGGCGCGCTCCGCGTCGGCTCGGTCAACACGACGCTCTCGGGCAGCGCCCTCATCGCCTCGGGCGCCGCGCGCTGCATCGAGTTCGCCGCCGCCACCGCGGTCACGGGCTTCGCGGGCATCACCTTCGACCTCGGTGCGCGTTACGCCGCCGCGGGCGCCTCGTGCACCTGGCAAGACGGCACCACCGCCACCTACCCAGCCCGCACCTTCGCCGCGCGGCTCGTCGACGGCAACGTGACCGTCGGTGCCCAGTCCGTCTCGCTCAGCGGCTCGGCTACTGTCGCCGGCGGCACTCTCGAGTGCGCCGCGCTCGAGGCCGCCGGGGACGTCTCGGTCGAGCTCGCGAGCACCACCTTCAGCGTCGATGGGCGCTACGCCGCGGCGGGCGCGGCCTGCGAGTGGCTCGCGGCGCCGTACGACGTGAACACCTTCACCTTGGCGCTAGAGGGCGACCTCGACGTCGACGGCAACACGCTCGCGCTCACGGGCGACGCGACCCTCGCCGGCGGCGCCATCACCTGCGCGGCCTTCACCTCGTCGGGCGACGTCCCCCTCGGTGGTCTCGCGTTCGACGCCGGTGCCCGCTACGCCTCGGCCGGCGCGAGCTGCGGCTGGAACACGCCCGAACCCGCCGCCCGCCTGCAAGTTGGCCTGAGCGGCGCCTCGGTCCAGCTCGGCCCCGTCGCGCTCGCGCTCAGCGGCTACGCGGATCTCGCGGGCAACCGCCTCGAGTGCGTGGAGTTTGCCGGCAGCGGCGACCTGCGTGAGGCCTTCGGCGGCGTCGCCATGACCGGCGGCGCGCGTTACGCCGCCACCGGCACGACCTGCACCTGGAAAGACGGCAGCGCCACCACCGGCCAGGCCTTCGCGCTCGACCTCGGTGGAAACGCCAAGATCGGCAGTACGTCCGTGGCCTTGCGCGGCACTGCGGCCATCGAGAACGGCGCCGTACGCTGCCTCACGCTCGACGCCGCCGGCGCGGACGCAAACCTCGCGGGCCTCGACGTCTCGGTCTCCGGCCTCTGGGCCGCCCCGCTCGCGACCTGTGGCGACGTCACTGCCGGCAACTCGGCCGCGCTGCAGGCGCGCGTCGCCGGCGAGTTCACGGTGGGCACCAACACGGCGTCCGTGAGCGGCTGGGGCCGCATCGAGGGCGGCTCGCTCCAGTGCGTCGACCTCGCCGCGGACGGCGCCGTCTCGATCCCCCTCGGCGAGCTGAACGTGGACCTCGCCGCCCGCTTCGCCAAAGCCGGCGCCACCTGCGCGTGGGAGGACGGGACCAGCTCGACCCCGGCCAAGGACACGCTCTACGCCCGCCTCACCGGCGACCTCGCGGTCGGCGACGACACGCTCGCGCTGTCGGGCAACGGTCTCGTGAGCGGCGGCAAGATCGCCTGCGCCGAGCTCGCCTCGACGGGCAAGCTCGCCCTCGCCGGCGTCACCTTCGACGCGGGCGCCCGCTACGCCGCCGGCACCGAGCTCTGCCAGTGGGAAGACGGCTCCTTCACCCCGGCCAGCGGCGCCGCCTCGCTCCGAGTCGCGCTCGATCGCGGCGTCGTCTCGGTCGGCGGGAACACGGTCGAGCTCTCGGGGCTCGCCGAGCTGAACTCGGCCGTCGGCATCACGTGCGCGTCGTTTGACGTCAGCGGCGACGTCGCCATCGCCGGGATCACCTTCGCCGGCTCCGGCCGCTACGCTGCCGCCGGCCAGTCCTGCGGCGCGTGGGACCAGAGCGATCTCAGCGCGCTCGAGCTCGCGGTGACTGGCGGCGCCGTCGACCTCGGCGGTCAGCAGGTCGCCGTCAGCGGCGCCCTCAGCGTGACGGACGGGCGCGTGACCTCCGGCACCGTCGCCGCGACGGGCGCCATCTCGCTCGCCGGCCTCACCGTTGCGCCGAAGCCTGGCAAGCCCTCGATCTCCCTCGCCTATTCCGCAACCTACGACGCAGGCCAGCTTCAGTCGCAGTCGCTCGTCGCGACCCTCGACGGGACCGTCACGATCGCGGGCCTGGGCACCTTCTCGGTGAGCGGCTCCGGCGCCATCGTGGACGGTGGCCTCGACGCCATCACGCTGAGCCTCGGCGCCCAGCTCACCCTCGGCGGCGTCCAGCTCACGGCGCAGTCCATCGATCTCGTCTACAAGCGCCACGACCCGAACGCCGGCGGCGCCGCCACGCTCGCGCTCGTCATCGACGAAGGCCAGGTCGCCATCACCGGCCTCGGCACGCTCGACGTCAGCGGCAACTCCTACTTCACGGCCGGCAAGCTCACGCGCTTCTCGCTCGCCATCGCGACCGATCTGACCCTCGCCGGCGTCACGGTGAAGGGCGGCGCGTCGCTCCTCTGGCTCGCCGCCAATAACACGCTCACCTTCACGCTCGACCAGGCCACGGCCAGCATCGTCGACCTCGGCACGCTCACGCTCTCGGGCCAGTCCACGCTTGTCGCCGGTGTCCTCGATTCGCTCGAGCTCGCCGCCTCCGGCGCCATTGCGCTCGCCGGCACGTCCGTCACCGGCAGCGCCTCGCTCGCCTACCAGCGCGTGAACCCGATCACGCTCGCGCCCTCGTTGACCCTGCGCCTCGAGAGCGCCAGCCTCGTCGTTGCGCCCTTCGGCAAGCTCAATGTCTCCGGCGAAGCCGTCATCGATAACGGTGCGCTCACGAGCTTCGATCTGGCCCTCGACACCGCGGTTCAGCTCGGTGGCATCCCGCTCTCCGGCGGTCTCTCCCTCAGCTATCGGAGCGTCGGCCGCGAGCTGCGCTTCAGCGTGGAAGACGCCTCGGCCACGATCGCCGGCGTGGGTACGCTCACCGTGAACGGCAGCGCGCTCATCACGAACGGCACGCTCGGCGCGCTCTCGCTCAGCGCCGACGGCAGCCTCACGCTCGCGGGCGTCGCCATCGCGGGCGAGATCGAGCTCGTGTACGCAGGCGGCGCCGCGTCGTCGCTCACCCTTCGCGTGAACGACGCCACCGTCGCCATCACCGGCCTCGACACCGCCGTCAGCGTCTCAGGCGTCACCCAGCTCACGGGCGGTCGCCTCACGACGCTCTCGCTCACGGTCTCCGGCAATACGTCGTTCCAAGGGATTGCGCTCACTGGCGCGCTCTCGCTCGAATACACGGCCACTTACAGCGCGGCCGGCGCCATCACGAGCCGGTCGCTCCGACTCGCGCTTTCCGGCGCGTCTCTCGTGGTCCCAGGGGCCACGGTCACCCTGGGTGGCCGGCTCGAGATCGATGGGGGCGCCATCGCGTGCGCGGACCTCGGCCCCGCCACGGTCGCGTTCTCGGGCGTCGACTTCAGCGTGACCGCCTACTACGTCGCCGCCGGCAAGACCTGCGGCCGACTCGCGCAGCCCGCGCCCGCCGCCGTGTTCGCCGGTGAGTTCGAGGCGGCGATGGAGATCGCCGGAACGGGCGTCGTCGTCGAAGGCGCCGCGGCCATCGTCGGCGGCCGCATCGACTCCGTCAAACTCGCGACCTCGCTCTCGCTCACGACCGTCCCCGGGCTGAACCAGGTCGATCTCAGCGGCAGCTACGCGGGCGGCGAGGTCTGCCTCGCGGGCGCCATCGACGGCACGCTGACGCTACCTTTCGGCGCGCAACTCCTCGGAATGCGTGCGAGCTTCTGCGCCCAGGGCTTCAAGGTCTCCGCCCTCGACGTGAAGGTCGACGTCATCGCCCCGAACCTCGTCGGCGAGCCGCTCCACCTCCTCGCGACGGCCGGCTACGACGGCGAGAGCACGAAGCTCAGCGCCACCCTCTGCCTCGCGGGCGAGACGGCGACCGGCGAGACGTGTTGCGCCGGCACGAGCGACGCGTGCCCCGCCACGACCTGGAAGCCCTTCAGCGGCGGCCTCATCCCCGGCCTCCCCGGCGAGTGGGCCAACCTCGCAGTCACCACGCTCAGCGGCGGCCTGTCCATCGGCGGCGGCTCGGTCGGCATCGACGCCATCGGCATCGTCGACGGCAGCGGGCTACCGGTGCTCGTGCCCGGCCTGTCGCTGAAGTCCATCGCCGTGTCGCTCTCGGCGTCGGTCGGCAGCAACACGGCCGCGTCGGCCGGCATTCGCGGCATCTTCACTGTGCCGCTCGGCGAGCAGCCGGTCGAGGTGAGCGTTGCGGGCCTCTTCGAGCTCGGTGGCGGCGCGGGCGTCGCGCTCACCCTCTCCGGCGGCATCGGCGACAAGGTCAGCGGCGTGTCCGCCGACGTGGAGCCGCTCAAGGCCTTCATCGGTGAGAACACCCTCGAGATCAGCTACTTGACGGTCGAGGTGAAGGCCTCCACGTCGGGCGTGTCCTTCAAGCTCGGCGGCGGCGCCAACGTGACCTTGCCGGCCCCGGTGAACGTCGGGCCGCTCGGGATGCAGCTCGAAGGCTACGGTTCGCTCGGCAAGAAGACCGGCTTCTACCTCGTCGGCGCCATCTGCGGGCTGACGCTGCCGGCCGGTATCCTCCCGCAAGGATTCACGGATCTCCTCCTTGGCCAGCCGTCGCCGTGCGTCAAGCCGGCCGTCGCCGTCGCACTCGCGAGCCGCGCGTTCCCCGAGGTCGAGATCGCGCCCAACACGACCGTCAAGCGCGGCCTCACACTCGCCGCGACCATTGCGCCGCCGCGGGGCGTCCTGAAGCCGCTCGGCCTCGAGTCGATCATCGGCAACGATCCGGGCGCCCCGTCCGAGCCGACCGTGCCCTTCGGCCCGCTGCCGGGTGGGCTCGGCCGATTGCTGCCGAGCCTGCCGTCCATCGTGGCGGAGATCGGCGTCGACACCTCTGGCCTCCGCCTCAAGGGCGCGCTCAACTTCCCGTGGCAGGTGATTCGGCCCGACTGGAACCTGCCTGCCGTGAAGCTCCTGCAGCTGAACGAGCTCGCCTTCGAGGTGCTCCTGAACAGCAGCCCGACCCTCGAGTTCACGGGCAGCGTGCTCTTCGAGCCGAGCCACTGCATCCCCGACTACGAGTCGTTCGTGAAGGCCGGCCTCGCGTCCGACCAGAGCCCCTTCGTCGCGTTCGACCCGGCGAAGATCGAGTGCCTCGATCTGCCCGCGCCCTTCCTCGACCGCCCGCAGCAGCAGCCGCTGAAGGGCACGGCGCGGCTCCGCTACAAGCCCGAGACCGAGTTCGGCGGCGAGATCTCGCTGCAGGGCGTCTGGTACGAGCCCTTCTGGGTCCCGAACCTCGCGGTCGCGAGCCCGGGGATCACGCTGAACATACGGCTCATCAACACGCCCTACGGACCCATCCCCGCGCCGACCTCGCTCGGCATCAATGGCGACGTGTTCTGGAAGCGCCCGTACTACGACGACGCGGGCGCCACGCCGACCTACCCCGTGACCTGCGCCACGGACGCTGACTGCACCGGCTTCGGCAATTGCGCCGGCGGCAAGTGCCCTGCGAGCTGCATCGACGGCCCGGACGGCGATGCGCTGCCGGACACCTGCCAATACGACTGGCCCTACAACTGCCACAAACCCGATCCGAACGACCCGGACGCCGCGTGTATCGACGCGCTGCAGCGGCCGGCCCCGGTCCCGGCGAGCCTCGCGAACAGCGGCGTTACGCTCTTCTACGACGTCTACCCCTCGCCGAGCGCGCTGCTCGTGCCGCTGCCGACCGTGATCGTGCGACGTGAGCTCAATAACCTGAGCACGCTGGACCTCGCGCCGGCGATGAACGAGCTCAAGGATGGCTCGCGCAACCTCTTCCGCTGGATGGAGACGCGCCTTCCGGGCATCAGCCCCGAGCTCTCGCCCTTCCCGCCGTGTATCGACCTCGACGGCGACGGCACGCTCGACAAGAGCTTCAGTTGCATCCTGCCGGCGGAACCCCTCCCGAACCTGCTCTCGGACCTCCCGATCGCCGTCGACATCGACAAAGTCGGCATCTACTTCGCGACCCACGAACGTGAGCTCTTCGGTATCACCTTCTCGCCCGGCATCCGCGCCGATCTCGACACCAAGCTCGCCGTCGTGCCCGCACCGACGTGTGACGCCGCGACCCCGTGCACCGGCGGCCTCACGTGCGACGACGGGACCTGCAAGCGGGTCGTGGCGTTCTCGGGCGCGCTCGGCGCCGAAGGGCTCTCGCTCTCGGGCCGCGCCAGCCCCGTCAGTTTGCTCGACACGATCACCCTCAAGGGCGACCCCTTCACCAAGTTCGCGGACCTCCGCGGCGGCGCCGTCGAGGTCGCCGCGACGCCGGCCCTCGAAGCGCTCCCCGGCACCGTGGAGGCCTGGGTGCTCCCCGACGCGCCGGCCGCCGGCGAGTGGCAGACCGTCGCCCGCCAGGTTGGGTCGAGCGGCGGTGGTTATGAGCTCCAGGTCGGCGCGCCGTCGCTCCACTGCGACGCCGCATACGACCGCTGCGACGGCGGTGGTTGCGCGCTCTGGCGCTGCGAGAACGGCCCCGGCGCGAGCCTGCCCGGCGAGATGCCGGTCCCCGCGCCCTGCGCCGACGACGGCACGGCGGGCCTGTGCTCGGTCTGCCCGGACGGCACCGAGCCCTGCGATCTGCCGTGCGCGACCAACGCCGAGTGCGTGACCGCGACCGGCGTTTCCACGGCGACCTGCCGCGGCCACGTCCTGCCGACGACCGACGGCGCGATCCTGAGCGCGCTCAAGGCGAGCAAGTCGGTGGACTTGACCGAGCTGATGGAGGCGGCTGGGCGAGCCTGCCCGGCGACGGGCGACCTCGCGGCGTGCGTCGCGGCGGGTCTCCAGACGGCGACCGGGGCAAGCGTGGGGACGGCGCTCTCGCCGACCTGCGCCGGCTGCTTCGCCGACTTCGTGACCTGCGAGGAGCGTGCGAACGTGCGCGTCAACGTCCTTCGCGGCGGCGCTGTGACCCGCACGGTGCGCGCGGTCTCGCCCCCGGCCTCCCTCGACCGCTGGACTCACGTGGCCGCCCGCTTCGACGCGGACACCGGCGACATCGTGCTCTTCGCGGACGGCGCACTGGTCCCGGTTTCGGACGACGGCGGCCAGCCCGACTGCGACACGACCTGCTCCTGCGACGCCGTCTGTGCCGCCAGCCCGACCTCGAGCGCGTGCGGCGCGTGTACCCGGAAGCGCGACCCGGATGAGCTCCTCATCGAGAACGCGATCAGCGACGTCGCGGCCGACTGCACGTCGTGTAAGGCCGCCCTCGCGACGTGGAAGGCGGACGCGGCTGGGAATGGGCGATGGCCGGTCCCGGGCGCCGGCGCGACGCTGCGCCTCGGCGACGGGCTAGGCGGCCTCGACGACGTCCGCGTGTGGACCAGCCGGCGTACGGCGGACCAGATCGACGGCTTCAAGAACGGCCTGCGCCAGGACGCCTCACCCGAGAAGCTCGGCGACTGCTCGAACGCCAAACGCGGGAAGTGCTCCGATCAGAGCGGGAGCTGCGAGTCGGATTTCGATTGTGACGCGGGCACTTGCGTCGGCTTCATCCCCTCGGGCACCTGCCGGAGCGACGTCGACTGCACGGCCGGCGCGACCTGCGGCGGCTACGTCCCGCCGGAGCAGCGTTACGCGTTCGACACGGGCCTGCTCGCTCGCTGGGAGTTCGACTACGACAGCTACAAGTCCGCCCTCGGCCGCGCCTGGAACACCCGCTACCACGGCGATCCCGCC
>JADMJS010000283.1:0-14715 GCA_018780435.1 Myxococcales bacterium
AGCCCTCGCCGTCGATGTCCGTCATCAGGTGGCGGAGGCTCTCGATCACCTCGCCGGCGAGCCCGTCGTCGAGGAAACGTTGTACCGCGGACTCCACGAGGCCAGATTCCCGAACCGCGAGGACGCTCCGGATGAGCGCCCGAAGCGCAGGGGGATGGCCTTCGGTGGAGGTGACGTCAGTCATGGATCACCGCAAATCCAAGTGAAGGAGGGTGGTCATTCCCGGATCGACGCGGATCGAGTGCTCGCGCTCCCAGCCCTTCGCGGTTGGGTCCACCGAGACCACCTTCAGCGTGTGCGGTCCTTGAGACAGCTCAAGCCCATAGACGGGCGTCTCAAGGCCGGTGTCGCGACCGTCGACCCAGAGACGCGTCACCGGCACGGACGTCAGGTTCAGGAACCCGAACGCGCCCGCGTCGAAGAAGGCGTTTCGGAAGGGCAGCTCGCCAACGACGCCGACCACGGCAGCCCGAACCCGTGCGATGGCGCGCGCGTACCGCGGGTCGGCGAGGCCATCCGGTTCGCTGACCTTGATGACGGCCTTCCGGTCACCTCGCCGGACCTCGAGTTCGAAGCGCTGAGAACCGACCGACCGTGCGCCGGTAGGCTCTGGCGGGAGCGTGAAGACGCTGTCCTCCTTCTCCAGCGCGTCGAGAAGTGCTTCAAACTCGACGGTCTGAAGGAGCTTCATGTCGTGCAGCGCCTCATCGACGTTCACGAAAGAGCGGTAGTGACTCGCTACGGCGACGCGCCGCCGCCACAAGACTTCGTAGCTCACCAGCCGATAGGGCATGAAGCCACCCGTGATTCGGAGGCTGATGAGCGAGCCGGCGTTCGGATCGGGACCCGTCAGCGGGGGCGCATCCGGCGGCAGCGACGTGTCTCCGGGGGGCGGAACGGCCAGCGCCGTCGAGGCGACGACCACGAAGAGGCACGCGAGCGCCACAATCCCTTCCCACGAGCGGGCGTACCAGGAGCGGGGCGGGCGGTTTCGGACGACGCTGAGCATTCCAATGCAGGCTAATCGCCATCCGGGCGGCGAGCAAGGCGACGTGAACCGAGTGCGGGGCGCGGGGCGCTCGTTCCGCTGGAGTGTGATGGAACTTCGAGCGTTGCCCCGAGCGGGTGAGAAGCGCATACTGCCGCGCTTCGAGCTTCGAGCTTGGCGGTCAGCCCCCTCGTAAGCTCTGGGAGCGTGGGCATGCTGTCTTCTCGGGTCCATACGACGTCGGCGTCGGCGCGCTTCGGCCGCCACCTCATGGTCTTGGTCGGCGTGATCGCCGTTGCCTCTTGTAGCGCCCGCCGTGGCGGGGGTGGTGACGACGACGGCAGTGACAGTACCGACGGGAACGTCGGCTTCGACCCCACGGGGGGCGACCCGGGCTCCGATGGGGTTATCGGCTCTGACGGGTCCGACGGCACCGACGGCACCGACGGCACGGACGGCACCACGAGCGCCGACGGCAGCGACGGCACGGGCGAAGGCTGCCAGTCCGACAAGGACTGTCAGGGAATCAACGACCGCTGCAACACCGAGGGCGAGTGCGTCGAGTGCCTCGCCGATCCGGAGTGCCCGGAAGCGGGTCAGAGCTGCTTTCAGGGCTACTGCACCGCGTGTGCGCCGGGAGTACGCACCTGCAGCGGCATGGACGTCGTGGAATGCGTCGACGGGAGCCCGAAGGTGATCGAGTCTTGCCCCGCCGGAGGCCTCTGTAACGCCGGTCAATGCTATCAATGTTACCCCGGCGTGAAGAAGTGCGACGAGCTCGGCCGTGCCGTGGAGTGCGCGCAGGATGGGACCGGCTTCGTCGTAAAGCAGGACTGTGCTGCCGAGTCGCTCGAATGTGCGAACGGCCTCTGCAAAGGCGGCTGCGGCAACGACTCGAAGGCGGGGACCAACGCCGGTTGCGAGTTCTGGGCGATCGATCTCGACAACGCCATCGACCCCGAGGGTGGCGCGGACGCGTGGAACGCCACCTTCGCGGTCATCGTCTCGAACACGTCGGCGTCCAACGCCGCGAAAGTCAAGCTCGAACGCCCCGATGGCACCGTCGACGAGCGAACGCTGGCGCCGCTCTCGCTTGAGATCTTCCAGCTCGACAAGAAGTGGGGAATTCAGGGCGGCGGCTTGTCCGACGCCGGGTTCCACATCACCAGCAACCAACCCGTGACGGCCTATCAGTTCAACCCGCTCGAGAACGAACAGGTCTATTCGAACGACGCGTCGGTCCTCTTCCCGACGAGCTCGTTCGGGACCGAATATCGAGTCGTGAGTCTCAAGGACATCGGGACCTTCCACGCCTTCGCTACTATCCTCGCGCCCAAAGCCGACACGACGGTGACCATCACCACCACGGCCGCCGCGTCGGCCGGTGCCGCGGGCAGCCTCACGGCCGGCTCGCCGAAGTCCTTCGGGCTCGCCGCGGGGCAAGTGCTGAACATCGAGTCGACCATCTCGGACAGCGACCTCAGCGGCACGCTCATCACGTCCGACAAGCCCATCCTCGTGTTCGCGGGCCACGAAGCCGCGGTGACGGGCGACAAGTGCTGCGCCGACCACCTCGAGCAACAGATGGCACCGGTCCCGGCGTGGGGTAAGTCCTACGTCATCGCCCGTAGCAAGCGTCGCTTCAAGGAGCCGGAGTACGTGCGCGTCGTGGCCCATCAGGACGGCACGCAAATCACCGTCAACCCGGCCGTCGTCTCGCCCCCGTCGTTCACTCTCAACGCGGGCCAGATGAAAGAGCTCGTCGTCGACGGCGACTTCCAGATCACCGCCAATCAGCCGGTGATGGTGGCCCAGTTCTTGGCCAGCTCCTTCGAGGTGGTCGGCCCCGGACTCGACTCCTGCAGCTCGAACTCGCAGTGCCCGCAGAACTGGACCTGCTCCGGTACGTGCATGTCGGGTGCGTGTATCAACGACGCCGCGTGCGGCTCCGGTTTCACCTGTGAGACCTACACCGATCCGGTCTTCGGTGGCACGACGAGCGAGTGCGCCCCCATCGGCGATCCGACGCTGATCCTGGTCGCTCCTGCCGAGCAGTGGCTCACGGACTACGTCTTCCTCACGCCTCCGAAGTACGCCGAGAACTACATCACCATCGTCGCCGAGCCCGACACGGTCGTGACCATGGACAACGCCACCGTCCCTGACGCGTCCTTCACGGCCATCGCGGGGACGACCTACCGCGTCTACCGCGGCCCGGTCAGCGAAGGCGTCCACGTGCTCTCGGCGACCAAGGCCGTGTCGGTCATCGCTTACGGTTACGACGACGACGTCAGCTACGGCTACCCCGCCGGCCTCGGGATCAAGACCCTCCCGTGACGACCAAACGTTCGTCACAGGTCACGTCACTCAGGCCCTCGGAACCGTCGACAAGCGGCGCGTCGGGGGCCGCTCAGCTCCTCGCGGCCAAGATCACCGCTCGATCGGCGATGGTCGCCGTGGTCGGCATGGGATACGTCGGTATGCCGCTGGCGGTCACCGTGGCCGACGCTGGCTTTTCGGTCCTCGCGCTCGACATCGACGAGGCCCGAGTCGCTGCGATCGCCCGCGGCGAGAGCTACATCGGTGACATCCCATCGGAACGACTCAGCCTCTTGGTCAAGGCGGGGAAGATCCGAAGCACCGCGCGTTTTCGTGAACTTCAGGACGCCGACGCCATCATCGTCTGCGTCCCCACCCCGCTGAACAAGACGAAGGAGCCCGACCTCAGCTACGTCGTCAGTGCGCTCCGAGAGATCAAGGCCTACCTCCGACGTGGCCAGCTCATCATCTTGGAGTCGACGACCTACCCCGGGTTCACCCGCGAGGTCGGTCTGCCTATGCTCGAAGAGGTCGGCTACCGCTGCGGCGAGGAGTTCTTCCTGACCTTCTCGCCGGAGCGCACCGACCCAGGCAATCCGCGCTACGGGGTGAGCAATACCACCAAGGTTCTCGGCGGCGTGACGCCGACCTGCACCGAGATGGGCGCAGCGCTCTATCGGCAGGTCATCGAGACCGTCCACGTTGTCTCGTCGACGGACGCGGCGGAGATGGCCAAGCTCCTCGAGAACACCTTCCGGGCGGTGAACATCGGCCTCGTCAACGAAGTCGCGCTCATGTGCAACACGCTCGGGATCGACACCTGGGAGGTCATCGCCGCAGCCAGCACGAAGCCCTTTGGTTTCATGCCCTTTTACCCCGGTCCCGGCCTGGGCGGGCACTGTCTGCCCATCGACCCGCTCTACCTCTCGTGGAAGCTGCGTTCCCACAATTACACCGCCCGATTCATCGAGCTGGCTCAGACCATCAACGCGTCGATGCCCGGCTTCGTCGTACAGCTTGCCGCCGATACCTTGAACGACCACAGCCGCGCCGTCCGAGGATCGCGAATCTGCCTCTACGGCGTCGCGTACAAGCCGAACATCGATGACGTCCGAGAGTCCCCAGCCCTCGAGATCATCGAGCTGCTCCACCGTAAGGGCGCCGACGTGGTCTACACCGATCCCCACGTCCCTGCGATCGAGGTCGAAGGACGACGCTACGCCTCGGTCTCCGAGTCCGACGCGCGCACGTCGGACCTCGCCATCATCACGACTGATCACACCGCCTTTGACCTGGTCGCGCTCGCCCGCGACGGCCACCTCATCCTCGACACCCGCAACGCCACGCGACGGGCCGGGGTTCCGGCGGAGTACCTGCACAAGGTCGTCCGGCTATGAGCCAGGCCCTCAAGTGGCTCCTCGGCCTCCTCGTGGGGGGCGTCTTCATCTGGCTCGGCGCGGCGGATTGGCCGCTGGCCACCATCTTCGAACACGGCCTTCAGCTCGACGGCCACTACGTGCGATCCGGCGCGAGCTGGTCTTTCGACCTCGTCTACCTCGCGCCCTATTGCGCGGTCCTCACCGTCATCCACTTCCTTCGGGTCATCCGGTGGTACCCGCTCCTGAGACCCCTCGGCCATGTCGACTTCGGCGTGCTGAACCGGGTCAGCGGCCTCGGCTTCATGTACCTGTTCCTGTTGCCTTTTCGCCTCGGTGAACTCGCTCGGCCGCTGCTCCTCGCGCGGGAGACCGACATTCGAATGAGCGCCTCCCTCGCGACCATCGTGGTCGAGCGGGTCGTCGACGGCCTCATCGTGAGCTTTGTCCTCTCCGTGGTGCTCTTCTTTCTACCGGGCCAGGAGCAGGCCGCCTTCACCGAGATCCGCATCGGCGCCTACGCCGCGCTCGCCGTCTTCACGAGCGCCCTCATCGTGCTCACGGCCACGGCGCTACGTCCCGACTCGACCCTTCGGCTCCTCGAGCGCCTCGGCAACCTGGTCTCGGCTGGCCTCACGCGGAAGGTCCTCGGCCTCATCCGCACCTTCATGGACGGCCTCGCCGCCCTGCCCTCGCGCCGGCACTTCGTCGACTTCTTGGGTTGGTCGATGCTGTACTGGGCACTCAATGGCTATGGCTACTACGTGCTCTCGCTCGGCTTCGCGTCCCTCCACATCCCGCTCATCGCCGCGTACGCGATGATGTGCTGCGTGGTCGTGGGCATGATGCTGCCCAATCCTCCCGCCAACGTCGGCGTGTACTGGTACTTCCTGCTGAAGCCGCTCACCCTCTACGGCGTCGCGACCGGCGACGTCGCCGCCACCGTCTTCGGTCTCGTCGCGTGGCTCGGACAGCTCATCCAACAGACCCTCTTCGGTGTCTGGTTTGCGGCCAAAGATCCGGCCCGCTCCTCGCTGCGCACCGACGACCGGGCCTCGGCTGCGTCCGGCCGCTGACGCCGCAGGCGGATCGGCGCGGTACACGTCTGGATGTAGCGCCGCCGCCATGGCCCGTGTAGGCTCCCCAGCCCATGAGCACCCAGCCGAAGTACCCTAGCGATCCAAACACCCCTCCGTCGCTGAACGTCGCCGACGCCGACGCCGTCATGAATCCGGAGGCGCACGGCGTCTTCCGGCCCATGCACAAGACGGGGGTCATCTACGTGATGACCGAAGCCGCCAAGCTCGGCTTTCACTACGGCCATCCGGACTGGGCCAACCTCGGCCAAGGCGCGCCCGAGACGGGCCCCCTCCCCGGCTCGCCGCATCGCATCGAGAGCATCGAGGTCGATCCGGGCTCCAACGAGTACGCCCCGGTGCAGGGCCTACTCGAAGTGCGTGAGGCCGTCGCGGAGCTCTACAACGCCCGTTATCGCGTCGGCATGAAGTCGAAGTTCACTGCGAAGAACGTCGCGATCTCGTCCGGCGGCCGCCTCGCGCTCACCCGCATCGCGGCCACGCTCGGGAACGTGAACCTCGGCCACTTCCTGCCCGACTACACGGCATATGAGGAGCTGCTCGACCTCTTCCGTGCCTTTGTGCCACTCCCGATCCTGCTCGAAGGCGAGCTGGGCTTCGACCTGGCGCCAGACCGTCTCCGCAAGGAGATCGTCGGAAAGGGCCTGTCTGCGCTGCTGATCTCGAACCCGTGCAACCCCACGGGCCACGTCATCCGCGGCGGCGCCCTGCGCGCCTGGGTCGACATCTGTCGCGAGCTCGGGTGCGTCCTCATCATCGACGAGTTCTACGCCCACTACCTCTACGGGGGCGCCGCGCGCCAGGACGGGCCGTCGCTCTCCGCGATGCGCTACGTGCAGGACGTCAACAAGGACCCCGTCGTCATCGTCGACGGCCTCACCAAGAACTGGCGATACCCGGGCTGGCGCCTCGCGTGGACCGTGGGCCCGGAGTGGGTCATCGAGCGGATCACCTCGGCCGGCTCGTTCATCGACGGGGGCCCGTCGCACCCCGTGCAGCGCGCGGCGCTCCCCCTCATCACCCAGGAGCACGCGGACGCGGAAGCCCGTTCGATCCAGGCGGCCTTCGACGAGAAACGTCGCCTCGTGGTCGAGCGTCTGCGCGCGATGGGTATGCACCTCGACGCGGAACCCCAAGGCGCCTTCTACTGCTTCGCGAGCCTCGAGAACCTCCCCGCGCCGCTCCGCGACGGCATGGCCTTCTTCCGGAAGGCCCTCGAGCGGAAGGTCGTGGTCGTGCCCGGCCAGTTCTTCGACGTCAACCCGGGCAAACGCCGCGAGCACATCCCATCGCGCCTCCGACGATATGTGCGAATCAGCTTCGGTCCGAACAAGGACCAGCTCGAGCTCGGCCTCGACCGGCTCGACGCCATGATTCGAGAGAGCTGATTCCGAGCCGTGGGCTCGGTCGTAAGTAACCCCGGCCTCGAAATGGCTATCAGCGATCGGCCGTCTGCGTCCAGCTTCGGGCCCCGACCGGCCGGTCGACCTGTCGGCTCTCGCGCGACGATACCTGTCCTTGCCGGGCTGACCGCTGAAGGCTGACCGCTGATGGCTCCGCGTCGGCTCCGGCTGGAGCCAGCGCCCGGGTTGATGGCTGAACGCGACCCTTCGGGGCACCGCGCCGGATGGGCAGGAGCCACCCTCGGCGCCCGGCTCGTGCCGAGCGGAACTCTACTTACAACACACCGCACACTTCACGTGCCGGTAGCCGGCGACGTTCCCGATCATGTAGCCCGGGTCGCCCGTGCTGGCGGCGAAGACCTGATTCAGATTGCCGTTCTGGGTCTGAGGCGCCCCGTTGTTGAGCTCGTAGCAGAAGGCGTCTAGGTTGCCGCCGTAGTTGTAATAGCCTCCCACGAGCTCGCCGACGTACAGCGTGCTCCAGCCCGCGGCGCAGGTCGCGCTGCCATCGACCTGATAGCAGGTCTTCTGGGTCGCACACTTGGCGCAGGGGATCGAGCGCCGGTCCGTCACGCCGGCCGGCTGATGGACGCCATCATTGCCGGAGTAATACGTCCCGAGGGCGACGAGATAGCTGCCGTGGTTCGAGCCGTTGTAGGAAGCACCGGGATCGCCTTCTTTCATGCACGTCGGCTTGGGCGACCCGCCGCCATGACTGTACCATGTTCCAAATGCGTATCCCGCATAGAGAAGCTCGTCGCCGATGCCACACGTCGCGACGCCCCACTTGGTGTACGTGTCGTTGACCGACGGGGTGCCCGGGACGCCCTGGATGCCCTGTAACCCCTGGATACCCTGAACACCTTGATCGCCTTTGTCGCCCTTATCACCCTTGGCGCCGGCGTCACCCTTCGCACCTGTCTCGCCTTGGGGCCCGGGCGGGCCGACCGGACCGGTGTCGCCCTTGAGCAGCGTCGGCTTGTCGTTCAGATCGAGGTAGCTTCCCGACGTCGCGACAGGATGGAGCGTCAGCGCCGCCTGAAAGGCCGCCGCCACCGACGGGCTGAGCTGGTCGGTCGTGATGCAGCCGGAGCACTCGAGCTGAGACGCGACTCGCGCGCGTGCGGCATAAGGGACCTCGCCGATCGAGACGCGCGCCATCTCCGGCTCGTTACCGAGCTTGATGCCGACCCAGCGCGGGGTCCCCTGGAGGAACGGCGTGGGCGACGGTGGGACGACGTTGAAGCTGAAGATGCCGTCGACGATCGAGAGCGCCATCCCCGTCACCTGCGACTGCGGAGCGGGATCGGCGAGCTCGGCTTAGAAGCTGATCGTCGCGGCGTAGACGCCGTCCGTCGCAGGCAGCCCGGCTTGCGTCAGCGCACGTCCTTGCACCTGAAAGGTGAGCGGTGGGTCGACAGCGAGCGCGGAGCGGACGTAGAGGGGCGCGGACACCAGAGTGAGGAGGAGGAGAGCACGTTCAAAGCTGCGTCGCATCGGGACCTCGGGCCCAGAGACGCGGCGGCGGGCCGCGTATCCAAGCGAATCTGGGAGATGGCGACACGGTACATGGGCGGCCCGTCGCCCCGCAACCGGCTCAGAGCCGGGATAAGGGCTCGGTCGAGCTTGAACCTCGAGGTCTCGGGAGTATAACGTCCAAAGTTCGCCATTTTGTATCGATTGGAGGGCACCTTGCCGACCCTACCCGCCATCACGCCCCGGCTCCTCACCGCGCTCATGTTCTCTCAGCTCGGATGTTCGGAGCCGGATCCGACAGCGACGTCCGCTCAGGACGTAACGGGGATGGACGCCGTGGACGTCGGTCCCCCGGATTCGATGGACGACACGGTCACGACGGGTGACGGTCCGTACTCCTATACCTTCACTCGCGGGAAATCTGGCGCGCTCGTGGTCGACGCCCCGAACAGTCTGCTCTACGGGTTTCAGCTCGAACTCGATGGCGACGAGCTGCCGGCCAAGGGCCCCGATACGCTCACGGTGACGGTGTCGATCGAGCCGAGCTCCGATTCGGAAGGACTCCCGACCATTACCTTGCTGCCGCATGGGACCACCTTCTCAAAGCCGGTCTTGGTCCACCTTCCTTTCGGCAAGATCGGCGAACCGACGGCGATGGGAGAGGAGCGGCTGGTGCTCTTGCGCCGGAGGAGCGGGGAAGGCGCTCCCGAAGAGCTCGTCACGTCGTCGATCGGCCTCGCCCACCACCCCGTCTCGGGCTGGCGGCAGCTCGGACCGTGGGCTCTGAGGCCCGGCCCTACGCCGGTCGGCTGGCGACCTCTCGCGTTCGTTCGCAATGATCTCTCAGATGGCACGCCGGCCCCGAGGCCGCAGCGTCTGGTGGTCGAGACGCTCGGCTTCTCGACTCTCCGGGGCGAGCTCCTGACCCGGCATTCGCTCGATTCCAATGGCACGCTCGTTCGGAGCATCGCGTGTCAGGCCGATGCGGACTGTCACGACGGCATGCCCTGTTCGAAGGACACCTGCGTAGAACTATCCGGCACCAAGGTGTGCACCTGGACGTGGTCCTTGCCCGGCGCCGCCTGTGACGACGGCGATCCGGCCACGTCCGCCGACCGTTGCGGGAAGTACTTATGCGCTGGCGTGGATACGGAGTGCGCCGTCGCAAGCGACTGCGACGACGGGAATCCATGCACGAGCGACGGGTGCACGGGAGGACTGTGTGTGTCGTCGGCCGAGTCCATATCGGTCCCTTGCGATGATGGCGACGCTGCATCGGTCACCGCGGCATGCAAAAACGGCGAATGCGTCGCCCACGAGAGCGCGTGCGTCGAGGCAAGCGATTGCGATGATGGCAACTCATGCACCGTCGACTCGTGCAGCGGCAACCAGTGCGGCGCCGAGCCACTCTCCGCCGGCTCGTGTGACGACGGCGCTCCGGCAACCACGCCCGACCAGTGTTATCTGGGCCTCTGCATCGGCCAGCCCTGCGGCCCGGCCGGGCAACCCTGCTCCGACCCGACCATCGACTGCCGATGCGAGCAAGGGACCGTGGATGCAAACGCAGACTGCACCTGGGGCGACGCCGACGAGTGTACGGGCTTCATTTCCGCGGTCTGTTACGACGAGTGCGGCGGATGGGCCGATCAGGGCTGTTTCACGGCCTGCCACGATGCCTTCGACGCGAGCCCTGGGAGATCCTTCCCCTCCGGAGCCTCGTTCACCGCCGACGAGTGCACCCTCACGCTCACGTGCCCTTGACGCCTCCGAGAGCTCGGGATCACCTGCCCGCGCGGGGATCGATCCAACGGCAGCGATAGCCCTCAGCGTCCGCGGTCCGATCGCGAACCTCCCAGAAGCTCACGGCGAAGGGCGGCGCACCGGGCCGCTCGAACTTGTTCATCGGAGAGGCGATCTGCTTCACCCGAGTGAAGTAGGTCCGCACGGTCGGGAGAGACGACAATAACGAGTCGCTGAAGAACCCGGACGGCGCGGCGACGAGGTAACGAATCCGATCCTTGCAGATGGCCGTGAAGAAAGCCTCGAGGGTCGTATTGCCGGTCTTGTACCGCTTGCCGTTCGTATCGAGCTGATTGCCGGCGATACGGCGGTCGGCGACGAGGGCGACGAGGGGCGCGACCAGGGAGTTGCCCGCCACGGTCTCGTCCGGCTCCGAGCCGTCGCGCACAAAGGCCGCGATCTCGTCGGCCGCGTCGAGGTGCAGCGCCTTCTGCCAGAGGAAGTGACGGAAGCCGGGCGTGATCTCGCCCTTGAGACGGTGGTCCCGCCAGAACAGCGCCTTGACGACGGGGGTCGCAACGGCGTCCCAAGCCGCCGGGGCGATCCACGGGTAGGGACGTACCTCGCCGCGCTCGAGCCACTCGGGGTTCACGCCTTTGGCCGGGAGCGCGTCTTTGCCCCGACCGGGGTTCGAGAAGGCCCAGTTCGCTTCGACCGCGAGGGGGAGCCAGAGTCCCCACGCGACGGTGAAGGCCATCGCGACGGCGAAGGGGCGGATCTGACGGGCGGTGAGCGCGTGGAGGCCGTCGACGATGGCGCCCCCGATGGCGGCGAGCGAATAGCCCGTACAGTAAGCCGCCGTCGGGAACAGGAGCGCGAAGTAGAACGCGTAGAGCTCCTGGAACATCGTGAACTCGACGAGGAGGGTCGCGCACACGAGGAAGGCCATCTTGACGCTCCCGAGGCCGGGTTCGTCCCAAAGCTTGAAGGGCGCAAAGAAGGACCCGGGCTGTTCCGGTTCGGCGTTGCCGCCGGGGAGCGCGTAGCCACGGAAGCGCTGCCATGCCCCGAGCGCCGGGGCGAGCAGCAGACCGACGAAGAGCGGCGTGTGGTGGTAAAGGGCCTTCAGGAACTCCCCGATGAGCGGCTTCTCGTCCTTCTTCACGTGGTAGCCGTAGACGGCGGCAAGGAAGTCGTCCCCGCCAACGAACCAGAAGAGGAGATTGATCCCGCCAGCGACGGCGAGGAAGGCCATGAGGACCCGGAGCCCGAAGCGGCCGCGCGTGAGGGCCATCGCCACGAGCGCGAGGGCGCCGCCGATGGCGTAGAAGCCGGTGGTGACGGCGACGCCGAGGGCGGCTCCGGCGAGCAGGGGTCGTCCGAAGGCGATGGCCCAGAGCCCGGCCGTCAGCCAGAGGCTCGTGAGCTCGACGCCGTTCATGTTGGTCGAGGCCTGTAGCAGCTCGTGGGCGTACAAGAACGCGGCCAGCGCCAGGAAGGCCGCCACCCGGCCGAGCCGCACACGCCCGAGATGCCAGATGAGGAGCCCTGTGACGAGCGAGGACCCGACGGGGATCGCTTTGGCCAGCCCTATGGAAAACCCGAATAGTTTGAAGAAGATACCGGGCACCACGAGGTGCATCGGCGGGTGGGCGAAGAAGAAGTCACGGTAAGGGAGCTGCCCTTCGAGCGTGATCTTGGCCCCGTAGAAGTAGATGTTCTCGTCAGTGGTCGACCAGCGCCAGGTGTAGGACTTGAGCAGCAGCCAGAGTCCGATAGCGCCGACGACGAGCACCGCCTCGACGGCGTGCGCGCTGAGGCGGCCGATGGCGAGGGCTGGCGCTGCGCCCGGGGACTCGGACCGCCGTCGTAGCCCGTAGATGACGAGGAGGCTCGCGCCGACGACCAGGGCCAAGAGGCCGAGGACCGGCAGCCCGCGCACCACGAGCACGCCGAGCCACGCTGGGAGCGCGAGCAGAAGTGCGGCGCCGGCCGTGCGAGCAAGCCACGGTCCTGCGACCCGGTCCGTGGGGCGACCGCCGAGTACGGCACCCGCCACGCCCAGCGCCGCGAGGATCACCAGCGCGAACCCAGCCCACGACCCATTCCGCCACTGGTGAAGGAACGCGGGGGACACGACGTCCAGATCGGCTGACGGGTGTACGAGCGCCGCGAGGAGCAGCGTGGCCGCGCCGCCCCCGACTAGGACGACCGTCCGCGGTCGGTCCGACAGGAGCGCCGCGCCGGCGATGGGGGCGAGCGCCAGAACGGGGAAGCCGAAGAGCCGCTCGCCGGCCCCATCACCGGGCCAGGCGAGCCACTCGGGCGCGAGGCCCAAAGCCGCCAGGATGGCGCCGACGCCCGCGGCGATGGCGACAGCGGCTCCGCCCTTGGCGTGAAGGGCGGGCACGAACCCGACAGTCGCGGCGACGAGCCCCGAGAGCCCAGCGAGCGCGGAGACCAGCCCGATGGCACGGGGGGCACGCGCGAGCTCGGGCGCCGGCAGGAGCAGCGGTACGAGCAGGAGGGCGGCGCCGACGGCCAGGAGCCAGAGCGGCGCGGACGTCGGGCCGTCCGGGAGAGGAGGCAGCGGCACCGACATGGGCGCGGGAGGAGGCACGGCTGCCGTGACCACAGGGGCACGCTGCGCCGCCTTTCGATTGGATTTCTTCATGGACTCTCCGCGCTTACGTCGGCCCGAGAGGAGCGGTCACGTCGGCCCAGAGCGACTCAACGGCCGCTTCGAAGGTGTGTAGCGGCCCGACCGGCTGCCGCCGCAATGAGAGCGCTTGCGTGAGCGCGTGGTCGAAGCGGGCCTGCACCGCGGACTTCACAGCGAGCGCGATCCGGGCGCGGCCGAGGCGGCTCGGCGCTGGCAGGGCGTCGAGCGCGGCCGCGATCTCTACGATGCCGACGCCCGACAGGGCTTGGCACAGGAGCGCGTCTGGCCGGCTCCCGGTACGGAGCGCACGGGAGTCGCGGGAGAGCTCGAGGTCCGCGAGGAGCCGCTTGGCACCCGGCCGGTCGGCCTTGTTGACCACGAAGAGGTCGGCGATCTCGAGGAGCCCGCTCTTGATGGCCTGCACGTCGTCCCCAAGCCCCGGGACGAGGACGACGACCGTCGCGTCGGCGACGGCGGCGACGTCCACCTCGTCTTGTCCCACCCCGACGGTCTCGACGATGACGCGGTCGGCGCCGAACGCGTCGAGCACCAGGAGGACGGAAGGCAATGCGCGAGACAGCCCACCGAGCGCCCCCCGCGTCGCGAGCGACGTCACGAACACGTCCGCGCTGACGGCGTCGAAGCGGATGCGGTCCCCGAGGACGGCGCCGCCCGAATAGGGCGACGACGGGTCGATGGCGACGACCGCGACCCGCTCCCCTCGGGCGACGTAGTGCCGCGCGAGCTGCCCGGTAAGCGTCGACTTCCCGACCCCGGGGGCGCCGGTGATCCCGATGACGCGGGCTTTTCCCGCGTGAACGGCGAGGGGGTCGAGGGCCTTCCAAACGCCCGGGTTCAAGTCGTCGATGCCCCGGATGAGTCGCGCTGTCGCCCGCACATCGCCCTCAAGCACGCCGTCGGCGAGCCTCAACGCGGCGTCGGAGTCCAGCGGCTGTCGGCGAGGCGGTAACACCCGCCCTACATAACCGGAGCCCGGTCCAATGTCACCCAACGCACCGACGCGTCGGCGAAACCGAGCCTCCGACCCGGCTCAGCCGGCGCGAGGCCAAGGGCAGAAGCGTCGCGGCCGGCGCTCGGCGGTAAGCGCTCGGCGGTCAGTGCTCGGCGGTCAGCACCAGAACCGGCCGCCCGAGCGCACTGCTTCGGCGAAGACCACCGCGCGAGCGACCGGATTGACCGCCGGCCCCTGACGCCTGCGAGCCTCCGAGCCACGGGGAAGAAGCCATCGCCCCCAAGGCGGCAACGCCGCCGAGTGGCGCCAACGGGGGCCGCGGGGGTCGCCCCCCGCCCGCAAACGCAAAACAGAGCCGCGGGGGTCGCCCCCCGCCCGCAAACGCAAAACAGAGCCGCGCGGTTCACCCCCACCCGCAGCGCCAACCGCCCCCAAGGCGGCAACGCCGCCGAGTGGCGCCAACGGGGGCCGCGGAGGTCGCCCCCCGCCCGCAAACGCAGAAAGAATACAGAGCCGCGCGGTTCACCCCCACCCGCAGCGCCAACCGCCCCCAAGGCGGCAACGCCGCCGAGTGGCGCCAACGGGGGCCGCGGAGGTCGCCCCCCGCCCGCAAACGCAGAAAGAATACAGAGCCGCGCGGTTCACCCCCACCCGCAGCGCCAACCGCCCCCAAGGCGGCAA
>JADMJS010000283.1:14815-15964 GCA_018780435.1 Myxococcales bacterium
CGCAGCGCCAACCGCCCCCAAGGCGGCAACGCCGCCGAGTGGCGCCAACGGGGGCTGCGGGGGTCGCCCCCCGCCCGCAAACGCGGATCAGCGCAACACGGAGCCGACCAGCGCCCGCTTCACGAACTGCCCGCCCCCGGACGCCTTCTGCTGGCCCTGGTGGACGACGCAGCGGCCTCGCGAGAAGACGGTGTCGGGGTAACCCTTCACCTTGAAGCCCTCCCACGCGGAGTAGTCGACCTTCATGTGGTGGGTGTGTGGGTTCGCGACGCTGATGGTCTCCTCGCGCTCCGGATCGAAGATGACGATGTCGGCGTCGCTCCCGACCGCGATGGTGCCCTTCTTCGGGAAGAGGCCGAAGCGCTTGGCCGCTGCGGTCGACGTGACCTCGACGAAGCGGTTGAGGTCGAGCCGGCCTTCGGTCACGGCGCCGTGGTAGATGAGCGCCATGCGGTTTTCGACGCCGGGCGCTCCGTTCGGGATCTTGGTGAAGGCGTCGCGACCGAGCTCCTTCTGCTCCTTGAAACAGAAGGGGCAGTGGTCAGTCGCGACGTTCGAGAGGAAGCCGAGCTTCAGGCCCTGCCAGAGCACGTCCTGGTTCCAGCGTTCGCGCAGGGCGGGCGTCATCACCCACTTCGCGCCTTCGAAGGGATCCGCGTGTCGGTGGCCGCCCTGCCAAGGCGGGGCGTTCTCGTACACGGACTCGTCGAGGAAGAGGTACTGCGGGCACGTCTCGGCGACGACGTCGACGCCCCGCATGCGCCCGAGCTTGACCTGCTCGAGCGCGTCCGAGCTCGAGAGGTGCACGATGTAGAGTGGGACGTTCGCGACCTCGGCGATGGCGATGGCACGATGGACGCCTTCGGCCTCCATCCGGGTGGGCCGCGTCTTCGCGTGCCAAGCCGGCGACACGTGGCCGGCGTTGAGCGCTTCGCGGATGATCTCGTCGATGACGATGCCGTTCTCGGCATGCATGCAGATGCGTGTGCCGTTCTCTCCCGCTTGCCGGAAGGCGCGGTAGAGCGTCCCGTCGTCGACGTAGAGGACGCCCGGATAGGCCATGAAGAGCTTACAAGACGTGATGCCTTCATCGGCGAGGCCGCGCATCTCCGGGAGGCGCGAGACCGGCATGTCCGTCACGATCATGTG
>JADMJS010000675.1 GCA_018780435.1 Myxococcales bacterium
CGCGCCTCGGGGGCGGCCCTTGGTCGTCGAAGCGCGGCGGTGGGCCGTCGCGCCTCGGGGGCGGTCCACGGTCGTCAAAGCGCGGCGGTGGGCCGTCGCGCCTCGGGGGCGGTCCTCGGTCGTCAAAGCGCGGCGGTGGGCCGTCGCGCCTCGGGGGCGGCCCTTGGTCGTCGAAGCGCGGCGGTGGGCCGTCGCGCCTCGGGGGCGGTCCACGGTCGTCAAAGCGCGGCGGTGGGCCGTCGCGCCTCGGGGGCGGTCCTCGGTCGTCAAAGCGCGGCGGTGGGCCGTCGCGCCTCGGGGGCGGCCCTTGGTCGTCGAAGCGCGGCGGTGGGCCGTCGCGCCTGGGGGGCGTCCCTCGGTCGTCGAAGCGCGGTGCGGGGCCATCTCGGCGGTCGGGAGCTCCCTCGCCGTGCCGAGCGGCAGGGCGTCCGTCGTGACGCGCTCCCCTCCCGACGTCCCGCGTCCTCGCGTCGGCGGGGCCTTCTTCGGGCGGAACTTGACCGTAGAGCGCCGCGTCGTCGTGGCGGGCCCCACCACGGTTTTGACCAGGGCCGGCTTCCCGGGCCTTGTCCCGCATCACGTCGCGCTCGACGTGCCGCATGTCCGCGATGAGCGCAGAGACGTTTGCCTTGCGGCTCGATTGTTTGTGGACGCCGGTCAACACCGTCGTCGGCGTGAGTTCACCGCGTTCGAAGAGTCCCCACAATTCGAGCCCGTACGGTCGCCCGCGCAGTTGAGGGGCGAAACGGCCCAAGTATCGTGTCAGGTTCTCGAGGTCGCGGACCAGGAGCTTCCGTGCCACGTTGTTCTGCGACGCGTGTACGGTCTGCGGGAAGTCGATAATGACGGGACCGGTCGCGGAGTAGAGGATGTTGTACTCAGAGAGGTCTCCGTGGACGAGGCCGGCGTGGAGCATCTTCACGGCTTCCGCCAAAAGTTGGTCCATGAGTTCGAGCGCGACGGCTTCGCTCATCTCGACGTCGCCGAGCCGCGGTGCGGGGTTGCCATCCGGGTCGGTGACGAGCTCCATCAGGAGGACGCCCTCTTCAAACGCAAATGGCTGGGGGACTCGGACCCCCGCGCTACGCAGCAGAAAGATCGCGTCGACTTCGGCAGAGCGCCACGCGGCCTCAAGCTGCTCCTTGCCGTACTTGGAGCGTTTGCCGATCGCGCGGTCGTCCCGTGAACCGCGACCTTTGCGACCCTCGGTGTAGTCGGCGCGGTCTTTGAAGCTGCGAACCGCTGCGTCCTTATAAACTTTGCAGACGCGGAGCTCGTCCCCTGATCTCACCAGGTAGACTTGAGCCTCCTTCCCGCTCATCAATGGGCACAGAACTTCGTCGATGAGCCCCCGCTCCATGAGGGGTTCCAAAGACGCCGGGATCCGCATGCAGTCGCTCCAACGAGGGCGCTCGAGGCCGGGAGGGCGCTGACTTTCTCCCGTCGCCGGCTTTCGCGTTGCCGCACGGTGGCGCCGTCAGACGTCTGCAATACGTCCTCACGTAGCCTTGGCTACGTTTCGGGCGTTACTCGACACCTTCCTTGCTCCCGCGCGACATCGCTTGGGCCGGCTCGGCCCGAAAGTCAGCACCCTCCCAGGCCAGTCGGCGTGTGGGTTTGCATCACGACCGATCGCACCTCACCGGGTGGTCGGCTGGTCGGGAGCGTACTCCACGAGCCTGAGAGGCACCCTATGGGGTGGCAACGGCCTGTGCAACTCTTCTTCACCGAAGTTGCACCTCGACGGTCGTTGGACCGAGAGGCGCTCGCTGGTGGTGGGGCGGGGACTTGCCGCGAGTCGATGGCTGGTGTACCAACTTGCCGCCGCCGGTGGCCCGAGGACCGTCCCCCACCCGCGACGGCGAAGGCGGGTTCGCGGGTGAGCCGACCTTCCGACGACCTTCCGACGACCTGCCGACGGCCGTTAGACGACCGTCCGACGACACGAGCTCGAGGAGAATCAGATGACCCAGCGCACCGCCGTAGTCCGCGAGATCCTATCCTGGTACGCGGGCAACCCGCCCGGCGTCATCGCCAATCTGGCTCGCATGCTCGAGCACGGTCGCCTCGCCGGAACGGGAAAGCTGGTCATCCTTCCGGTCGACCAAGGTTTCGAGCACGGTCCGGCGCGGAGCTTCGCCAAGAACCCGCTCGGGTATGACCCGCGTTACCATGTGGAGCTGGCGATCGAGTCGGGCTGTAACGCGTATGCAGCGCCCCTCGGGTTCATCGAGGCGATCGCCAACGACTACGCGGGGCGCATCCCGCTCATCCTCAAGGTGAACAACAACGACTCGCTGACGGCGGGTAAAGACCCTTGTTCGGCCGTCACGTCGTCCGTGAAGGACGCGCTGCGGCTCGGCTGCAGTGCCATCGGGTACACGATCTACCCTGGCACCGCTTACAAGAACACCATGCTCGAGCAGGTCCGTGCCTTGATCGAGGAGGCGCGGCAGGTCGGCCTCCCGACGGTCATGTGGAGCTACCCGCGCGGGACCGGGCTCTCGAAAGAAGGCGAGAACGGCATCGACGTCGTGGCGTACGCGGCGCAGATGGCTTGTCAGCTCGGCGCCCACATCGTGAAGGTCAAGCCGGCGTCGGCGCATGTGGAGCAGGACGCGGCGCGTAAGGTCTACGACGCGGAAAAGATCCCCGTCGGGACGCTCGCCGAGCGGACCAAACACGTCGTGGACTCCTGCTTCGCGGGTCGGCGTATCGTCATCTTCTCCGGCGGTGAAGCGAAAGACACGGCGTCGGTCCTGTCGGAGATCGAGAGCCTCGCCGCCGGCGGCGCGTTCGGCTCGATCATGGGGCGCAACGCGTTCCAGCGACCGAAGGCCGAAGCCATCTCGCTTCTACACTCCGTCATGGACGTGTACGCGAAGGCGAGCAAGGCGTGACCGGCGCACGCGACCCGGATTCATCGGTCTCGCGCTCGGCCGTAGTGCCGGGCCGCGACTATCGCATCGCGGCCAATGCGGCGTGGCGGGCGGTGGAAGATCACATCTTCGCCATCACTCCCGACAACCGACAGCACGAGCTCTCCGGCGACGTCGAAGTGGTCATCTGGCACGCGCTTGCGTCGGGGCCCACGAATCTGGACGCGCTGGTCGGGAGTCTATCCGAGTCCTTCGACGTCTCGCCGGACGACGTCCGTGCCGACCTGATCGCCTTCCTCGGCTCCCTTCTCGCGGCTCAATTGATAGAAGAGGTCGCGGTACCCGCCGCCCTCTGAACCACCTCCCCGCACCGAAAAAGTCGGAATCGAGGCGCCTCTGGTGGGCGCGCTTTGCCGAAGCAAGTCGTTGGGATGGCGTCGCCTTGGGGCTGGGTCTTGACTGACCCACCCCTCGGCCGTAGCCTCCCGCCGGGCGATTCCGGTCTGGCGGTTCGGGCGGCTTGGTCCGCGGCGTTCTGCCCCCCGGGGATTGGCCACGTTCTCGTGAACACGCCGCACCGCCGATGCAACCAAGCGGCGGCGGCGGTGACGAGACCACGTGGCGCGTCGTGTGACGAGCGGGACCGGGGAACGGGGCCGACGTTACCTCGAAGCAATCGCTAAACCGTTCTGCCGTCTGACCGATTCCACCGGACGGTCGGATGACCAGTGGCGGATGCGCCCTGGGGTGGGGGGCCCCACTCCCGGGCGAACGGGTTCGACTTGACCCGCCGTTACGAACGCCAACGAACCCGGATGTCGTGGCGAACAGAAGATGGACCACGCAGCTGCGAACCAGCTGGAGGCAGGACGATGAAGGACAAGATGACAGGCAAATTGCTCTCCTCGACACGACTTCGGGGTCTGAGCGGCCTGGTTTCGGCCGGAGCGGCAGTCCTTGCTCTCGTTGCGTTTCCGGGTTGTCACGAGGACAACCCGGAGGTCCCGACCGACGTAGCAGACGACATCGATGACGAGGATGGCATCGATGGTCCCGGCGACGCCTCGGACGGTAGTGATGACGTCGACGGTGGCAGCGACGCCACCGAGGCCGGCGACGGCATCGACGTCGTCGAACCGCCGACCATGGCATGTGAGGTGCGCCTCGCTGGCGGCGCTTCCGCGTTTGGTCCACCCACCAGCTTCTCGCTGACCGACGCGGATGAGCCGACCGACTACGCGGCCTCTCCCGGCCTCCAGGTCGACTTCAGCGCGCTCACGGACAACGTCCCGAATGGGACGGCCGCCCGCTTGACCTTCGACGGGACCCGCAAGGAGACGTTGACGCTGACCGCGCTCGCCGACGGCAGCGGCCTCGTCGTTTTCCCGAACGTCACGCTCGGGGCGGCGACCGTCGTCAACATCGAGCTCACGGTGGGCGATCAGATCCTCGCGTGCGAGCCAACGACCTTCGCGGTCGACAGCAGCAAGTGCGACATCACGGTGACCCCAGCCGCCGGGTGCCTCGCCGAAGATGCCGACCCGAACACGGCGGGTACGCAGGTCGCGTTCACTGTCGCCAACCCCGATGGTCGTTGCGACGAAGGGCAGATCATCTATCGCCTCGGCGGTGAAGAGACCACTCTCGGCGCGATCCCGCTCGTCGGCGGTGCCGCGACCTTCACCTTCACGGTCGACCCGGGCGTCTCGGACGGGGTCCCGTTCGAAGTCAAGGGCGCCGTGGCGTCTCAGACCAACGTTCAGCGCCGCATCGAGACCGAATACGCCGCTTACACGAGCGATGCACGCGCGCCCGAGCTCCAAATTGCCCTCCCGGCCGCCGACACCGTCGTCAGCGCCGCCTTCGACGAGGACGGCGATCTCGCCAATGGCATTCAGCTCGCCGTCACGGGGACCGCGACCGGCTTCGAGCCGTCGTCCGGCACCATCGAGATCGAGGACAGCCTGTCGGGGCAGAAGGTCGTCGCGACCGTCACTGGCGCCGCGGAGCCCTATTCGTGGAAGGCGGTACTCGACTACGTCGACGGCGTCACTGACACCGTCATCAGCGCTACCGTGACCGACGGCTGTGGTAACACTGGCGTCGCGTCCGTCGCGGGGATCGACGTCCTGCTCGGTGCACCGCCCGCGCTCGTCATCGTCAGCCCAGCCGACCTCGCCCGCCTCACCGGCGACCTCGACGGCGACCCGGCGACGACGCAGTCGTACGAGACGACCTTCACGGTCGGCGTGACCTCGGGCTCCGTGGGCGCCACGCTCACAGTCGAGTGCCGAGACGGCCTCGACTCGGCCGCCATCTTCGTTCCGGTCGGCTCGGCGACCGTCGACGCCGCCAACACGACGCTGACGATCCCGGTCGTGATCCCGGTCGGGGCCGACCAGACCAAGTTCTGCCGCGTCGTCGACAGCAGCCCAGAGCCGGCCCCGCCGGTCGGCGTCGCGCTGACGGTCGTCCTCCCGGCACCGGTGCTCGTCGTCGTCCAACCCGCCGAAGGGGCCCTCCTCGGCGGCGGGGGCGGGGCGACGCTCCCCGCGTCGGTCGGCGTGAGCAACGCCGACTTCGCGTTGGAGTACACCGTCTCGGGTCCTGGCGGCGACGCTTATACGGCCACCACCGGCGCGCCCGCCTCGGGCATCGTCGCGTTCGACCTCGTCTTCACGACCGATGGCGACGTGGCCAGCGCGGCCCTTCCCGATGGCGCCTACACGGTGACCTTCTCGCCCATCGGTTCTGACGACGACTACGTCTGCAGCGTCGCCGGAAGCGACTGCACCGTGACTGTCACGATCGATCGCACGGCGCCGGTTCTCGCCATCGCGGCGCCCGACCAGGACGTGCTGACGCCGCCCGGCGACGCGGACAGCGACACGACCCAGCCCGGCTTCCAGACGGACGTCGTCGCGTCCGTGACCGGCAGCGCGAACGAAGCCGGCACCGAAGTCTGTCTGACCCTCGGTGGGCAAGCCATCGCGTGCGCCACCGTCGCTGACGGCGCGTCGTCGGTCGCCTTCCCGGACGTCACCCTCCAGCCGGGCGACAACGTCTTCGGCTTGACTGGCGTCGACGTGGCAGGCAACGCCGCTGCGGCGGTCACTCGGACGGTGAACCTCGTCAGCAACGCCCCGGCCGTCGTGGTGGTGGTCCCGGCGCAGGACTCGAGCACCGTCGACCCAACCGTCACCATCGAGGTCACCGTTGCCGACGCGCAGGGCGCGCCCGCCACGGGCGTCGTGGCGCTGTCTGTCGCCTTGGACGGCGGCGACTTCGCAGCCGTGGTCGCCGAGGACCTCGGGGGCGGTCGCTTCCGCTTCCCGGTCGCCCTCGGCGCGGTGGGGTCGCACTCCGTCGTCGTGCTCGCGACGGTCGACGGTGGGATCCCCGGCTTCTCGGCCCCTCGTACCATCGTCGTCAAGTCCGGCCCCCCCGCCGTCGCGATCACCTCGCCGACCGAGGGCCAGGTTCTGAACCTCGCGTCCCCCGAGTGCGAAGCGCTCCCGGGGGCTTGTCTCTATGACGTGACCTGCGCCGGCACCGAGGTCGATGATGGCTCGGAGGCCACGCTCTCGGTCGATTGTGGCGCGGGGACCGCGACCTTCGCGGGCACCATGACGGGCGGCGTTGCGGCGTTCAGCGACGTCTCGCTCGCTGACGGCGCGTCGTGTTCTCTCGTATGCGGCGTCGTCGACCTCGGCACGCAGCTCACCGCGCAGTCGACTGCCGTGACCGTGCGCGTCGACCGTACGGCACCGATCGTCGGACCCTTCACGAAGCCCGCGGCGTCCGTCCTGGTCGTCTACGACGATGAATCGGCGGACCCCGGTTTCCAATACGGCGTCATTGCCCAGGCTGAGGGCCTGGCCACGGGCGACACGGTCTCGCTCGCGTCCGATGCCGGCGCCGCTGGCTCCGTCACGCTCTCCGCAGACATCCCGGCCGGCGCGCCGGCGCCAGTCGACTTCGGGTCCTTCACCTTGGCGGAAGGCTTCGTGACCTTCACGCTGACGGCGACCGACTCGGCCGGCAACGCGGCCACCTTCTCGGAGACCTTCCGCGTCGATCTCGTCCCGGGCCCGGCCACGCTTACCTTCGACGCCCCGATCGCAGGCTCCGTACTGCCGTCCAAGGACGACGCCGACACCGCGACGCTCGCGGTCTTCGAGACGACCTTCACCATCGGTGTCTCGCGCGGGACCATCGGGTCGACCGTCACGGTCGCCTGCCGCGACCTCGGAACTCTCAGCGCCCACGCCCCCGTCGGGACTGCTACGGTTGCCGTCGCTGACGGACCTCTGACCGTGAACGTGGCCATCCCCGTCGGCGCCCAGCCGCTCCAGGAGTGCCGCGTCAGCGACGACGCGGCCAAACCTGCGACCGCTCAGCTCGCGACCTTTACAGTGGCGTTGCCCGCGCCGGCGTTCGTCCTCGGGACGCCGGTCGCGGCCGGTCTGACGCGCGAGACGACCGTCTCCTATTCCGCGGCGACGCAAAACCTGAACACCCGGTCGGGCACTCTGACCCTCACCGGCCCCGGGGGCATCGTCTACACCCTGCCCGTCGGCCCGGTCGCGGCCAACGCGCTCTCGGGCGACCTCCATCTCACGGTGGACGGCTCGGCCGGTGGCGCCGTCGTCGCCGACGGCGTCTACACCGTCTCGTTCGACGTCGTGGACGCTCTCGGCAACGTGGCCTGTGAGCAGCCCGGCGCCGTGTGCTCGGATAGCTTCCGCTTCGACGCGAGCGTCCCGACCGCCACCATCACCGCGCCGGCGGCGCTCCTCACTCCGCCCGGTGACGCCGACGTGAACACGGCCGTCCCCGGCTACCAGACGGACGTGACGGTGACCGTCGCCGATGGTGGCTTCGAGGCGGGCGCGACTGTGTGCCTCACGGTGGGCGCCAACGACGTGGGCTGCGGGGCGGTCGCGGACGGCGCGACGACGGTGACCTTCTCGTCGGTCACACTACAGCCGGGCGACAACACGCTCCTCGCGACCGTCGTCGACGTCGCCGGGAACGCTGGGGTGGACGCGACTGGCGCCGTGACCCTCGTGAGCGACGCGCCACAGGTCGCCATCGTCGTCCCCGCTCAGAACACGTCGACCGCGACCGACACGGTCACGGTCACGGTCGAAGTGCGCGATAACCAAGGGGTCCTCGCGACGACGGGGGTCGCTGTCACGCTGCTCGTGAACGGCGTCGCGTCGCCGGCGACCTCGACCGATCTCGGCGGTGGGCTCTACCAGCTCACGGTGACACTGCCCACCTTCGGTGTGAACGACCTCACGGCGCGCGCCACGATCAACAATGGCATCGAGGGCTTCTCGGCCCCGCGGCTCGTGAACTACAAACAGAACGCGCCAGCCATGACCGTCACGAGCCCGGCGGACGGCGCCGTTCTCAATCTGGCGTCAGCGGCCTGCGACGTCGCGCCGGGCAACTGCCTCACGACTGTCGAGTGCACGGGCTCGGATCTCGACGACGGCTCCACCTCGTCGCTCACCGTCACCTGCGGCGTGGGTGCTCCGGCGATCTTCAGCTCGACCGTCACGGGCGGCGTGACGACCTTCAACGGGGTCACGCTCACCAACAAGACCACGTGTTCACTCGTCTGCAGCGCGACGGACGCGGGCACGACTCAGGTCGCGACCTCGCCGGCCGCCAGCGTCCGCGTCGACCGAACCCCACCGGCCATCGCGAACTTCGTCAAGCCGTCCTCGGGTACGCTCATCTTCGTCGACGACACCTCGACCGATCCGGGCTTCCAGTTCGTCGTCCAAGGCCGTGTCAGCGGCGTGGAGGCCGGGCAGGACGTCACCGTCACCGCGACGTGGGCCACCGGGAGTGACTCCAAGACCGTGACGCTCGCCGCCGGGACCATCGACGGCGTCAATCAGCTCGTGACCTTCGGCGAGATGACGCTGCCGCAAGGCGCCGTCACCTTCACCATGACGGTCTCGGACTCGGCCGGCAACCCGGCCGCTCCGAAGGTACAGGCGGTCCAGATCGTGAGCGAGCAGCCGCTCCTACGCATCTCGACGCCGACCTACATCCAGCCCAAGGCCTGCGTCGCGGACAGCGATTGTCCCGGCCCCGGCGCGTGTTACGAGACCGGGACGGGCAAGAAATGCGCGCTCGGTTGGAACGCTGCGACGAACACGTCGCTCCTCCTCCGCTCTGTCAATGTCGCGACGCTCAGCCCGAACCAGTTCCGCGTGTGCTCGGACAACCCGGCCTACGACGCCAACCCGGCGTGTACGGCCTCCGGCGCCGGCTTCAATGTCGTTCAGACCTTCGACGTCACGCTGCCCGATTCGAATGTGAACATCGCCTCGACCATCGTCGACGGCGTGCACACGCTCGTCGGGGAGGCGCGTCTCGATGAAGCCGGTGCGAACTGGATCAGCACCGTGTCGGCGTCGGTGGTGGCGGACCAGACGCGCCTCGTCATCGTCGACCGCACCATCCCGCAGAACGCTGGGACGACACTCCCGGATGACACCCTCGCGCCCATCGGTTGCCTCAACGCGGCCGAGGGCGGTGGCGTCTACGACATCACGACGACGTGCGACGAAGAAGGCGTCGTTCGCCTGCTCGTGAACTCGGTGCAGGTGAACAGCGCGCCCGCCGTCGCCGGTCAAGCCGTGACCTTCGCCAACGAATCGCTCGCGGGCGGACCGCTCACGATCGCCACCGTCTGCGTGGACCTCGCCGGCAACGCCAGCTCCGCCAGCACGGTGGCCATCGCCGTCGACTCGGTCCTGCCGACGCTCTCCTTCTCCAAGCCGGCGGCTTCACCGATCTTGGCGGGCGGCGATCGCGACATCGTGGTGTCGTCCGACGAGGTGGGCGGCACGGTGAGTCTGACCGACAATGGCGGCGCCGCAGTCCAGGCTCTCGTCTCCGCGTCCGAAGAAGCGACCTTTGATCACGCGACCTTCGGGATCCTCGCGGACGGCAACCACCAGCTCGTCGCCAGCGTCACCGACGCCTGCGGCAATACGACCACCGCGAACAACATCGCCTTGGTCGTCGACACCGCCGCGCCGACCGTCGCCATCACCGCGCCGGCCGACGGCTCTGCCCTGATCGACGCCGATGACGCGTCGGCGGCGGGCGGCTTCCAAGTCTCGCTCGCGTTTGGGACGACGGGCGACGCGGCCACTTACAAGGTCCTCCTCGAGACGAACTGCGCTTCGGGTTTCACCGGGTGTGAGGGGCCGTCGCAGGTTCAAGCGGGCGCCATCCAGAACCCAGGTGGTGCGGAGTCGCCGTTGCTCCTCACCCTCCCGATCCAGAAGACGCCGGACTTCGTGCGTGTAACCGTGGAGGTCACCGACGCCGCGGGCAACAAGTCGACCGACACGGTCGAGCTCACGGTCACGTTGGTCGCGTGCTCGCTGTCCGTCGAGGGAGTCCCGCTCACGGGCAATGTCGGCAACGCGCTCTGCCCGGTGGCGGGGACCGACTGCGCCTCGGTGGAGCTGAACCTCGACGTCGCGCTCATCGGTGCCTGCGCGGGCGTCACGACCGTCTCGCTCGAGATCGACGGTTCGGTCGTCGATACGCAGCCTGTGCTGCTCGCGGGGGCCACGTTCACACGCGTCTTCGCCCACGGCAGCACGCCCTCCGTGGAAGTTACCGGCAGCGGTCTTCAGAGCGTCTCAAGTGGCGCGCAGGTCGTCACGGTCGACCTCCAGGATCCGGTCCCGACCTTTACGGCGACGACGGTCGGTGGCTTCGCCACGCCCGCGTCGGGCTCGACCGTAGTCTGGAACAAGCTCAACGACCTCGGCGGCGCCGCCGGCATTCAGGTGAACCTGCGCCTCGACGTGACCGACGGCGGTGCGGGCGGCGGCGAGCTCTCGAGCCTCAAGATCGGCGCGACGTCCTACGGCGGCACCCCGACCTTCCCGATCGCCGTCACGGGCACGACCTTCGGCACGAACGTGCTGTCGGTCACACTCCCGGATGGTGCGTCGCAGGAGGTGGTCCTCACGGCGCAGGACGAGGTCGGCAATACGGCGACGACGTCCTTCACGTATTCGTCGGACGTCGTACCGCCGTCGGCGCTGACCCTCGCGCTCTCGGAGCTCAACCCGCGCCGCCCTGCGGCGAAGCTGAGCTGGTCTGCGGTTGCGGACAACGGCGCCACGGGCGCGGCGGCCGCCGGGATCGACATTCGTTACGGCGTCGCGCCCATCACCGACGCGAACTTCGAGCTCGCGTGTTCCGCCGCCGAGCTGGTACGGAGTGCGGCGCTGCCGACCCCGGCCGCGCCCGGGACCGCCGAGAGCTACGTGGTCACCGGTCCGGACTCCCGTGACCCGGCGAACCCGTGCAAGTTCCTGCCGCGCGTCGACGGCGGCATGTACTACTTCGCGGCACGCGCCATCGACGCCTTCGGCAACGTCGGCGCCATCGCGGCGGGCAGCGTGGTGTCCACCGACCAGCTTCGCTTCAACGTCGCCAAAGTCGGCGTCGCACGGGTCGAAGGGGCGCCGCTCTGCACCGGCACTGCCCCGACTTGTCACCTGGACTTCGACCGACGCATCTCACGCATCGGTGACGTCAACAACGACGGCTTCGACGACTTCGCCGTAGGCGGTAACGCGTCCTTCGGCTTCTGCATCCACTACGGCGCGGGGACGGTTGGGGCCGACATCCGCGTGCCCGCAGACCAGGCGGTCACGCCGGGCTCGGGCGCGAACTGGCAGTGCCACCTCGCGCTCACGGGCACGACGGACACGAACCGCGCCGGTCACTACGCCCAAAACGCGCGCGACCTCAACGGCGACGGCCTGCAGGACATCGCGGTCCCCGCCTTTGTAGGTGCGACGATTGGCACTGGCGACCCGGAGATCCGGCTCTACTTCGGCGTGAACGGCGGCCAGATCTCGACCGTCCCGGACGTCGTCATCAAGGGCTGGGCCAACGCCGAAGGCTCGTCCACGACGCGCTGGAGCGTGGGCGGTGACTTCAACGGGGACGGTCGCGGGGACATCGTCATCGGTTCGAAGGTGGGCAATGTCAGCGGCACCGCGGACGACAACAAGGTCTATGTGATTCCGGGCAACGCGACGTGGGCCAAGGTCTTGGGCGTGAGCCTCGTCATCGACATGACCAACCCGGCGTCGCTCACGGCCAACAACGTCCAGACGTGGCAGATGCCCGTCGGTACCACCAACCCGGCCTTCGGCGCCCAGGTCGGCTTCGTCGGTAACGTGCTCGATGATGCCGGGGCGACTCAGTACGATGACGTCGTCGGCTTCGCCATGGACTCGACGGCGCCGTCGGCCCAGACCAAAGCGGTCGTCATCAAGGGCCGCCCGACGCCCGCCGCGGCGTCTTTCACGCTGTCATACCTGTCGAATGGGACCGGCAACGACGACGCCAACACCGTCGTCCTTCGGCCCGACCTGCCGACGCAGAAGGACTTCGGCACCAATCCGAGCGTGCTGCGCCGAGACGTCTCAGGAGACGGGATCCCGGACATCCTCATCACCCACTCGGTGACGGTGAATCCCGGCTTGCGTGTGCTCTATGCGTTCGATGGTGCCAAGGTACGAGGCGCTGCGGGCGGTAGCTCGGTCCTGATGGCGATGCCGCTCGATGGCAACCAGGTCATCACGAGCCCGAAGCTCGGTGACAGCATCTTCAAGTCGCCGAACGGCAGCGGCTACGTGTGGGTCGGCAACTTCGACTTCTTCGGTAACCTCGGCAACATCGTCGACGACCCGAACACGAACGTCGACGCCATCGCCATCGGGCACAAGAACCTCGACGACCTCGGCAAGGCCTACATCCGCTTCAACCATGTCGACGCGGACCAGGGCTTCGCTTATGGCACCTTCCCGTGGGCCGACATGAAGCTCTCGGATCCCTTCGGGGGCTCGTCCTTCGCCGAACGCGACATCCTCGGGGTCGGTGACCACAACGGTGACGGGTTCGACGACTTCGCGGTCAGCACCGCGACGGGTTACGTGGTGCTCTTCTACTGAGCCAGGTGCGCCGGTGAGGTCCGGCCACATCGGTGTGATCGGATCTCGCGGCGGCGGCAACCGAGTGTGTTAAGGTGCCGCTGCGCCATTGCCGCCGGGCAATCGAGCTAGCTCCAAGAGGTGTCTCGTGACTCAGTCCGTGTCTTCGTCTCGACCCAGCCCGTCTACGCCGGCCTCGCCCACGCGCGAGCGGCGGCCGTACCGGCGTCCCGTCCTGCGCTCCACCGAGGCTTTCGAGCGGATGGCGCTCCTCTCCTGCGGTGAGGACTCTAGCCAGCCCGAAGAGTGCGCGGAGCTCTGACCGTCACGGCACCGGACACCGTGGCGGTGCCGGTCGGCCCGTTGTGCGTCGAGCTCCGGAGCGCCGACAGCGACGTACTCCATTGGGCCACGGGGCTCAGGGCGGGCGCGCGAGCGACATCGCCTGATCATGCCGACTTTCCCCTCACCGTGACCGTGACGTCGAAGGTCCTCTCCGGGCCGACGGCGCCGACGTTGCGGGTCACCAAGGCTGGGACCGAGCTCGCCTACCACGGCCTTCGAGCGCTCGTGACGCCGACGGGCGCTACGGCGCTCCTCTCGGTCGCTGGCGCCCATGTCCTCGGCGCCGCCGACGTGGCGCGTGGACAGCGTCGGCTCGCCAACCTGCTCCGGCTCGTGTCCGAGACCGTCGTGACGCCGACTCCCATCGCGCTACATGGAGCGGGCATCGCTCTAGGCGACCGAGGCTACGCCTTCGTCGGACCGCGAGGCGCCGGCAAGACGACACTCTCGCGACGATTCGACGTGTCCACGCGGCTCGGTGACGACCACTTGTGGGTGCTGCCCGAGCGTGACGGATACCGGCTCTGGCGTACGCCCTTCGCCGGACGCGAAGGCACGGTCAGCCTCGCCGAGTCGGCGCCGCTACGGGCCATCGCCGTGATGGCGCAGGGCAGGGCGACGTCCGCTCGGAGGCTCAGTGCGACCGACGCCTTCACGCGGCTCCTGCCCGCGATCGTCCTCCCGTGGGCCGACGCTGCGTTCACGGCCGGTGCGCTCGATCGCATCGCCACCCTCGTGCAGTCCATCCCCATCGTCGCGCTCGAGCTCACGCTCCAAGGGCCCGCCATCGCCGCTGTGGAGAGTTGCTTATGAAGGTCGAATCCATGTCGAGCGCCCCGACCCCGCGGGTCTCTCCGCCTCCCCCACCTGCCGCGTCTGGGCTCGACGGTCGACTGAAGGCGCTCTATCAGCGCCAGGGTCGCCTGATGAACCTCCATCTCGACCTCCTCTATGCATGCGACCTCGATTGCCACCACTGCTATCTCGACGAGAAGAAGCGGCCCCAGGCGAGCACGGCCACCATCATCGACATCCTCGGACAGGCGGCCGATATGGGCGCGCTGCAGGTGCTCTTCTCGGGAGGCGAGATATTCCTCCGAAAGGACCTCTTCACCATCCTAGAAGCGGCTCGCCGGCTTCGCTTCCACATCCGGCTCAAGACGCACGGCGGCAACATCACCGCCGGTGACGCGCGTCGCCTGCGTGAGCTCGGCATCGCCCAAGTCGACTTCAGCGTCTACGCGCTCGACCCGGACGTCCACGACGGCTTCACCCAAAAGCGCGGCTCGCTCGAGCGGACGCTGCGCGGCATCGACCTGCTCGTCGCCGAAGGACTGCGGGTCGAGGTGAAGTGTTCGGTGACGACCCACAACCTCGGTCACTACCGTGAGCTGAACGAACACTTCGAAGCCCGCGGGATCCCGTGCACGTTGAGCGCGAAGATTCGCGGTACCAATAGTGTGACGACCAACACCTATGACTTGAACGCGGACTTCGAGGACAAGGTCGAAGTCGAGCTCTATCGGCTGGGACAGGCCGGCGGACCGCGAACACCCGGGGTGGCCCCGGCGCCGACCGAATCGTACTTCTGCAGCGCGGGCCGAACGATGATCTACGTCGCACCGGACCTTGAGGTCTACCCCTGCGTGGCCTACCCGCGCCCCGTGGGCGATCTCAACGTGCAGCGCCTTGCCGACGTGTGGCGCAGCGAGGCGGCCCTCGCGGACGTCCGGCGGTCGACTCGTGCCGACACGCACCTTCCGGGCGAGTCCGCGCCACCGACGGTCGGGATCTGCGGGACCTGCCCCGCGCGTAGCCAATGCAGCTACTGCCCTGGGTCGGCCTACATCGAGAGCGCGGGAGACGCGCTCATCCCGCCCGCCGTGGTGTGCGCGGCGGCTTTCGCTAAGCTTGAGGCGGTCACGCGTTGGGAGGGTGGGGAGCGTCCCACCCCCCTCCATGCCACGACGGCCAAGGCCACGCGGAGCCTCTTCCCGATCGCGGTCAACCTCGGCGTCCTCCGGCCCGCGGGCCCCACTGCCCACGGCGGTGAACACGCCGGTGGGTGCTCCTGCGGCTGAACGACGGCGTGCGAACGAGCGGAGAGACACCCGCGATCGTTCCGGTCGCACTGCTCCGAGAGGCCCTCGCGCGATACGGCGTCGTGCAGGTCCGCGCCCTCGGGGCAAGCATGGTTCCGCTCATTCCGAACGGCTCGATCTGCGAGATCATCGCCGCACCCGCCGAGTCTCTTCGAGTGCACGACATCGTCGCCATCGGCCTGGGCGACACGCTCGTCATCCACCGGCTCATCGAGACTGGGCCGCTCGGGCTGCGGCTCTCAGGAGACAACACCCGCGCCGCCGATCCGTGGGCGCCCATCGAGTCGCTGCTCGGGCGGGTGGACCGCGTCGTCGTCCCGTCGGGCGCGTCGCGTCGCGTGAATGGTCCCGCATGGCGACGGCTCGCGTGGCCACTGAGGGTCCTCGGCTTTCTCCGTCGGCGCTGAGCGGGTCCGGCCCCGAGGGTGCTCTCGAGGTTGCGACGGGCAAGCGAGCCACTGAATGGCTTCGTAATCTTTGACCCGGACGCGCGCTGGCTCTAGGCTCGCCGCGCGGCGTTGTCCGTTCGGAGCAGAGAACCCATGCGGTGCATCTTGAAAATGGGGCTGACGCCGTCCCTCGCGGCGCTCGTGC
>JADMJS010000719.1 GCA_018780435.1 Myxococcales bacterium
CGCCACAAGCGTAACCCACGGCTTCGGGTACGCAGGTCCAACCATTACGACTAGGGCATTAGCGTCCTCAATTCTCGCTCGGACGCGGCGTGGCGGCACCGCGGGCCCGACGGACGATCGTCGGGAGCGCCTGGGAGAGCACCTCCACCGGCGTCAGAAGGCTCAACACCACGACCGGTTCGTCGTAGCCGAAGAGGTAACCGGGGTGGACCAGGACGCCTTCGGCGAGGAGCGCCATCGCGGTGGCTTCCCCAGGGGGAGCCTCCACGGCTGACTCGCGCACGGGGACCGGAGCGCACCACCCGCCATCGATCACGCTCGCCACACCGCTCACGAGGCCCCAGGAGACCGCCAATCGAGCCTTCACCCGCGCTTGAAAGGTTCGACGCGAGGCGAGAAGCCCGGGGAGCGCGAGCTGCACGGGCATCCCGACGGAGAGGTAGGCATCGGCGACGTGGTCGAGGCGGCCCATGAGCGCCGTCCGATCGAGCGTCGGGCCGGAAACCACCATCCACCCTGCCTTCAAGCCGGGCAGCCCACAGACCTTCGAGAGGCCACTGAGCGTCACCGTGAGACAGTCGGCCTCCGATGCGAAAGTCGTCGGCAGGACCTGGCGCGTCCCCGCGACACCGGTGTAGTCCAGGAAGACCTCGTCGGCGATGAGGGTGGCGCCATGTCGCGCGCAGAGGCCCGAGAGCGAGCGCCGTTCGTGCGGCGCAACCAGCAGCCCAGTCGGGTTGTTCGGGTGAACGACGATCACGGCGACGGCTCCCGCCGCGAGGCCCCGCTCCACGTCGGCGACCGAGCGATAAGGCCGGAGCACGATTCCGGCGAGCTGGGCGAGGGTCCCGAAGAGCGGATAGCTCGGACTCGGCACCAGCACGGTCTCCCCAGGCCCGCCGAGGACGGTGAAGAGCCAGCCGTAGGCTTCGCTGGTGCTCGCGCTGAGCACCACACACGACGGGTCGACGGTGACGCCGTGGTCGGCGTAGTAGTCCGAGACCGCCGAGCGCGCGGAGTCGAGCCCAAACGACGTTGGAATGTATCGCGCCGCGACGTCGAGACTCAGTGCCAGCAGCGCCGACACGTCCGGCTCCAGGCCGAGCCCGGGGTCGCCGGGGTTCGAGCGCGTCAGGTCGAGCAGCGGCAGTCCCGCTGCGCGGCGCACCGCCGCGGCCAGTGAGACCGCGTTCTCACCATGTCCGAAGTCGGAGCGAGAGGAGAAGTAGACGCGCACAGGGGGCCCCGCCAAAGTCCGAAGTGGCGTGGTGCGGCGGGATCGTCGCCGAGGTGTCGTTCATGGGCGACGGGAGCGACGAGCCCGATATCGGCCCGGCCAAGGGCTCGGTCGTAAATAACTGGTTCGGTTTGCCTCGCGCCGCATCCCCCCCGGCCCCTTCCAAGTCCTCGAAATACGGGGAGTATGTCTTCGGACTTGGAAGGGGCCGGGCGATGCGAGGCGCGGTCAACCCGCCCACTTATTTTCGATCGATCCCTACCCGACGTTCTTCAGAACCGTCGCGACGCTCGTGCGGTCGTCGCCGCCCATGTTGGCCGTCACGCCGATGTTCGGGAGCGTGGGGACCTGGTAGGCCCCGCACTGGCCCTTCATCTGGCGCCACACCTCGAGGAGCTGCTTGACGCCCGTCGCGCCGACCGGGTGACCGAAGCCGATGAGGCCGCCGCCCGTGTTGACCGGCAGCTTGCCGTCGATGGCCGTCGCGCCCGAGAGCGTGAGCTGCTTGGCTTGCCCGCGGTCGGCGAGACCGAGGGCTTCGAGCATGAGCCACTCGTTGATGGCGAAACAGTCGTGCACTTCGAGGAGGCCGATGTCCTTCGGGCTGATCCCGGCGTGGCGAAGCGCTTCGGACGCGGCCGACGCGGTGTTGTCGAGGCGGGTGTAGTCCTCGACGCCGGCGAGGGGCGACGTCGCGACGCCATACGCGAGGAGCTCGACGCAGTCGCTCGGGCGCTTGCCGAGGCGCACGAGGCCCGCTTCGGTGGCGATGATCATGGCCGAGCCGCCGTCGCTCACCTGCGAGCAGTCCGAGACCTTGAGGAAGTCGCGGAGCGATTCGTTCTTCAGGAAGCGCGGGTTGTCGTCACCGGCGCCTTGTGCCCACGCGAGCGTACGCTTGCTGTTCTTCATGTGCGCCAGCGGGTTCTTCGAGGCGTTGTCGTAGGCCTTGAAGCTGACGTGACCGAGCTCGGCTTCGGTCGCGCCGAAGGCCTCGCTGTACGCCTTCCAGCGGCGCGCGAACATCGCCGGGAAGGTGAAGTCGTCGAGGCCCCGCTCGAGCGCGTAGTGCGACGCACGGGCCAGGAAGTCCGCGCCTTCACGGGGTGACACGGTGGTCTGGACTTCGGCGCCGGCGACCAGCGCCACGTCGACGCCGGCTTGCAGTGCGTCGACCGCCGACGTGAAGGCCACGCCGCCGCTCGCACATGCCGCTTCGAGGCGGTAGAACGGCTTTCGATTGAACGCCGGGTTGGCGCGCACGGCCATCGCGCCCATGTGGCCCTGGTTCGAGAAACACTCACCGGCGAAGTTGCCGATGTAACCGCGCTCGACCTCGGCCGCCGCGACGCCCGTGGCCGCGAGCGCGGCCTCGATGGCGGCGGTGAGGTGGCCCTCGAGCGTGGGGTTCTCGCGCTTGCCGAACTCGGCGTGGCCCTTCCAGATGAAGTCCGGGTGACCCTTCCCGATGAAGGGGGTGCTGGCTCCACCGACGACGAACACGCGACGAATTGGCTTCACGGTACTTCTCCTGAGGGCGCGGGGGGCTCCTGAGCTGGTCGGCCCGCGATCGAACGTGCGAATGCGATGGGGCCACGCGGGCCCAACCGCAGCAGGTTAGCACTGGCAGGAGGCCGCGCAAGGCTCGGATTTTGACCATCGAGGTCGTGGAACGAGGACGCACTTCTGGCATAGTCGGACCATGCCTGACGCCGAACGAAGCTCCTCTCTCATCGTCACCCTCATCGGAATGGACCGCCCGGGTCTCGTCGCCTTAGTCGCGCGCGTCGTCGCCGACCATCAGGGCAACTGGGTCGAGAGCCGCATGGCCCACCTCGCCGGCCGCTTCGCCGGCATCCTGCGAGTCGATGTCCCCCCAGGGAAGGTCGACGCGCTGGCCGCGGCCCTGACCCACGCCACCGCCGGGGCCCTCACGATCACCCTCGACCGGGCCGACGGCCCCGCGGCCGCGCTGCCCACGGCGCCGGACGCCCACGGCCTCACCGAGCTCGAGCTCGTCGGCGCCGACCACCCCGGCATCGTCCACGCGATCACGGCGATCCTCCTGAAACACGGCGCCAACATCTGGGAGTTCGAGTCCGAGTGCGTGGCTGCCCCGATGACCGGCGCACCGCTCTTCAAGGCCAAGGCGCAGATCGCGCTGCCCGAGAGCGGCCGTCTCGCGGCGCTCGGCGACGACCTCGAAGCCATCGCGTCGGATTTGATGGTCGAACTGCGAATTTCAAACCGTTGAAGGCCGCCTCGACGGCATCGCTGCCGAGTTCAGCGGCGAGCGTCGATCCCCGGATATTTGACGTTTTACATCATTTCGACTAGGCAATGAGCCTGATCAGCGGGTCAACTGCGATATTCCATCGAGTATGAATTGGCCTGTCGCTCATTCATGACTGCCCACAACCGCCGTCTTCGGCATGCAGGATTCCATGAAGAACGCGCTACTCGTGGCCATCATCGGCGCCCTCGGCGGCTGCTACCGCATGGCGGAGGTCCACAGCGAGACCGCACCCAGCTCACCGAGGCGCCCACAATCCTCCGACCGAGTCTCCGCAGAGCGCTGCATGTTCAGCCTGTTCCACTTCATCCCGTTCGGTCGGCACCCTCTACCCGAGGCCAAACACGCCACGATCGCGCTGGCAGGCGGCCCTCTCGTTAATGTGGACATAGAGACCGACTGGATCTGGGCCGTAGTGGGCCACGTGACGTGCACTCGCGTGACCGGTACCGGCCCTCGCCTCCCTAGTGAGCCCGGCAATTCGTCCACGCTCGGTGGGTCCTCAGCCACCGCGCCCGTCGGCGCCACCGTCAATCAAGGCACAGAGGCCCGCGTCGCTGTTCGACCGGACGCCGACGCCGAGCGGCCTGCCACCACGCCTTCGCCAACAACGATACGGCTGGAGATCAAGACGCGACAGGACTTCGATTCGAGCCGAGTGACCGTCGAAGGCTGGGTGGGAACCCTCGTTGCTATTGAGACTAAGGACGGGAAGACGCACCGAGGAACATTGGTGAAGCTCGGAGATACCTGGCTCGGACTCGTCGACAAAGACGGTCGCAAATCCAAGGTCGAAGGCCGAGACCTTCGTACGATCGAGCAGGTGTCTCCGCAGTGAGCTCGAACCCGACTCTGCTTCCGCCACGGCTACCGCACGGCATCGGACGGCTGCTTCGCCGACATCCTGCGAGTCGATGTCCCCCCCGGGGCGAGTCGACGCGCTGGCCGCGGCCCTGACCCACGCCACCGCCGGGGCCCTCACGATCACCCTCGACCGGGCCGACGGCCCCGCGGCCGCGCTGCCCACGGCGCCGGACGCCCACGGCCTCACCGAGCTCGAGCTCGTCGGCGCCGACCACCCCGGCATCGTCCACGCGATCACGGCGATCCTCCTGAAACACGGCGCCAACATCTGGGAGTTCGAGTCCGAGTGCGTGGCTGCCCCGATGACCGGCGCACCGCTCTTCAAGGCCAAGGCGCAGATCGCGCTGCCCGAGAGCGGCCGTCTCGCGGCGCTCGGCGACGACCTCGAAGCCATCGCGTCCGACTTGATGGTCGAACTGCGAATTTCAAACCGTTGAAGCGGCGACTACGCCGCCAACCGCACCGCAGGCCGATTCGCCGCCAGAAAGTCCAGCACCCGCGGCACGATGACGTCCGGGAACTCGACCGGGCTGAAGTGGGTGCCGCCGGGCACGATGAGCAGCTCGGCGCCGGGCATGCGGCTCGCCATGAGCTCGGTGCGGTGCGCCGGGGTCATGCGGTCCGCGCCGCCACCGACGAGGAGCGCCGGCACGTCGAGCGTGCCGAGGATATCCGCGGCGTCGTGGCGCGCGAGGTGCTGGAATATCTCGCTGTAGACGCCGAGGTCGAGGTTCACCCACTCCGCACCGAGGTCGCGGAAGATCTGGCGGTCGAGGCCGGGTGAGGCGAGGCCAAGCGTCGTAACGACCTCGATGAAGGCGTCCACGACCACCCGTTGACGCGTGACCGGCTTGAGCCAGCTCGCCTTCTGCCAGTGGCGACCCATGATGTCGAAGATGACGCGGCCGAGGCCGTCGAGGTCGCGGCCAAAGGCGGTGCGGAAGGGGTGTCCGGGGGTCCCGTTGAGGGCGACGAAGGCCCCGACGTCCGCCGGGCGGTCTCGCATGAACTCCAGGATGACCTGAACCCCCATGCTCCAGCCGATGAGCACGGGCTTCTCGAGGCCGAGCTGGTCGATGACGTGGCCGAGGTCACGTGCATGGACGTCGATGTCGTAGCCCGCGCGGGTCGACGGCCCGGAGCCGAAGAGCCCCCGGTAGTCGAAGCACACGAGGTCGAAGTGAGCCCCGAGCGCGGAGGTGAAGGGCCGCCAGGTGGCGATGTTGCCGCCGAGGCCGTTCACAAAGACGACCGGCGTGCGGCCAGGAGTGCCCCCCCGAAACACGGCGAGACGGGTGCCATCGAAGCTGACGAGGTCAGAGCGGAGCATGGAACATGTTCTAACGCTCCTTCTGCCCCGGCTCAAGTCCGAATCGCGACCGATCCTTCTCAGAAGTCGCTCAGAAGTAGTAACGAACCCCGGCAGTCAGGCGGAAGTTGGCGCCGCTCACGTAGTCGCTCACTTCCGGGATGGCCGACTCCGCCAGGGCGGCTTCGCCCGCCGTGCGGACCCGGGCAATCTGCTCCTCGACCGATGCACCGACGTGGTTCTCGACCGACGCGACACCCGGAATGAGCATGAGGAACTCGAGCGAGAGCACCCAATTGTCGGTCACCGGGACCTCCATCCCGCCACCGGCGTGGTAGGCGTTGCTGTTGTCCTCGATGGTGAAGAGCCCGGCGAAGTCGTCCGCTTCGAGCCCGACCTTGCCGTAGATCTGCACCCACTCGGTCGGCACCACGTAGAGGAGGGCGCTGAGGCGAAGCGCATTGCCGAACACGAGACCATCGGCGCGGGTGCTGCCGTCGATCGGGGCGTATGCGAAGTCGAGGCCGAGCACGTAGACGGCACGCATACGCAGCGAGAGCTCCGAGCTGAAGGACGACTCCGTGCGACCCGACGGCGCGGCGACGTGAGACCCACCGAGCGTGGTGCCGACGCCGGCCGAGAAGAGCTGATAGTTGTCCGCCCGCGCGGGACCCGCGGCGGCGGCCGCGACGACCAGCGAGATGGCAAAGACCAGGGAGAACGCCGCTCGGGTGAACCCAGGTTGCAGAGCGCCCGTGAGCGCGTGCGGACCCGAGCTGCTTTTCCGAGTGGTGCCGATCGTCCTGAGGGTGGTGTACACGGCGTTCTCCCTGGTCCTTTGCGACGTGCCGGTGGTCCGGCATGCCGGGAACGCAGTGCGGGAAGCGTGCCAGGGGTCGGTCCCGGCCAGGATCGCGTCGCCATCGACATCCCGACCTAGTGCGCTCCTACGACTGACGGCCCTCCTACTGTTCAGAGCGCGGTTGAACTGTTCAGACGCCACGTCCCCTGAACAGTTCGAGCCCCCACTTTTTCTTTCCCCAGGCGTCGACCGTCGTCATCGCCCCTTCCAATGACGACTCGGAAACGACACACTCCAAGGTGATGCCGACGCGCCGCTCAGCCTCGAAGTGGCTCGCCCTCGTTCTGGGTGCGGGCGGCTGCACGCAAGACGTGGTGGTCGGAAGCACGCTCTGGGGCCCGGACGGGCCGACGGCGCCGTACGCCCACGGTCCGGTCCTGCTGGAGCCGGCGCTCACCCCTCCGGAAGCACCGACGGTCGAGGCACCGCACGCCCTCCACCACCCGTACGTCGTCGCGAGCGAGTGCCGCGCCATCGCGTACCCGGACCTCTCGTCGCTGCTCGACTCCATGGCCCTCATCCCAAGGGGCACGACCCGCGAGGCGCGCTTCACGGTCACGGCCACGGGCACGAGCGCCTGCCAGTTCCTCGGCCGCACTGCCGACGCCCGGGTTGGGTTCGACCACTGCTCCGTCCTTGAGCCCGGTGGCTTCGAGTGCGACGCCGCTACGGCGAGCCCCTACTTCGCGGTCAAGGAGGCGCCCGACGTCGTCCTTGAGCCCGGCGAGTCCGCGGACGTCCTCTTCACGATTACGGCCCCCGCCCACGTCGACGGGCTGACCCTCCTCGCGGCCCGCATCGACCTCGAGCTGAAAGACGTCGCGCGTTCGGGTGCCGGCGCGCCCGTGCTCGTCCGGCCGGTCGTGGTGGGTGCCACCGGGGACCGCCCCCACGTCTTCGCCTTCGCCGCCCCGCCGACCACGGCGCTCGACCGAGCGGCGCTCGACTTCGGCACCATCACCGGGACGCCCTTCATCGAGACCCTGCGCCTGCGAGCCGACCCCCGTTTGCCGGCCGACATCGCCGGCTTGGGCTTCTCTCCGGACTGTGCTGGAGCCGCCGAGCTGCTCCTCGAGTCGCTCCCTGCGTCGGTCGAAGGCAGCGGCCTCGCACTGCCCATTCGAATCGGGCCCGGGGCCCCCAAAGGGGATTGCCACCTCGAGATCCGTATCGCAGGCGGATCGGTGCATTCCGTCCCCATCGAGTTCGAGGTTCGGCCGGAGCTGCTCCCGATCATGGAGCAGACTACGGTCACTCTACCGGCCGCCCCGGAGTGGCTCGTCGTCGTCGACGACTCGGCGTCCATGGCGGGCTTCGAGGGGACGATCGGCGCCCTCCTGACGGCGCTCCGTAAGGAGCTGCAGATGACTTACCCGACCAAGATCCGCATCGCCGTCACGGGCGCAACGGCGGCCTCGGACGGCGCCCTACCCGACATCCTGACCCACGCTCCGGTGCCGCCCGGCCATGTCGGCGGTGACCGAGTCGAAGCGCTGGCGCATGCTGCCGCACGTGCGGCGACCAGCATGAGCGAGAGTGGGCTGAGGGATCCCCTCGACGCGCTCGAGATCCTCATCGTCGCCAACGAAGACGACGCGTCTCCCGCGCCACTACCGCTCTACCTGGCGTCGATCCGAGGCGTCGAGCCTGGGGCGCGGGTGCACGTCCTGCGACTCCCTGAAGCAGGCGCGGCGTGCGACACGACTACGCCTGTACCGGCGCTGGCTCGCATCGAGTCGCTCGCGCTCTACACGGGGGGCCACGTCGGGTCCTTGTGCGGAACGACGCCTAAGGCAGTCGCCAAGACCCTCGCGGCCCCCCGGCCCGGGGAGTCGCTCATGATCTGGCTCGACGGCCTGCCGTTGCCGGGCTCGGACGTGCGCGTCACCTCGGAGGATTGCGTCGAGGTGCTCCCGGCGCCCACCACCCGACGACTGGCCTTCGAGTCAAGCTGCCTCGGGCCGGTGACGCCCGTGCGGGTCTACTACCAGCCGCGCTGACGCTCCCGCGTCGCTCCAACGTGACACGGATGCTTGCGATGGTAGGGCGGCCGCTATAGTCTGGACTCGGATCTCTGCGCCCGAAGGAGGCCTATCATGGCGACTCGCGAACGGAAGGCGTCACGCAAGCCCGGAAAGGGCCGCTCCGGCCAATCCGGAGAACAGCTCCTCGACGACGCGTCGGCGCTTGAAGCGGCCGTTGCGTCCGAGGAGGGCGGCGAGCTCGACACGCTTGAGGAGCTCGATCCGAGAAAGCTCGCCCCCGAACAGGCCGCCGCACTCGCGCGGGCGGCGACGGCGGCCATCGAGCACGTCGAGTCGAAGAAGGACGAAGGTGGCGCGTTCTCCGAGCGCATCACCCAGCGCAACCTCTCGATCGGCAAGCGCTTCCTCGAAGATAGCCGCACCTTCACCCTCGACCGTGGCCTCCGCGATCGGCTCGCCAAGTATGTCGGCCGTGACCCGGGCCCCCTTCGCGTCCATGCGGGCGAACGCGCGGCCGACGCCGCCGACGCCCTCGGCGCTCGGGCCTTCGCGCTCGGTGGCACGGACCTCTACTTCGGACGTGGCCAGTTCGACCCGCACACGCCAGAGGGCTTCGGCGTTCTCGTCCACGAGGTCACGCACGCCGTCGACAACAGCGTCGGCGCCGCCTTCGACACGGGCTCGAGCCAGGGGGACTACAGTCAGGCCGAGCGCCGCGCTGAACAGAGCCAGGCCGCCGCCGAGCACGGGGCGCGTCAGGGCGACGCCAAAGGCGGTGAGAAGGAGCCCGAACCTGCCAAGATCGACCTCGAGAAGCTCGGGAACGCGCTGATGAAGCTGGTCGAGTCGGAGTCCCGCTTCATGTCCGACCGCATCGGCGCCAGCGCCAACGGCGGCTGACGCCGTTCAGAACCCCAGCGCGTCGATGGCGCTGACCAGCGCACCGGCGAACTCCCGGCGGATGCCGGGTTCCCTCAGCAGATCATTGCGAAACTCGAACTCCATCGCGGGACAGCCGGCGGTCGTAGCGTGGCGTTCGGCCGAGTAGATGAGCCCGAGCTCGCCGGACCACGGCTCGTTGATACGGACGTCGCGCCCCGTGGTCCTCGCCAAGCAGTCTCGGAAGGCCGTCGCGAGTGGCAACTGGCCGCGGTGCAGGACCCCAAGCTCGACCGCCCTCGGCTGGCCTTCGTAGTTCGTCGTGTAGCTGTGGATCGACACCAGGAGTCGGGGACGTGCGACCTTCACGGCGGCGTCAACCGCCGCGTGGTAGGGCTCCCAGAAGCCCGCGATCCGCGCGGCGCGTTCCGTGTCCGAGATCGCCTCGTTCAGGCGTACCGGTCTCCCGTCGGCGACGGTTCGAAAGAGGTCCTGGTCATCCGTCGCTCGATTGGGATCGACGAGGAGCCGGGTGAAGTTCGCGAGCACCGCCGGTGCGTCGAGGCGCAGCGCGAGCTCTTGAGTGAGCTCGCTCGCGCCGGGATCATAAGCCCAGTGGTCGCCGACGAGCCGGTGATCGGCCTCGGGCCAACGCCAGGGTGCGGGTAGGCGATTGGATGCGTGTTCGCACGTGAGGACCAGCGCCCGCCGCCCTTGCATGTTGGACCGCAATACCGGCATGTCCATGCTCCACTCCTCTTGCTCCCCTGTCTCGCCCGACGTCACGGCGCTTTCGATTCGTTCGGGTCTCCGCGCACGCTCTCGGGTGTGGCGCCCTCAAAGCCGGGCGGCGGCTGCTGAACAAGGCCGCGCGAGAGCCAACCCTTGCGCCAGAACCACCCGAGCAGGATCGCTCCCACGAGGGCCATCACCCCGAGGACGGCAGGGTAACCCCAGGTCGACCGCAGCTCCGGCATGTTCCACGGGCTCGCATCGGGGTCGAAGTTCATTCCATAAACGCTCGCGATGAACGAGAGCGGAATGAAGATGGTCGAGATGATCGTGAGGACCTTCATGGTCTCGTTCATCCGCGCGCTGTCGCTCGACACCACTAGCTGAATGAGCCCCTGTTCGAAGTCGCGGAACTGCTCGACCCGGTCGACCGTCTGGGCGATGTGGTCGAGCACGTCTCGGAGGTGGGGCAAGATGTCCTCTCCGAGGAGACCCCGCGCCTCGCTCATGAGCTCACGGACCGCATCACCGAGCGGCACGAGCGCACGCCGAATGCGTAGTAGCTGTCGACGCAGCTTCAGGAGGTCCGGTACGACGTGGGCCGTTCGCCCCTCCAGGATGTCGTCTTCGAGATCTTGGAGGTCGTCCTCGACCGCGTCGACGACCGCGACGGCTTGATCGACCGCGCCGTCGATGAGGGCGTGCGCCACGAAGTCGGGGCCCGCGTGTCGCACCCTTCCGTGATCCCCCCGGATGCGGTGCCGAAGCTGCTCGATGCGCGGCACGTCGACTTCACTGAAGCTCACGATGAAGCCTTTGCCGAAGACGAAACTCAACTGATGGACTTCGAAGCCCGACGGCGTCCGCTCTGGGAAGCGCAGGACGACGAAGAGTTTGTCGCCGTAGACTTCCGACTTCGGCCGCTCGTGTGCGGCGACGATGTCCTCGACGGCGACCGGATGCACGCCAAAGCGCTCCGCCACGGCGTCGATGACCTCACGACTCCCGAGCCCCGTCACGTGAATCCAAGCGACGACTCCTCCGCACTCGAAGCCTTCGAGCCGCTGATGGACGATGGGGCCGTCGCGCTCAAGGCCCGACGGCCCGTAGGCCATGAGCCACAGCTTGGAGGACGCGGCGGCGCCCCGCTCCGCTCCGGAGCCCGCACGATTGCGGCGGCGTGGGCTCACGGCAAGAACCCCTCAGGCGGCGCGGCGAGCGCGGGCTCACGCTGACGACGTTCGAGCGACTCGGGTCCCGCGGCGACCGGGAAGCCGAGCGAACGTAAGTAGTCGGCGACCACAGGCCCCCAGACCTCGGGGCCGTCGGCGGCGCTAAAGACACCGTGACCGTTACGTCCATAGGATGGCAATTGGACGTAGAGGCTTCGTGACCTGCTCTCGCTCCGGTACGCCCGGTAGAGCCCACGGGCGAGCTTCGGCCAAAAGAAGCGGTCGTTCTGGCTGTAGACCCAAAGCGACGGCGCCGTGGCGGTACGACCGAAGACACGGGCGGCTTCTCGAAGGGCCTTTGCGCTGCAGTTGCGCCCATCGGCCGGCGAGCCCCGGCCACCAGCGAAATTGATGACGCCAGCGACACCGGGGACCGACTCGGCCGCGAGCGCGATGACCCCGAAGCCCCCAGCCGATTGGCCGATGGGGATGATGGCGCCCCGCTTCACCCAGGGCTGCGCGCGTGCCCAGGCCACGACGGCTCGGATGTCCGCTGCCGTCGCTCTGGCGGCCTTGACGTAGTCCGGCCTCTCGCACGAGCCGAAGCCCTCGGCGAAAGCCCCCTTGGTGCGCCCATAACCCCGTCGGGACGGGATGAGCACCGCAAAGCCGCGGTCGAGGAACCAACGCGTGGCCGCCTTGTAGGTGGGGCGGTGAACGCGGTCGGCGGGTGTACGGGGAGAGCCGTGATTCAAGATGACGACGGGGAAAGGACCGTCGCCGGCCGGCGTCACAACCTGGGTGTCCAGCTGCGGCCCACCCGCCCGGCGACTCATCGGGATGAGGACGTCGCGGCGCTCCTCTGCGAAAGCAGCCTTCGGCGAAGGCAAGAGCGCCAGCAGCGCAACCCACGTCAGCCAAAGCCGAGCTCGCGTCACGTTGGGGCGCGATGTCGACACGCCAAGGAGGAGAGCGGCGGGCGCCATCGGCTGTCGTTCAGGCTTCACGGTGGCGCCTCCCCTCGCCGCGTCCAACCGCGGCCAGCAGATCACAATCCGCCGGGATTCGGGAGCTTGCTGCGGTCGAGATACCCGAGGTAACTCTCTAGTTCCTGGATGGATTCCCGGATGTCCCCGAGCGCACGGTGGGCGCCGACCTTCTCGACTTTGATCCCAAAGCGCTCCCGCAGCACCACCTTGAAGCTCGACACGTCGAGGAGGCGGTAGTGCAGCCGGGCCGCGAGCCTCGGCCAGTAGGCTCGAACGAACTCCCGGTCGGTGCTGATGGAGTTGCCGGCCAGCACCGCCCGCTCGTCCTTCTTGAAGTGGCGTTCGATGAGCGCCAGCAGATCCGCCTCGACCTCGAGTTCGGGTTTCCCCGTCGCGACTGCCTTGGTGAGCCCAGACTTCCCGTGGTGGTCCTTGCACCACGAGTCCATCGCGCTCAGGACCTCGGGTGGTTGATAGACGATGGCCTCGTAGGTCTCGAGCTCCTTCAGGCGGATGTCGGTCACGATCGCCGCGACCTCCAGGATCCGGCAGGAAGCAACGTCGAGCCCGCTCATCTCGAGGTCGAGCCAGAGGAGGTTCAAGCGCCGAGCTCCTCGCCGAAGTTCACGTACTCGACCTTGGCGTCTTCCTGGCTCATGCCCTTTCGTGACGCCCAGGCGTCCCACTTGGCGCGGCCACGAACGTCGAGGATGCCCGGACGATCGCCCTTCACGTCTCCCACCGAGGCCTGCTTGAAGAGGCCATAGAGCTTGAGCATGATGTGTGGCGGTTGCGCCGGGAGCATGCCCACGCGCTCTTTCATGTCTTCGTAGGCGGCGTCGAGTTCGGCTGGATCCATAGTCTGAGATTCCCTTCGGAGTTGGCGAGGTTTCGCGCGAACGGAAAGGGCGCGTTATGCCCATGCCCCGCCCGTGCGCGGCAACATCGCACGCGTACGCGGACGGCGCAATTGACTACCCCTCACGGTGCCGCTCCGGGCCGCCCAAATCACCTCGCGACGCGCGAGATTGCAGCCTACACGGGCCTCGCTGTGTTATTCTCCGCATCGGTCTAGCGCGTCATGGGGTCCGTGGACCCCATTCGCGACGCCTGCCACGCGGCACACATCCTGCACAGCGCCGCGCGTCAGGTCCGTAGACCCCAATACGAGGAGAACGGCATGCGATCCTGGTCCCTGGTTCCCCGACTGACAGCACTCGCCTTCGCCATGGCGCCCCTCTCGGCATTTGCCAAGTCGGATGACCCGCCCGCCGAGGGGAGCGACGGCACCGACGGGACCGACGCGGGCCAACCGGTGGACGAAGCACCTGTCGAGCCTCCGAAAGTCGAGGCCGTCGATTGGGCTGACTCGGACAAGAACACCGACTATCAGCCGAAGAGCGAGTCCGAAGGGGCGACCTGGACCTTCAATCCGAAGAAGGTCGAGCTCACCTACGGCAAGACGGATACCGGCACGAACTTTCAGGGTGCGCGCATCTTGAAGGGCGACGAGGACGTGGTCGTTCAGGGGCAGATCGAGGTCGGGCACTACCCCGATTCGAAAGAGCCCACCACGGACCGGTACAGCTACTGGCAGGGCTCGACGCTCTACTTCGGCGTCGATGATGACTCGGGCAATCAAGTGGCGGGCATCGCCGAGTTCTTCTGGTTCGAGAGCTCCATTCCCCGAGGTTCGGACTTCTACGCCATTCACCTCAAGGTGAAGTCGAGCCCGAACGTGGTCGAAGACTGGCTGCTCTCCAAGACGGACTCCTGGTTCGACGACTGGGTCGCGCAGTGGACGGACGACGGTCCAGCGCAGCACATCGACGTCGAAATGGAGAAGGGCGGCGCGCACGGCGCGGTCCGTTGGGACTTCTGCGTCCCCTTCGAGAACTACAAGTGGGAGCCCGTCAAGACCATGCAGATCTCGGAGTCCTACGGGGCCGGGTACTCGCTCAATGGTCAAGCCGACGCGAACGGCAAGGCGTCAGCGCAGTTCAAGGAAGGCGGTGAAGTCGCCGAGGTCAGCGCGGACGGCAAGCTCCAGATTCAGGCCAAGGGCTACGTCAATCAGGACTTCAAGGTCCAGAGCCAATACACGGTCACGCTGTACCGCTGGCAGATGCTGGTGCAGTCGGGCGGTGAAGACGCCCACTACCAGCTCATGCTGCTCCCGCACGACGAGCAGAACCAAGACACGTCGGGCTACTATGAGTACTTCATCGTGCTCCAGGCCTCGCGTGGCACGCCCATCCACATCGACGCGCTCGAGATCGGCGGCATGTTCGAGAACGTGAACCCGCTGTGGTTCGATTCGAGCCAGGGCCTCTCCATCCGAATCCGAGACCTCTGGATCACGCCGCCCCGTGGCGTCTGCCTTCCGGGCGATGTCGCGCCGCCGGGCACCTGCAAGTCGAAGGGCGTCTGCGGGATGGTCGAGCCGGAGTGCCAGGACAACAAGTGGATCTGCCCGGTGATCAATGTCCAGGAGGAGATCGAGGTGAGCTGTGACGGCCTCGACAACGACTGCGATGGCAAGACCGACGAAGACCTGAAACGCGAGTGCAGCACGGCGTGTGGCAGCGGCTACGAGACGTGCATCGAGGGTCGCTTCAAGGGCTGTGACGCGCCGGCCCCGGCGAGCGAGGTCTGCGGCGACGGTATCGACAATGACTGTGACGGCACCCACGACAACGGCTGCGGCACCATCGACGGCTCCGATGATGGTGGCGCGACGGACGAGCCTGCCCCGCCCTGCGGATCGCCCGGCGCGGCGGCCTGCCCCGGTACGGACGGCGCCGACGGCAATGATGGAATCGACGAGAAGCCGACCGACAACCCGGGTGGCGGCGACGACAGCAGCGACGGCTCGCCTTCCCTGGGGACCCCCAAGACGAACCTGCCGCCCGCCACGGGTGGTCAGGCCGGTTGTGTGACGGGCGCCGGCACGCCAACGGGCGCTGGCCTGGGCCTCGTGCTCATGGGCCTCGCGCTGGCAGCCATGGCCCTGCGCCGCCGAGCGCGCTGAGCGTCGACGCCGAGGCGGCCTCTGAACGGCGCATTTCGCCGCAGAGGTCGCCTGTCCCCACCCTAGTTACATGAGCAATGACGGAAGGTCTCGGCCCGACAGCGCTGAGGCGCACGCGGGTGGTCCGGTGGGAAAGGCCAGAGCGCACAGCCCTGCCCTGGCCCTCGGCGCGCGACAAGGCCCGGATCCGGGTTAGCCCCGGATCCGCCCAACCGACAGGACTAGATGACGCCCATGACGGTCTCGTCGAGCACGTGGTCGACGACCGCTTCGAGGGACTTGGTCTCTTCGTAGACCTGGAGTTGACGGTCAGCGCTAGTCCCGTTGTCGAGGATCTTGTAAAGGTGCTCGAGCTCGCTGAGCGAGCCCAACATGTTGGCCGCCGGGGCGACGAGATCGATCATCTCACGCATGAGATCCCGAACCGGGACCTCCTTCTGGCGGCCGAAGTCGATGAGCTTGCCGTGGACGCCATAGCGGACGGCGCGCCACTTGT
>JADMJS010000230.1 GCA_018780435.1 Myxococcales bacterium
GCAGCGATGGCCTGCTGGCGCGTTGACGCGGCTCGGTGGCGACCACGCGGTCCGCAGCGACCTCGCAGAGCGGCTCCTTCGGGAGCGTCAGGTAGACCGGGCCTTCCGGTGCGCTTTCGCTCACAGCCAGGGCGCGGTCGACGACCGTATCGAGGACGTGGGGGCCCTTGAGCTCGTAATCCCACTTCGTGAACTCGCGGAAGTAGCCGCCCTGGTCGAAGGTGTCCTGGCCCCACTGGACGAAATTCGTACGAACGCCGACCTTTCCTTCTTCATACCATGGAGTTCGTCCCGCCAAGAGCAGCATGGGGATTCGCGCCCGGCGCGCGTTGATGAGGCCGAGGCCCATGTTCGCGGTGCCGACGTTGACGTGGGCCATCACGGCTTGCGCCCGCCCCGACAGCAGCGCGTGGCCGTGCGCCATCGCGATCGCGGTGTTTTCGTGCGGCGCGGGGACGACGCGCAGGGTGCTCCTCCGCTCTCCGCGCTCCTCATCGAGCTTCGCGAGCGCCTCGATGATCGGCGTGAAGTCGGTGCCGGAGTTCGACGCGAAGAGCTCGATGCCCCGAAGCTCGAGAAGCCGCAGCAGGTGCTCGGCCGTCGTCCCGGAGGGCAGGGTGAGGGTCTCCTCGTCGTCGGGCGTCAGCCGGTCCGACGCGGGGGCGCGCGCGCCGCGTAGGAAGGCCCGCAGGGCGCTGCTAAACGCCTCCGGTTGGTCGAGGTTCGAGAAGTGGCTGGCCCCTCGCAACTCCACGAGGCGGGCGGTGGGGACGGCCGCCGCGACGTCAGTGAGGCACGGCGTCGTCGGCGTGATCCCGTCGTGCTCGCCAGCGATGAGGAGCAGCGGGATGTCGAGGGCCGCCAGCACATCGCGTTGGTCGTGGAGGAGCATCGAACGCCAGCAGGCGAGGTAGACGTCTTTGGCTTTGGCGCCTTCGACGGCGACGCCGTGCGCCACGGTCTCTGGGGCCGTCGTGCTCGCGAAGAGGCCCGGTAGGGTGAGCTGCGAGAACTCCGCCACCGTCCGGTCCGCCAGCATCGACTCCGCCCACGCGAGCCGCCCGGGGCCGTCGGCCAGAAAACCCCATGAGTTCGCGAGGGTGAGCGAACGAACGCGCTGCGGGTGACGCCGCCGAACCTCGAGCGCGACCACGCCGCCCATGGAGAGGCCGACGAGGTGAGCGCGGCCATAACCCGACGCGGCGATGGCGGCGGCGACGTCGTCTGCGAAGCGCGCCATCGACACGGTCTCGGCGGGGCCGCCGAGGTCGACGGCGACCGTGTGGTACCGCGGCGAGAAAGCCGCCATCTGTGGTTCCCAGAAGGAGCTGTCGCCGCCGACGGCGTGGATGAACACGATACATTCCCGTGCGGGCATGACTTCTCTCCTGAGGGTGCTGCTGGAATCAGGTCGCGCGCACGACGAGGGCGAGCGGACCACCACCGTCGGGCCCGTGGTGTTCGGCGCGAGTGGAGACATAGACGCGTGGGTCGCCGAGGCGCGACGCGACCACGGCGGCGACGACGCAGCGCGAGTAGCGCGTGTCGCTGATGTCATCGTCGGTGAGCATGGTGTGGCGGTGGCCGCGCAACGTGCCCCGGGGATCGGCTTCGGACTTCGCGAAGGCGCCGACGAGGCGGGGGTCGCCACTGCGCAGGCCGAGGCGGGCCATGAGCGCGTCCACCGCCGCCGCGTCGAGCATGTCCAAGAGGACTGTGTGGTCGACCACGAGGTCGCCGCCCCACGCCGCGCTCTGGCCGAAGACGACCAGCTCCGTGCGCCCCATGCCCGGTTTGGCGGAACACGATGCCGTCGTCGAATACAGCGACCCGTCCTGGCAGATGACGTCGTCCGAAAGCGCGCTCCGCGAGACCTCGCCGGTCGCGACCGCCGCGCCGAGGGCCGAGGCCGCACGCGACCACACCATGTTGCTGCGCAGCGGGCGCCCAGCTCTTTCGGCAGCCAGCCCTTCTTCGTATGAATACGAGGGGATGGCGCCCTTCATCTGAACGAGATGTACGTCCCCCGGGGCCACGCCGCACCGAGCCGCGATTTCGGCGATGGCCCGCGCGGTCTCGTCCACCTGCGCCATACGCCCGATCTCGTGGGGCTCGAAGGCGCGCGTCATACCCACGCCGATGGCGAGCCGAGGGCCCGGCGGCGCGGGGCCGTCGTCGGGTTCGACCGCGAACGCGACCACGTGGGGCGTGACGACGCCTTCGGTGCCCCCCGAAAACGAGAGCACGATACGCTCCTCGACCTCGGTCGCGCTGAGCCCGAGCCGCCTCTCGAAGACTTGCGAGAAGGCCCGCACGGCGAGCTCACGCGTAAAGTCGTTGCGGCCGCCGTTGCCTTCGGTCTTGCCGATGAGGCAGACCACCGACTCGGGCGTCAGCTCCCCGCGCTCGAACGCGGTTTCGAGGCCGGCGACGTCCGAGGGCCCGCGCGTGTCGAAGCGGACGGCGCGGGTCCGGAGCCGCCTGGTCAAGGCGCCCGTAGGGCTCACGCCCGGCCCGCGAGCGTGACGTGGATCCTGCTTCCCGTGTGGCGCAAGACGTCGATCTTGCGCACGTCGCCGCGGTCCATCTCCTCCGCTGCCTTCTGCGACGCGAGCGCCTCGACCACCTCGGCCGAGTTCGCGGTCAGCACGGTGACCGGGCGGTCGACCGCCATCGGGAAGTCGTGCCAGGTGCCGGTGTGGATCATGATCCCGTGGCCCGGCGCCAGGATGAACGCGACGACGTCGTCGAGGTCGGGCACGTCCATGCCGCGCTCATGGGTCGGTTTACCGAGCACCATGCAGACCGGCGCGTCGCCGAGGCCGACGAAGAGCTGGGTCATGCGCATGTGCCGTTCCAGCCAGGTGATGTCGCCCGGTCGCGGGTGAATGCGGGCGGTGCGCACGACGGCTTTGCCCGTGTACTCGAAGGGCAGGTTGAAGCCCTCTTCGACCGCGCCTTTGTAGAAGGGAATGGTCAGACCGGCGTTCGGGACGTCGGTGCCGATGAACACGCCGTAGTCCGCCGTGTTCTCGCGGGTTGCTTCTATCACTGGGATTTCACGGGTCTTTGCGTCTATCATGTTGTCCTCCCGGTTTCGGGCCGGCTCGAGTCTGCGCGCGGAGCCTAACCGACCGGCTTTCTGGATACCACCTCTCGCGTGTCCCCCGCCGCGCTCCCCGTTCGAGGCTCCGTGAATCAGACCATCGTCGTCCTCTGCATCCTCGCCGGCTGCGCCACGGCCGTCCAAGGTGGGCTGAATCGCCGCATCGCCGAGCTCTGGGGGGCGTCGCCGACGATTCTGCTGAATGGCCTCTCCCTCTGTGTCGCTGCGGGCCTCACCATCTGGCTCGCCTCGCGGTCCGACAGCGCCTTCGCGTCGCTGATTGGGCCGAAGCCCGGGGTCCTGACGCGGCCGCACTGGTGGTATGTCGTCCCAGGAATCCTGGGCTTCTTCATGCTCATGGTGATGCCGGGTGCTATCGCCAAGATCGGCGTCACTCAGGTGTTCGTACTCCTGCTCGCCGGGCAGCTCTTGACCGCACTCGTCTGGGACAAGTGGGTCGAAGGGATGTCCGTTTCGCTCGGCCGGATCGCCGGCGTCTCCCTCGTGTTCGTGGGAGCCTGGCTCTCGAGTCGTAGTTGACGCGTTCGCGCTCATGTCGATGGAGAATCGTTTGAAGTCAAGTCGTTACAGATATCTCCTCCTCGCGGCCACGTTGCTGGCCGCAGCATGTTCTGGGGAAGCGGCCACCACGCCCTCGGTGGCCGACACCCGCGACGATGGATCGGATGCGACCGATGCGGCCGACATCGTCATGGCGGACGTCGAGCCCGACGTCGAACTTGCCGACTCGACCACCGAGGTCGACACCGCCGACGCTCTCCCCCCCGTCCCGGACACTGACGACGTTGGGACCATTGGAAAAGACACCGGCCCCGTGAAGGTACCGATCGCCGGCTGCTGCGACGACGACGACGACTGCGTCGATGACGCGTTCTGCTCCCCCGCCAAGAGCGTGGGTGACGAACCCATTGGCCAGTGTATTGCGCTCGAACCGCCTACGGACGACACCTGTTGGCGTGATCAGGACTGCCCGCCCGGCGAGGACTGCATTGGGGCACTCTTCCCGAAGTGCGGCGGGCCGGCGCCGACCCCCGGCGTGTGCGAGCCGCCCGCCCCCCCGTGTTGTGACTTCAGCTTCGAGAGCTGCCCGGACGGCGCCTGTATCGACGGCTTCTGCTTGCCCGGTTGGTACGAAGGCAATAAATGCCTGTCATCGATCGAATGTTACCAGATTGGCTATTCATGCGTGGGGGGCGAGCCGAACAGCGGCTTCTGTGGCGGCGGCGGCTCGGCACCGACGGTCGGCGAGTGCGAAGCCGACGGCCCTGGCGGTTTCTGCATGACCGTCATCCCGGGCACTTTCGGGGACTGCGACAGCGTCCTCGGATGGGCGTGGACGGGGGCCGGGTGTCACGAGATCAGAGGCTGTGACTGCGGAGAATATTGCGGGAACGTCTTCGAGACGAAGGAGACGTGTGTCGCCTCCTGTAGCCCACCTATTTGTTGCTCCGATGAGGTCGACTGCCCCGCCGGGCTCGGGTGCGTCAACGGTCACTGTCTCTTGCCGGCGCCGGAAGGGAGCTGTTACGCCGACGCCGATTGCGGCGAGGAGCAGGTCTGCGGCGGCGTGCAGGTGTGTTACTGCGGCGACAAGTACTGCGAAGAGCTCGGTATCGACGCGGTCAAGCCCGGCGTGTGCCTCGATCCGCCCGAGTGCTGCGAATACGTCGATGGCGAATTCTCGGAGTGCAGCGCGGATAAGCGCTGCATCTACTCGGGATTCGGCACGCCGCGTTGCCACCCCACGCCGGAGCCGGGCCTCTGCTGGACCGCGGACGACTGCAAACCCCAGGACTACTGCCTCGGCGCGCAGCCGTGCGATTGCGGCGAGAAGTACTGCATGCCTAAAGCCGGCGCATGTACACCGAAGACCGAGGGATGTTGTACCTCCGACGTCGAGTGTGAAGACGGGCTCGTCTGCACGGCCGAAGCCGCCGTGCCGGGCGGAAGCGCCTACTTCGGGAAGGAAGTCGGCGCCTGCACGACGCCGCCCGAGCCGGGGTCGTGTTTCGGCGACGAGTTCTGTGCCGAGGACCAGCAATGCGTCTATTGGAGCGGCTTCTCCTGCGGGGACGAGGGCCTCGACTTTCTCTATCCCGGCACCTGCGTCCCGCGCGACGGCGCCTGCTGCACCGAGGGGCTCGAGTGCAAAGACGGCCATGAGTGCGCGTTCACGCTCCCGACCAACGGCAAGGTCTGCAAGCCTATCCCGGAAGTGGGGACCTGCTGGTCGGCCCTCGATTGCGAGGAGGGACAGGCCTGCATCGGCGCCGAGACGTGTGGTCTGTGTGGCCCCTGCGAAGGCGCCGGCACGCCCGGCACGTGCATCGACGCCGACGACCCGGCCGCCGCCTGCTGCGACAGCGACGACGATTGCGCCGAGGACGAGGCCTGTACAATCGCCGAGTCGGTCAAGTCCTGGAGCCCGCCCGGCGTGACCGCGGGCCAATGCGTCAAGAAGCCGTCCGAGCCTGGCTCGTGCTTCGGTGCGGGCCAGTGCGCCCCTGGCGACTTCTGCCAAGGCTTCGCCGGTCACCCCTGCGGCATGGCGACGACGACCCCCGAGGGCTACCCGACATTTTACCCCGGCTACTGCACGGTCGCTGACGGCGCGTGTTGCTTCGCGGAGACCGACTGCCCCACGGGCTTCCATTGCGCCGGGTTCGAGGCCCCGGGCGACTCGGGCGTCTGCAAGCCGGAACAGGACGGCGGCAACTGCTGGAACGACCTCGACTGCGGCGGCGGCACCTGCGAAGGCGAGGTGGTGTGTGGGTGTAAGGGCTGCAAAGACGGCGAGGAGATACTGGGGAGCTGTCAGTAGCTTTCACTCAGTAGAGTCTTGTTCGATTGGGTCAAGGCCGGCTCCGGGCTCCGCATCTGCAACGTCCATGGGCGACGGACTGGGGCGCAAGCTGGCCAAGGGCCTTGGGGCACGATTCTCGAACCGGAATCGAACCGATTGATTGTTGTCGGCGAGGCCCCACTTCTTTGATAGCTCGATGAGCTCGGTCGTTGAGACTCGTGCGATGTCGACCCATCGTTTACTCCGCTTCCGAGTAGACATTTCGGACGCTGTACTGAGCAGATGACCAATGTCTTGCTCCCTTGCCTCGAGTGTGCCCAGGAGTCGGCTCACTTGATCCATCGCAGCGAGGTAACGGGTCCACCGATGACCTTCCCAGTCGAACTGCGTGGCTACAGCTTCACCCGCCTTATGCCCGATGCTCATTAGCGCCTCCATCTGGTCCTCTCTCATGTCTAGGTTCAGGCCGCCTTCACCCTTGTCGAGTCGGATTCGCGTCACTCTGTCTCGATAGCCCGGCAACTGGCACTGAAGCTCGTCCCTCCATTCCTGCATCACGTCGAGGAGCGCCGACGCGAAGTGTCCGGGCGTATCCATTGGTCGGAGCGCGACTCCATGGAGGTTCGCTCCGCCGACCACGAATCGTTCGGCTCGATGCAACTTCGGCTCTAACGTGAGCGCGATCGTCGGTCGGGTCGGGATCAGCGCGTCGAAGAAATGTATCGGAAGGTTGGCGCAGAGCCCGCCGTCGGAGAACCACGCGTCGCGTGGTTGTTGTCTCTCCGGTTCGTCCTTCCGAGTGAAGTCCCGGGTCACAAGCGGGACGGCTGAGAAGAGGAGGGGGAAGCTGAGGCTCAGCCGAACCGCGAAGAGCACGGGAGTATCCTCTTCCGCTGGGAGCGACCAGATGCCTTCGCTCAGCGGTTCGCCAGAGTCGACCATGGCCTTGACGACGTGCTTCGGGAGCACTCGCCCCAGAGCGTCTCGCCGAAAGGCGAAGCGTTTGTTCCGGAACGGAAGGCTGTACGGGGCACCGTCACTAAGGCAGGTCGTCATCGCGGCGAAATGCACACTCTTGGCCTTGAGATCACCGAAGGTGAGCGGCCGTCGTCCGTCACCGTGGAGCTCACCTCGGCGTGCTATGCGTCCCGAGATGTACTCCAGCGCATCGTCGAGCCATTCCATCAGGGCCTGCTTGTCGCCTTCCTGCGAAGTACCTGGGCACATGCCGAATCCAAACTCCGGCAAACCTTGCCAGACTTGGTACGCCCGACGACACAGCGCAGCCACGGCACCGCCACCAACCGCGAGGTGGATGCCGAGCAGGACCTGAACCGCTGCGCCCCAACTCCAGCCCAGCGACTACCGCGCCCAGATGGGGATCCCGGCGAAGCTTATCGTGGCCCTGATGGTGGCCAACGGCTTCACCATCGCCGACCCCGCTGACGGCGGGATGCTCGACGTCGTCGGCTTCGATGCGTCGGCGCCGGCCGCGATGGCCGCCTTCGCGCGGGGCGTGTGAACAAGCGAAGCAGGCTCGTTCACACGCCCCACCCGGGGGCGCGCCACACCCACTCGTCGAGCCAGCGCCGCACCCGGCTGCGCGCTACCGATGTTCGTGAGGTATTGTACCGAGCACTGGATGGACGGGGCATCTGCGGGCGATCAGGGGTCGGCGTTTCGGGCGGCTCGGAAACCAGCGAGAGAGGACCGGCTCGGATTTGGTTGCGGCTTTCGTCTCGAGACTTGATCGAACTCTGGCGAAGACGAGTAGTACGGGCCCTTGATCACGCCGCCGCCGGGGCTGCCAAGGCACACGGGATCGACGAGGGTTGCTGCGACGAAGCTCTCTGGCCCATTGTCTTGACACCACTCTGCTACATTTCCGATCATGTCGTACAGTCCCCATGGGTTCGGTGGGAAGTACCGAGTGGGTTGCGGCCCATCGATCCCGCGGTCACCTCCACCAAACCAGCCGACCCACTCCGGCTCACCGGTGGCCCCGGAACGCGCTGCGAACTCCCACTCGGCTTCGGTCGGGAGGCGGTAGCCGTTGCAGCTCAGCCCAACGAAGTGTGGCAGGCAGTCGGTGTCGTGAAAACAGCCGGTCGTCGGCGGTGGGCAGCCGGCCCCGATCGTGTTGAGTTCGGCATCACAATCTGGAAACACGTAACACCGGTTGAAACCGTCCCGGTCGGACAACAGGTTCAAGTAGTGAGCCGCGTCGACGGAGCTAACACGCACGACTGGACACGTCGTGCAGTCGTCTCGCGGCTCGGGTTGACTGCCAATCAGCGCTTCCCACTCGCCGTTGGTCACCTCCGACGACTGCAGCCAATAGGGACGTGTAATCGTTACCGTACGTTGAGGGAGGTCCGCTGCTCTGGTGTACGGATGGTTGGGATCGCCGCCCATCAGAAAGGTGCCGGGGCAGACACGAACGAAGCCCCCGCTCTCCGCGCCCGGCACGCAGCCCGTTGGAAGTTGTTTGGGAGTCTCCATCCCGCCCTGCCACTCACATACCGCACCTTGCGAGTCGGCGGTGTGAACCGCGTCGATGGGGCTCGTCACATCCAGCGATGGCGCAGAGTCCGGCTCTGGGGACGTTGTTACCTCGGGCTGGAGCCCGTACCAGCCGGCCGACGCGCTCCGATCCCCACCGCAGCCGGCACCGCCGACGAGCGCCATGAGCCCAATACTCGCCAGCCACCACATGAGGGTCGGGCGCATCACGGCAGCTCGTAGTCGCCGATGTCGTAGGCCAAGCCCTGGGGGCGCGACGTGCCGTAGAAGTCGACCGCCACGGCAGATATCGTGACGCCAGCATCCTCTTGAAGTGCTCCGGTGTCCCAGTCGAGCCCACCGGTGCCATTGCCACTGAAATCGGCGAAGTTGCTCCCCGACCCAGTCTGGTTCCCGCTCCCTGTCGTCCCACTGGTGTAGGCGGTCCAGGTCCCGCCGATGACGCAGTACTCGGCGAGCGTCGCCACGGAGACGCCGTACTGGCCGCTGTAGCCGGAGTCGTTCTGGACGATGGTGTTCTGCACAGTGCCGGCGATCATCCCCTTGTCGCTCGCACCGCACTTCACGAGCGCCGTGCAGTTCTGAACGACCGTGTTCGTACCGACCATGTTCACGGCCGAATAGCCGGCCGCCGGCTTCATCCGGCAGTTGCGCACGGTCACGGTCGGGTTGCCACCGCCTGAGACCTCTACGCACGTCTGTGTCGCGTCGAAGAAGCAGCGGTCAATGAGGCTCCCGGTCGTCAGGTAGCGGATCGCCTGGGCGTCCGAGTCCTGGAACGTGCACCGCGACACCGTGATGCTCGGGCCATTGGCAGCGTAGATGATCCCGTTCGACGCGTTCGAGCTATTACTCCAGTTCTCGAACACGAGATCTTGCAGCTTTGGCCGCTGAGTCACGCCGTTCTGCACGTTGGAGTCGATGCGTACGGCTTGACCGACCCCGGAGATGCTCGTGCCGTCAATCACCGGCTTGTCATTTGGGTCCTGCGCCCGGATGAACGCCGGCAGGCACCACCCACCACTGATCTGGTCGAGCCGAAACGCGGCGTTGTAGTTGCCGGGGTAAACCACGATCTCAGCGTCGTAGTCGGGAGGACTGCCGGCTGCCGCCGCGTCAATCGTTGCCTGAATCGTCCCGTAAGTCTGACCACTGCCAACGTTGTAGGTCGCCATTGCTTATCCTCTTTGCTGGCGCCGTCGCTGGCGCCCTCGCTGGCGCCGTAATCCTATTTCGTACAGCCTGCTCTTGCTACTTGGATCATGTCAAGCGTGTCACTTCAGATTTTCTACGCCGCAGGGCGTCAGTCACGCGACCGGTCTCCGATGGGCGGCTTCGCCTAACACTCGCTTGCATCCACATGGATAAAGCTGACTCCGAGGGATGAATCGCATCACGTATCGACGCGATCGAGGAACGCCCGTTCCTGGGCATTCCCGGCTCTTGGCATGCCCGATGTGCTCGCGGCGGGCATCGCTGGACGTTACGGGCTGGAGACGACGGGGCATCGGTCCAAGACGTCAGGGTCGTCACACCTCTTGACCCTTACGCCAATGGGCTTCGCAAGCGGCCCGACTCGGACGGTTGGGAGGGGGCATCGACTGCAGATCGCGTCGTCGCGGGTTCGAGCCCGGTCGGCGGCGCCCGGTTTCGACCGGTATCCATGCTCTCGTCGCTCAGCGGTAGAGCACGTAACATCGCCCCCTGCCTCCTTGCCCGTCACGGGCCGCCTGCGTTGTCCCCCCTTTGCGGGGGAAACGTTCCTTCGTGTTTGCTTCGTACCTGTCGCCGGGCTCGTGAGGTGCTCCACGCTTCGTCAGCTCACCTCGTGGCTCTCGCGGTCGTCGTCGTCGGCCGTCCCGCAGCTTCGGGTTCGAGGTGGGGATTTCCAAGATGGGGATCCCCGCGACGCTCATCGTGGCCCTGATGGTGGCGAACAGCGTCACCATCGCTGACCGCGATTACGGTGGGAGGCTCGACGTCGTCGGCGTCGACGCGTCCGCGCCGGCGGCCATGGCGGCGTTTGCGCGCGGCGTGTGCCGGCTGGCCGCCTCGGAGGTCGTCGCGCCCGACGCGATTCGGTGCGGCCGGCGGGACGCGAGCGGGAACGAACCCCACAAGCGCTTCCGCGTTCACTGGCACGTATGTAGTGTCACGCCAACCCACTTCGAACGCGCCTCGGACGGCTCACATCATCGGCGAAGGTCCCGGCAGGTTCACGCCTCCCCCGCGTTGAGCGACCTGAACGAACGCCCGGGCATCGGCTGGCGGCATCGGCCTAGCGAGCCCGTAACCTTGCAGTACATCACACCCCATCATTCCGAGGAGTCTCATCTGCGCTGAGGTCTCGACGCCTTCGGCGACCACTTCGAGTCCGAGGCTGCCCGACAGCGAGATGATGCTCTGAACGAGCGATTGCTCCGAGAGGTTGTCACCGAGGTCGCGAATGAACTCCCGATCGATCTTGAGCCGGTCGAACGGAAAACGCCGGAGGTATGCAAGCGAACTGTAACCGCTGCCGAAGTCGTCCAGTGCGATGCTGATGCCGAGCTCCTTGAGCTCCTCCAGCACCTGGCGTGTCGCGTCCGGGTCCTTCATCGCGATCGTTTCGGTGACTTCCACTTCGATGTACCTAGCCTCGACCTGCGTGGCTGTGAGTACCCTCCGAACCGTGTCGATGAACGTGTGATCAGTTAGTTGCCGCGCCGAGACGTTAACCGCGACTCGCGGTACATTCACCCCTGATTCGAGCCACTGCTTCACTTGAAGACAGGCGCTCTCCAGCACCCAGGTCCCAAGTGGGATGATGAGCCCGGTCTCCTCCGCCAGGGGGATGAACTCGCTCGGCGGGATCCATCCCAGATCCGGCGTTCTCCATCGAAGGAGCGCCTCGAGGCCGAGAACCTCCCCCGTCACGGCATGTACCTGCGGTTGATAGTGGAGCTCGAACTCGCGATCTTCGAAGGCCCTCTTCAATCGCAGCTTCATCTCCATCACGTTGGCGACCCGGTCGTGCATCGACATGTCGAACATCGTGTAGCTGTTCCGGCCGCGTTCTTTCGATTGGTACATCGCGAGATCGGCGTTCTTGACGAGGCTCTCGGCGTCGCGCCCATCTTCTGGGAAGACGGAGATGCCGATGCTCGCCGAGACACGGAGGTCGTGGAGACCGAGCCGAAAGGGCTGTCGCATCATGGCCATGAGCCGGGTCGCGACGAGATGCGGCTCGTTGTCCTCGCGCACTCCGGGCAAGAGAATCATAAACTCGTCACCACCTTGTCTCGCCACCGTATCGCCTGTGCGAACGTTCTCGCGAAGTCGCGCCGCGACTTGACGGATCAGCTCGTCCCCAAGGTCGTGCCCCAGGGAGTCGTTCACGTCCTTGAACTCATCGAGATCGAGGAACACGACGCCGACACGCTCTTGAGCGCGCCCGGCTTGCGCGAGGGCCACGGTAAGTCGGTCTTGGAAGAGCAGCCGATTGGGGAGTCCGGTGAGTGGATCGTGGAAGGCGAAGAACCGAGCACGTTCTTGAGCCTCCTTTCTTTCGGAGATGTCGCGAAAGAGAAGGGCGGCGAGACGCTGGCCTTCGTGTTCTACCGGGGTCACGGAGAGCTCAATCGCCGTGGAGCTTCCATCGGCGCTTCGAACGGCGAGCTCGATGCGGTCGACTCGCCTTCCGTCGCTCACGGCGTCACAGAGCGCTTCGACGATGGCGGGTTCCCCTTCGATCAGCACATTGAGCGGGGTCGGCGGGAAAGGGCCTTTGCCGAGTCCAACAACGTCGCGCGCCGCCGAGTTCCCCTCTACGGCCAAACGACTCGAGACATCGATGAACAGGACGCCTTCGCCCATGGTGTCCATGGCAGCTCGAAACAGAGCCTGTACCCGTTGATGCGACGCGGTCGCGCGCTCCATTCGAGCCACGGCAAGGACGACGAGAAGGAGGCACACACCAGCGGCCATGAGGAGTGTGTTCATGAGGAAGGCGCGAGCCCGTTGACCCTGGTGCCAAAGGGTTCGGTCCAGGGTCACGGTGGCCTCGAGCAGCGGCTGGTCCGCGACGTCGACCAGACCGATGTGCCCCGTGAGGACATCGTCGTCGATACGGCGTATCACAGGGGTCGAGCCGACGTCTTTGATCGGACCGAAGGCGATTGGTGCGCCGATGGTCTTGGCGATTCGCGCCTGATACTCCGGGTCGATGAATCGGGCGAAGATGAGGGAGCCGCGCGCGACCCCAACTCCGGACGACGGGAGGATGGGACCGGCGCCGACCAGCGCCACACGCTCACCTACGCGGATGAAACCCGCCGCACGACTCTCTGGTTCAGCGTGTTGGATGAGGCGCGGCTGCGCTTCGACGGCGTCGATGAGCTGAGAGTCGCGCGGCACCACGGTCTTCGTCGCGATGTCCACGAAGAGGGACTCGACGACGTGCCCCTTGAGGTCGACGAACAGAATGGCGTTCTGGTCCATGCCTGCCAGCACGTTGGGGGGGCACTCTCGACTGAACCATGCGGGGTCCCGGTCCGCGATGAAGCCGTAGGACGAGTCCCAAACGGCATAATCCGCCACCGTGGAGACTTGATTCTCGAACGCCCGCTGAACCACTTCGAGGACTTGCGCTGTTCGTCGACTTGCGTCCGCAGTTTCGAGGTCGGTGTACTCCGTCTCAAGATAGGATCCGACCACCCCGTACACGGTGGTGAGGAAGACTGTGACGCCGATGCCGGTCACCGCCATGAACCAGCGCGACGCTCCGGACCACTTCAATCGATACCTCCAGGCGGGCACTCCCGCTGCCGAGGTATTGTTCCAACCGGGGCCGTGCCCAACCCTTATTTTACTGCCCGTGTACTGAGCAGTGTCCGCCGGGCTTCGATATGTGGGTCATAATGTCCCAATCACATCGTTTGTGCTTCGAAGCTTCACCCCGCGACAAGGCACACGTCAGGTGGCAGGGGCGTCAGAATGGCGCCAGACCCACTCCTCGAGCCGCCGCGACTCCGGGCAGCTGTGACGCGAAAAGAGCTTCAACATCGGAAGGTTGTTCGTCAGCGTGCCGCCGCGGTAGCGTTCGGCTCCTTGCGCCGCCATCATCGCGAAGCCGTGCCGGTGGACCCACGCGCCCAGGCCTCGGCCGCGAAACTCGGGGAAGACGCCTAGGTAGGTCAGACGGCCAACTCCGCTCGTTCGGTGCACCTGTGCGACGACGATCGCGGCCGGGGACTCGCCGAGCCTGCCGACCGCGACGCAGTCGGGGCCGCCCGTGAGCGCCGGGTCGGCCAGGTAGCCTTTCAAGAGCTCGAAGGCGTCGTCGTCGCTCTGCCAGTCGGGGTCGCCCTCGCCCGCCCGCTTCAGGAGCGCCGCCGCTTCCCGAAGTCGATGCTCCCCGAGGTCGGGCAGCGCCTCCCAGGCGAGTGGGCTCCCGGCGTCGTCCGGCAAGTCCGAGACCGTCGCTTCGAACTCGGCTCGCTCACTCACGCGGACGAAGCCCAGCGCCACCAACGCCGGGGCTGCGTCAGGCTGACCTGTCGCGGTGTCGACGCGGACGTGGAGCGCCCGCCCGCCCTGAGCCCGCACCGCCTCGAGCGCCGCCTCGAGCAGCGCGCCAAAGGTCCCCGAGGGGCCCGCCACGGCTCGCAGCCCAAAGACGCCCGGCTGCAAGACCACCAGCTCGCTCGATGCACCCGAGGTCGAGACCCGCAACGGTTCAGAGGGCATCAGGCGTCTCCAACGTGGCGGGTGTCACTGCCAGGATCACCCGGTTCATGGGCGTCACGGCGCGAGGCAGCGACGACCATCGCACCGAAAACCCAGCGCTTTCGAGGCGATAGGTGCGATCGATGTCGGCGGCGTCTACCACGCCGAGGCTCTCTCGAAGCGCCACTGGCGCGGAGCGCGCCGTGCCTTCATAGCAGCACGGCACCATGACGAGCGGACCGCCGCCCGAGATGGCCGCGTCGACCGCGCGGTCGCTCCGAACGCCGCAAGCGTGGACCGCCAGAATGCCGGCGCCGATCGGCAGGAGGGGTAGGGCGCGCTTCAGCGGCGCTTCGAGCCATCGGGCCTTCGCCGTCACCCAGGGCGCTACTTCAGCGACCGCCGCTATCACTCGGTCGTGGTTGCCGGGCCGCCGTTCGTCGACGAGCCAGAGCTGCTCGATGGTGCGTTCGAAGGCGGCTAGGAGCAGGCCCGCCAGCCCGTGGCCGCAGCAGAGGTCGACCACCGTCGTGCGCCGAAGCGCGCTCCGAGCCCGCGCCGCCACTTCGAAGGACTCCCACACCTCCTTGGCGGGCAGCGCGCGGCGTTCGACCAACGCGCGCAGCAGCTTGTCCTCCAGCCGATCGCCTTGCAGCGCCGCGAGGGCACGCCGGTCCACCCGACCGCGCGACGAGGTGTGCTCCGATAGCGCGGGGTCGTTGAGCCGACGGAAGGCACGAAAAGGGGCGTCCGGCGCGACCGGGGCGGCGCGATGGTCGTGCATCACCGGCTGTGCCTTGGTCGGGCGAGGTGGGTGGTGTCGATGAGCTCGAGCCCTCGACGATCGACCTCGCCCTCGTCCGGCGGTTCCCAGAGCCGGCTCGCCATGTCGAAGACGTCGTCTGGGACGACCATCGCGAAGGTCGCGCCGCGTTCCACGTTTCGCGCGCGGACTCGCTGCCGGCGCACGTCGAGTTCCGCGTCGAGGACGACCACCCGCAGGGCGACGTCAGCGTCGTCCACGAGGCGGTAGAAGTCCTCGCGATCTCGCCGCTCAATGAGGCCCAACTCCAGCACGACGTCCGACCCGGCGTCGATCAGGTCGCGAGCGACGTTCCAGATCTGGGCGAGGCATCGCTTCTTGCGTTCGAGGTACCACGGGATGACGTCGGTCTCGGGCCGATCCGGCCGGAAGAGCGTAGCCATCCAATCGTCAAGGATGAGTCGCGGCGCCGAGTGCTCTCGAGCGAGTGTGGCCGCGTAGGTGGACTTCCCCGAACCAACGGGGCCTTCGATGAGGTGAAGCGTGGGCATGGCCGCGAGACTACGCCACGCACGGCCGTTCTCAAACGGACCATCCCGTCTCACTCGAGCGCGACCGCCGTGGGTGTTTCGCTGACGCACGCGATTTTTTTAAAGACGACCCTTGACGGGCCACGGGCTCATTCCGTAGGGTTTCACTCGTGCCGTGCCACTTCACCACCCTCAGCTTCAACCTTCAGGCCTGTCCCTGTTGTTGTTGCCCTGTGCGTGGTGACCGCACGGCTCTGCTCTCCTAAGCTCCCTTAGGTCTGCCGAGCCCCCCGCGGCTCACCACGAACGGTGGTGGGCTTGCCGTGTGGCCCCC
>JADMJS010000548.1 GCA_018780435.1 Myxococcales bacterium
TCTCGTCGGACTGGCCGCGGATGAGGACCGCGTTGATCTTGATGCGCTCAAAGCCCGCGTCGAGGGCGGCGTCGAGGCCGGCGACCACTTCCGAGAGGTCGCCGCCGCGCGTCAGGTCGCCGAAGCGACCCTCGTCAACGGTGTCGAGCGAGACGTTCAGGCGTTCGAGGCCGGCCTGCCGCAGAGGGTGCGCGAGCTGCGCGAGGCGGGTCGCGTTGGTCGTCATCGAGAGGTCGGTGATGCCCTCGATGCGGGCAAGGCGGTCGATGAGCAGCGGCAGATCGCGCCTAAGAAGGGGCTCGCCGCCTGTCACGCGGAGGTGGTTTACGCCGAGGCTCACGAAGAGTCGCACCACGCGCTCGATCTCCTCGAAGGTGAGGAGCTCGTCCCGCGGCTTGAAGGTCACGCGCTCGGGCAGGCAATAGCGGCACCGCAGGTTGCAGCGGTCGGTGACGCTGAGCCGTAAGTAGCGAACTCGCCTACGTTCTCGGTCCACGAGCGAGAAGGGGCGAAGGCCGGGGCCGGCGACTGGGAGGGCTTTGCTCATGTGGCCTCGTTATCGGGCGCATCGGCGCCACGGATGGTCGCGCCGTTGTTCCATTCGGACGTGCCATCCGTGAAATGTTCGTGTTTCCATACGGGAACCCGGGCCTTGAGCTCGTCCATGATCCAGGCACACGCTGAAAACGCCGCGCCGCGATGCGAGGAGGCCACGATGATGACGACCGCGATGTCGCTGATCTCAAGGTGGCCCAGGCGGTGGACCCCGAGCGCGGCCGAAAGTTCGAAGCGTTGCGCCGCCTCCGCCAGCAGCGCCTGGCCCACGGGCGTCGCCATGGGCGCGTAGCCCTCATAGTCGAGTGAGGCCACGGCGCGCCCGGCGTGATGGTCGCGCACTACGCCTTCGAAGATCACGACTGCGCCGGAAGAACGGCTCTCGATGCGCGCCCGGAGGGTGGCCGTGTCGATGGGCAAATGAGTGAGCGAGAAGTCGATCATCTAGCCCCCCGAGACCGGCGGTAGTAGCGCGATGACATCGCCCGCGCCGACCCGTGCCGTCCACGGGCGCAGCTCGGCGTTGATAGCGGCTCGGACCGGCCCGGGCGTGGGAGAGAGCCCATGTCGCGCCGCGACCGCCGCATAGACGTCCGCGAGCGTCTCGGCGCGCACGGTCAAGCGCTCCTCCGACCCACCACATCGCTGCTTCAGTGGCCCGAGGTAGAGGACCGTCACTTCGATGTCGTCAGGCTGAGCCATCATCGCCTCGTACTCCGCAGGGCGTCTTGCCCACATGGATGATGTCAGATGGGGAGGGTCGCGGCCACCCTGGCCTGTGGCGGATGGAGGTCATAGCGGTGAAACGTCCTCAAGTACGCCAGACCTGCGCGTCGTAGCGCGCCACCATGGTGCAGAACCAGCGTACCCGGATTCTCACCGCGAATTTCCGCGGACAGACCACCGACTTTCGAGGTAGCCGAAGGCCAGCTTCACGCGTGACCCGCCGTCACTCGCCTCGCTCGTGGCGGTCCCGCTGAAACTGCTGCTGCGCCCACGACCAAGCCGCGACGGTGCGCGGGAAGCCGGTCGTGGTCATGCCGAGCAGGATCGCCTGTTCGACCTCGGCTTCGGTGGCACCCTCCCGGATGGCGCGTCGAACATGGGAGCGGAGCGCCGACTCGAGTCCGGCGCCGACGCAGATCCCGATCTTGACGAGCTGCTGCGTCTTGCCGTCGAGCGGCCCCGCGGCGTCGGCGGCCTTCGCCATGGCCTCGTGGGCGTCCCCGAGCGCTGGGAAACGTTCGATGAAGCGGGAGAAGGTCGCAGGGAGCTTCGGGGCGTTCTCTTCGGTCACGGGCAACTCCTCATGTTCTCAGACGTATACGTTCGACTCACATCGTGAACGTGTACATCAGCGTGAAGGGGACGATCGGCACGCTGCGATTGTCGCCGATGAGGGGAATACCCGCCATCATGTCGCCGTCGAGATAGCCGAAGACGCCCTTCACGACGTGGCCGCCGATCTTCACGCCGATGCTGGGCGTGACGTAGAGCATGTTCATCTCGCTGTCCTTGGTTTCGTTCCCGGCCACCTTGTCAGCGGTCTCGAAGAGGAAGCCGATGTCGACGCCGTAGAGGAGCGCCACGGAGCCCAACGCAATCGACCCCTGGAGCACGAGCGCGGGGTCGAGCAAGACGCCCGACTGGGTCTCGACCTCGGCAGCACCCTTGGTCGGGGCGAGATCCCGCGCGAAGTGGATGGTCGCCGAGAAACGCGCGCCGACTTCGAGGGTCGGCATCACACTCGCGAGCACCTGCGCCCCGATGCGCAGACCGTGCATGTTGTCCGACGTCGTCGTCTGATCGGACTCAAGGTCGGCCGGCACCTTGCCGAGGTCGATCTTGCCGGCCACTTCCGCTCCGACGCCCACGATGCCGAACTTCGACTTCCACCCGAGCCGGAGCTCGAGGTCGGCGAGGCCGAACGAGGACTTCTTCGGGTCCGAGTCGACGGACTTGTTACGCATCACGAGGCCGGCACCGCCGTAGAGTCCCTGCCAGAACGTGTAGTTCACCGACAGCCCGATCGGGATGTGGGTAACGGTGGGGTCGAGATCGCCGCGTTCGCCGTCCGCGTCGAACTTGTCCTCGAGCTTGGCGAACCCGGCGGAGACCGTGGCTTGGAGCTGGGCCGACGCCGTCCGCGGCGCAGAGAGGGTCGTCACGGTCGCCGCGGCGACCAGAAACAGGAGACTCGTCTTACGAAACATCACTTCTCTCCCTGAACGCCGGTCGGGGCGTTCGCTGGTGTAGGTGCCGGAGCCGGGGCGGGCGCGGCGGCTGCCGGAGCCGGGGCGGGCGCGGCGGCTGCCGGAGCCGGGGCGGGAGCGGTAGCCGCTGCAGCCGGACGCGCCGGAATGGGTTCGGTCGGGACGAAGGTCGGGTCCTTCAGCGCGATCTGCCCCTGGCGAGCGAGGT
>JADMJS010000665.1 GCA_018780435.1 Myxococcales bacterium
CCCAGGTCACGGCGCGACCGCCGCACCTCGACGACGAGACCACCCAGGTCACGGCGCGACCGCCGCACCTCGACGACGAGACCACCCAGGTCACGGCACGACCGCCCCATCTGGATGACGAGACCACGCAGGTCACGGCACGACCGCCGCACCTTGACGACGAGACCACCCAGGTCACGGCGCGCCCGCCCCACCTGGATGACGAGACCACGCAGGTCACGGCGCGACCGCCGCACCTCGACGGCGAGACCACCCAGGTCACGGCGCGACCACTCCGTCCCGACGAGATGTCGAGCACGACACCTCAGCTCGCAGACGGGCCGACCACCCCTCGACGGGCGCCCACGCCGGAGGAGATCAACGTTCACCAGGCGAACCGCCTGAACACGCTGCTCCCAGGCAACGTCCCGGGCCTACCCGCGCACACGAGCGTGGTCCCGGACAGCCACACCGGCCCGCTGCATCCGAACCAGATGACCGTGAGTCAAGCGCGCCGCTTGATGCGCACGATCTCGGCGATGCGCCGTACCGAAACCGGCCGCGCGGCCCTCGCCGCCATCGAGTCGGGCTCGGTCCAGGTGACCATGACGCCCGGCATCGGCAGCTTCAGCCAGGGACAGCGCATCAACCTCGACCCGAACCTGCCCGATCACCACTTCACGGCCGGGATCCTCGCGCATGAAGCCCACCACGCCGCGACGCAGGCGACCACGCCGGCACGGCAAGGGAGCTCTCGCGACGACTACGTCAATGGGATGTTGCGGAACGAGGCGGAGTCGCAAGCGCGCGCCCTTGAGTACCACCGCGAGTCGGGGTCGGACGGGTCGCGGCAATTCGGCCACGCGAGCTACCACGCCGCCTATGACGCCGAGATCGCGGCGCAACGGGCGCGCACGCCGGCCCCGTCGCCGGCCGAAGCCCATCGCCTCGCGGTAGAGGCCGGTACTCGTGCTTTGCAGTCCGAGTTCGGGAACGCGGTCCCGTCGACCAGCATTGACGAGACGGGTGGTATCCGCCCGGGCGCGCCTCAGAACTACCTCGAACACTACGGTCAGGATCACGACGCGGGCAACCCGCGTACACCGACCACCGGCGGGACGGCGGGGCCGACCACGCACCCCACGGCCGATCAGGCCGCTCCGTCAACGACGCGGCACGATCAGACCGATCCCCACGCCGTGAGCCGGCGTCCGGAAGACACGGAGACGGCCGCTCCGCGCCCCGAGATCGCGCCGCCGCAGCGCCCCGGCGACCGGGTCACCCCGCGGCGGGACGGCGGCTACGACGTCGACGGACCGGACGGCCGGTCCCGCCTCGTCCAGCGCGAGGATGGCACTTTCGAGCGCCAGTACAACGAACGTCCCCGCACTCCCGAGGAGGCTGACGCTCGAATTCGGCTCACGCTCCAGGAGTCCCGTGCCCAGATCGCCGAGCAGGAGACCCGCACGCGGGGCTCGGTCGACGCCGCGTTCGAGCAAGCCCAGTCGCGCGGGCAGGACGGCATCGTCGTCGGGAAGATCATCCTCGGCGCGGGCGGCACGGCGGTTCAGAACTACGCCACGCACGACCCCGCGCGCCGAAACGCTCGCACGACTGACGGCGCACCGGACGTCCTCGCCATCGCCCAAGGCGGCGACCCATGGCCAGCACGGCAAGGGCTGATCGGGCAGACGGCCGAAGCCCTGTCGAAGCCCGGCAACGGCCTCGTCCATCAGCCGGACCAGTTCATGCCGCAAGGCGCCGGCTTCGCGCGCACGGACGCCATCGGCGCCTCGATCGCCGAGACCCGCGCCCGCACGCAGATGCCGGTCTACCCGGCCCGCATCAGCTCGGTGGAGGCTGTCCCGAACGGCCAGCCGGCACGCTACCGGGTCGTCGTCGAGACGCAGATTCGAAACCCCGACGGCAGCACGGGGACGCAGCGCCGCACCTTCTTCACGAACGAAGTCGACGTCGCGATGGGCCCCGGCCCGGACCGCACCTTGGCGCGTGACCGCGTCATCGCGCCGGAGCGGGAGTCGCAGCTCGTGTCCACGGGACATATCGTGCGCGGAGACGGGTTCCTCAGCACGACGCCCCGCGCGGGCGAGCGCATCCTCGTGACCGGCGGCGGCGCGACGGCGGCCTGGGACACGGCACACGCACGCGCTCACGGCGCTGAAGTCGACTGGATCGCGCGTCCGGGCACCGACGAGCTCGCCATCCTGCGCCCGATGACCGACGCACGTAAGCGGCTCCTCGGTCAGCTCGAGCGCGGCGAGATTGCGCCGGAGCATCAGGCGGACGCGCAACGGCGCCTTCAGGAGATCGACTCGCAGCTCGAAGAGCTCGCGCTGCATGGCGCGCCTCGCGCCGACGGCACGCGCATGCAGAACGCCGGTCCCTTCGGCCCGTCGAACCTGCCTCGCAACGCCGCCACGGTCGAGGCCACACGTGGACAGCGGAGCCTGAAGAGCATCACCGCGATTGGCGAGCCCATCACCACCGGCCCCAACGCCGGCATGGTGCAGGTCAACTTCAGTGACGGCAGCACCGGCCTCTACAACCGCGTCGTCACCGCGCACGGACAAGACGCGACCGCACGCGGCGGCGCCGAACACCTCCTCCGCGACATCGCATCGGATCAAGGCGTACGCCCCATTCGGGCGCGCGACGAACACGGCCGTGAGACGAGCGACCTCATCGGCCTCCAAGTCGGCGACGGCATTCGCGTCGTGGGCCCGGCGGCGTCCGCCAACAAGTGGCGCGACCACATGTCGGCGGACGACGGCGAGTACTTCGGCAATGCGATGAACGAACGGGCCCACGGGACGGGCAGCCGTTCTCGAACGGAAGCCGAAGCCGCGATCGCAAGCGGGCAACAGCCGCGAGTCTCCTCGGACTCGTGGGGCGTCCCCATCGGCCTTGAGACCTGGGCGGACAGCTACGGCAAGCTCAA
>JADMJS010000352.1 GCA_018780435.1 Myxococcales bacterium
GGAACACCATGGTGGGCGTCGGCTCCTGGCGCGCGAGGACCACGAAGCCGTTCGTAGCGAGCTTCTGCCGATCGGCCTCCGTCAGCGCGAAGTTCGTCGTGATCTCATCGAGATGCGCCGCCGCTAGTGGATCGTAGCCGAGCGGCGCGTTCGACGCCGGGGACGCGTACGTCGACGCGAGCTTCTCGGGCGTCATGGTCCCGGACTCGGCCAGGACGGCGGCGAACTTCGTGCGAAAGGCCTTCTCGTCTTGAGTGAGCGTGCCAGGGTCGACGGGACCCGGACTGGTCACGTCTTGCCCAGACACGGAGCCAGTGCTCGTCGCATCCGTACACCCGACTGCCGCGCCAACGCCGGCCATGACCCACCACCGATTCACTCTCGTCTTCATCGTGTCGTCTCCTCCCTGAAAGGGCCGCTCTCGCCGGTCACACTGCCCGGACCATCGTCCCTGACACGGCCTAGCATCGGGCGTGCCACCGCGACTGTGCGAGACGATCACGTCGCCGTGGGCCTATCGGCCCCATGGGAGGGCGACGCGCCCCACCGCCAGTGTTGATTTTCTCTACAGTGCGTCTGCTGATTGGGCAGTGACGCGGGTCACCCGGCTCGGAACACGTCCGCGAGGATGTCGAGCCCTTCGACGAGCGTCTCGGTGTCCGTCGCGGTGTAGCAGAGCCGAGCGTAGCCGGCGTAACCACGTCCGAACAGCTCACCGGGCGCGAGGGTGACGCCACGATCGGCGGCTCGCTCGAGGACCGGCATCGCGTTCTCCCCGAACGCCCGGAGGTCGACAAAGGCGAAGGAGCCGCCCTGGCTCGGGTGGCCGAAGCCGGCGAGCCGCTCGGCGACGATGCCGGCGTGGCGACCGTAGGTCTGACGGCCGAGCTCGATCGTGTCTCGTCCGGACTCGAGCGCAGCGAGGCCGGCCGCCTGGGATATTTGAGCCGTATTGTAGACAGTGTGAGTCGCAACCTTCCGCATAGCGGCGATGACGCGCTCCGGGCCCGCGACGTAGCCGATACGAGCCCCCGCCATCGCGTAGCTCTTGGAGAAGGTGTAAGCGGTCACGGTCCGCTCGGCGCAGCCAGGGCGGCTCGCGAGGCTCACGTGGGGCCGTGTGTACGCGTAGTGCTCGTAGGCCTCGTCAGCGAGCAACCAAAGCCCATGGGCCGCCGCAAACGCGGCCAGGGTGTCGAGCTGCGAGGGGCTCAGCACGACGCCGTTCGGGTTGTTCGGGCTGATAACGTAGAGGACCTTCGTGCGCGGGGTCACATAAGGAGCGATGAGCGCGGCGATGTCGGCCTCGGGATCGTCGAGGAGCGCTTGGTAGAAAGGCACGTCCACGGGGACGACGCCGGAGCAGACGGCGATCCCGCGGACAAGTGGCCAATACGGCGACAGGAGCAGGATCTCGTCACCGGGGTCCATCAGCGCCTGCATCACGCAGGAGATCCCGTGGGTCGAGCCGACGGTCGGTAAGACGTGATCGGGCCCGACATCGACCCCGTTCTCGCGGACGAGCTTGTCGGCGATGGCACGTCGGAACGCCTCCTCGCCACTCGGGTGCCCATACCGATAGGGCGAACCCAGGCGACCGGCGTCGACGGCCGGCCAGTGAGCCGCGGCAGGTGGGGCGACGACGTTGTCACCGATGTGAAAGGGGTAACGCTTGCCGGTGTACCCAACGAGCCGACGCGCGAGGATCGCGAAGACGGACTCCCGGAGGGGCTCGGTACGGCTGGCGAGAGGGAGCGAAGAGAGGTGCTGCGTCACGGAGCGAGCTTCACGGGCTGAATGCCGCCACCTTCGGCGGGTTTTGGAGCTTCGGTACCACCACCACCGCCATTCTTGGCGGCCTCGGCGGCGAGGCGCGCTTTGGTGAACGCGTCGAGCGCCGCTTGGGTGGGGAAACACGAGGACTTCTGCACGCCGCCTTCGGACCACGACGCACGGAAGGGACAGGCTTCAACCGGCGCCTTGGCGGCTCCGGGTTCGGCAACCTTCTCTTTCGGCTTGCCCGCCTCGAGCGCCTTCTTGGCCGCCTCGATCTGGTCGGACGTAGGCTTCTCGGGCCGGAAGCCGAGCCCGCGTGCGTAACGCTCGCCAGCGACGCGCGCCTCGTCCGACGCAAAGCGTCGCTCGTAGGTCTGGACGTCGCCCGAGGCCCCGATCTTGTACATGATGAGCTCGAACGTGGCGTCCTGCTCACCCTCCTTCTTGGGCTCCCCCGGGGCCGCGTCGTCTTCACCCGGCACCCGAGCGACCTGTCCGTCGGAGCTGAAGATCCGCCCGCCCGGCTCATCGAAGCCGACGGACTGCTGAAGCAGCTTGCGCTTCCGGGCCTCCTCGTCGGACTCGGGCGTCGCTTGGCCCCACTGTCGTTCGAGTGGGCTTACCGGCAACGGCTCCGTGCCCGCCATCGCTTCGTACTGCGCCGACGGTTCGACCTTCTGGCCTTCGAAGAGCATGGCGCCGGCCCCCTCGGGCCGGTCCCTGAGAAAGAGAGGCAGCGCGGTGGCGCCGCCAGCCGACGGCGTATTGCCGAGCCCGAGCATCTCCGACGCGGTCGAGAGTCGCGGAGTGCGTGGGGGCGCTTGCGGCACATCCGGCGCCGCGCCCACATCGGTCGCGACGTCAGCCGCCTCGGCCACGTCCGACGCGACGTCACCGGGAGCCGTGGCAGCATCGACCGCTGCGCCCGCCCCCGTGTCCGTCCCTCCCGCATCGGCCGCGTTGGCGGGGTCGCCGGGCGCCGCCGCCGGCGCCGCAGCAGGGGGTTCGCCTCCGCCACGCGGGATCGACGGCGCCTCATCCTCGCACGCGGCGAGGAAGGCGGCGGCACCGACGGCCGCCCACAGCGCGCGAGCCGAAAGCGACGTTCGCGAGAGCGAGGGGGAGGTGCCGATGTCGTTTTGCCGCTTCATGTCGTGACTCTAACAACTCCCTGGGCCGGCGACTAGTTCAGTAGGCGCCGACGACGTCATCGAGCGGGAGTGCCGGGCGCGGCGCTGGACGAATGCGGGTAAGTCTATTGGCCAGCAATCGGCGCGTCGAGGTGCGCTCGTCTCGTAGTCCGGAAGGTTGACCGAGGTTCCTGTCGTACGGACCGAGTCTGTCGCCACGCTGGCCTCAGGAGGGCTCAGACGACTACGGCAACTGCGTGAAGTTCTCCGGGCAGAGCTTGCTGTCGGCCGGGATGGTGACCGGCGTCGTGTTCTCGTCGACCGAGAGGAGGAACGCGATGAGCTGGTCGCGCTCCGTAGACGACAGCGTGAAGTTCGGGTTGCCGGCCGTCAGGTGCTGATTGAAGCGGGTCGCGTCGAAGACGTCGGCCAGGGTCAGCGCCGCGCCGTTGTGGAAGTAGGGGGCGCCGAGGGCGATGCCCAGGAGAGAGGGCGGGTTGAAGCCGTTCTTCCCCTGTGCTTCCGTGCCGTTGGCTCGCTTCTCGTCGGAGCCACCCACGGCGCCGAAGGTGCCGACGTCTCGCAGGTTGCAGGCCTGACGACGGAGGGCGGGGGTGCCCGTGGAGTCGTCGCCGGCGACCAGCGTCGCGTCCTTGTTGGTGTTCGCGGGCAGCGCCTTGAGTAGGTTCGGATCCTTGGCCGTGGTGAAGGCGCGTTGGGCCTCGAAGACCCGAGTTGGGAGCGCGCCCGTGAAGATCTGCGGCTGATAGAACGTGCTGCTCGTCGTCCACTTCGGCCCGGAGTGACACTTCTGGCAGCCACCGTCGAGGAAGAGGGCTCGGCCCACCTCCGCGTCGGCCGACGTCACGGCCCGTGGCGACCGAACCGTGCGGATGTAGTCGTCGATCTGGTTCCAATCGGGGCAGGTTTTGGTGTTGCCGCAAATGGCCGGGGTGTTGACCAGGTGCTTCATCGAGCCGTTCAAGGCTTGGTGGTTCTCGACCGTGGTCGCGTCTTCGACCGTGATCTGGGCGAACGGCGCAGGGGCGCCCGCCGGGGATGCGACGGGGGTCCCGTCAGCGCGCTGGATGGCCCCCTTTCCGCCGGACGTACCGCGTGTATTGCCCTCGAAGTCGTGGGTCTCGTCGAAGACGGCCGTCCAGTTCAGGGCGCGCATATCGGACGGGTTCCCCGTGGCGTACTGGCCATCGAGTGAGATGGTCTGGCGGGGGCCGGCGGCGAAGGACCACGTCACGCTGTCCGAGAGCCCGAGGAAGTGGCACCCCTGACAGCTACCCCAGCCCTCCTTGGCCCAGATCCCCGTGCTGGTATTGAAGAAACGTTTGCCCTTCCAGGCATCGACGGCATCCGCGTCGACCGGGACTTCCTCTTCGGGGGTCGGCGTGGACTCGACTGTCGCCACCGTGGCTTGGTCGGCGAAGGAGACGACGGAGAGGTCACGGCTGATGAGGTTCCCGACGTAGGCCCGGGCGTTCAGCTTGGCGTTCTTGGTCGCGAGGCCCTGCGGGTTTTGCCCAACCGGGATGTTGAAGTTCGTGGCCGATCCGACCGTGACGGAGTCATCTTCGCCGTAGGCAATCCGGAGCAGGATGTCGCTGCCCGCCGCGGGCACGTAGCCGACGGCGATGTCCGGATTGCCGACGAACGCGATACCCATCGGCATGTTCAGGAAGCGGCGCCCCTTCGAGTCGTCCCCGTCCGAATCGGGCTGCTGATCCTTCACGAGCTGGTTCAGGTTCTTGGCCAGCGCCGGGATCTCCTTCAGCGTCGGCACGTCGATGACGGAGACGTTGGCCTGCATGTTGTGGTTGAACGCGACGGGCCCCTGAGGTGCCGCGCCCACTGAGACCACGTACGCGCGCGTCTTCCCGAACGCAGTGTGGACCGTGATGCCGGTGAGCTGGTTCGGGAAGCACCCCGTGGTCTGGACCGATCCCGCGAGGTCGCCGGTGAAGCAGGACGCGAGCGCTGCGAGTGGAATCTCGGTGACCGCAAAAGCGCCCGCGGTCGGCGCGGCATAGACGATGCCCTGTCGACCGAGGTCTTGGGCCTCCTTGCCTTCGGGCCGCCCGTAGAACTCGGTCACGAGGACCTGTTCGTCGTCGTCGGCGGCGTCCCCGTCGTTGGTGACGGCGATAGCGAACGGGTTCGTGCCGAGGGCGTGGGTCGCCGTCAACGTGAGGCCGTCGGTGTCGATGACGTAGAGACGTCCCCCGACCCAGTCGGTGACGTACAGCGTCGCGCCCGTCGGGGAGAGCGCGGTCCCGACGGGTTCACCATCGAGCGCAAGCTCAGTAGCGAGCCACGGGGCGGCGGTGTCGATGCCTGCAATGGCGACGACCGACCCACCCCGGTTGGCGACGAACGCCGTCTTGCCGTTCGGGTGGATAACGACGCTCATCGGCTCGTAGAGAGCCTCGAGGCTGCTCGCGACCGTGGCCGTGCGGACCTCAGCGTCGCTGGTGCCGACATCGAAGAAGGACACGGAGTCTCCGTCGGAGTTGACCATGGCCACGATCTGGTCGTCCGGCGAGATATCGACGGAGGACGACCGGCTCGGCCGTAGGAGCACGTCGGGGATCGGATCCGGCGGCTTCGCCTCGCAGGCACAATCGGAGTTGCAGACCTGCTCGGCCGTGCAGCCCGGCTCGCAGACGGGCGCGTCCGCCGCGCAGGGCTCCGCTACACAATTGCAGGTCGCGTCGCACACCTCGCCAGCGCCGCAAGCCGGGTCGCAAGCGGGCGCCCCCGCATCGCACTTGGCCTCACAGGCACAGACACCGGCCGCGTAGACGCAGGTCTCCGTGCCCGAACAGCCCGGATCGCATGCCGGATTGAGCTCCGTACACGGCGGCACGACGGCCTTGCACGAACACGCGCCAGCCTCGTACACACATGACGCGCCGATGCCGCAGTCCGGCTCACACACGGGAGTCTCGGGGGTGCAGGTCGGGCCACCGTCGGTGCCGTCGCTCCCATCCGTCGCGTCGATCCCATCCGTCGCGTCGATCCCATCCGTCGCGTCGATCCCATCCGTCGCGTCGCTCTCGTCCGTCGCGTCGCTCCCGTCGGTCGCGACGATCCCGTCCGTTGCGTCGCTCCCATCGGTCGCATCGACAGCGTCAGTTCCGTCGGAGCCATCCGTCACGTCGCCGTCGCTGCCATTGGTGTCCTGAACGCCGCCGCCTTCGTCATTGCTTCCGGTTGTGGAGCATCCAGCCAGGAATAGTCCCAAGCCAATCAGAGTATGAAAACCTATCGATGATCTCATGCCGAGCACCCCTCCTTTGGTCGACGTGGAAGCCTGAACGCAACTCGCGCCACGCTGTACTGCTATGCAATCGATTGTACGTGGCGAGCGGGGTGGGGCAAGCCTCGATGATCTTAAGGCGCCTTAAAGCAGATGGACTGTCTCGTAGGGCGCCAACGAGCGCCGGTTGCGCTACGCCTCTGGTGACTCGCCCCCCGCGGGGTTATGCTCCACGCGGCGCCAGGGCGCCTGCGCGAGGGCGCCGGGCTCATAGGGCGAGGAGTAGCGATGCCAGAGGGGATAGATCCAGAGCAGGGCAGCGATGGGCTCGTCTATGACTGGAACCTCGTCGACTCGCGACGCCCGATCGTCCGTGGCGACCGGGTCACCTTCTTCGATGAGTCGCTTCGGGACGGGATTCAGTCGCCCTCGGTCTTCGACCCGTGCATCGAAGACAAGCTCCGCATCCTCCATCTCATGGACTCCCTCAGCATCGAATACGTCGACGTCGGGCTGCCGGGTGCTGGCGCCCGCGCCGTGGCCGACGTCACCGCGCTGACTCAGGAGATCGCGTCATCGGGCCTCAAGATTCGGCCCGCTGCCGCCGCACGAACGCACCTCGCCGACATCCGTCCCATCGCGGAGATCAGCCAGAAGACCGGCGTCGCAATCGAGGTCATGGCCTTTCTCGGATCGAGTCCGATTCGGCAATACGCCGAGAACTGGGACGTGGACCGGATGGTCAAGATGACGGTCGAAGCCATGGACTTCTGCCGCCAAGAAGGGCTGCCCGCGACCTTCGTCACCGAAGACACCATCCGAAGCCGCCCCGAGACCCTCGACCGCCTCTTCCGCACCGCGATCGACCACGGCGCGACCCGCCTCACCCTCTGCGACACCGTCGGCCACGCCACCCCGGACGGCGTTCGCGCCATCGTGAAGTTCACGCAATCGGTCATCGCCGCCATGGGCATGCGCAAGACGGTGCTCCTCGATTGGCATGGGCACAACGACCGCGGGTTGGCCCTCGTGAACGCCATCGTGGCGCTCGAAGCCGGCGTCGAGCGCCTCCACGGGACCGCCCTCGGCATCGGCGAACGCGTCGGCAACACCTCCATGGACCAATTGCTGATGAACCTGCGGCTGCTGGGCGTCATCGACCGCGACCTCACGCGTCTCGGCGACTACTGCGACGCCGTCAGCCGCGCGACGCGCGTCCCTGTGCCAGTGAACTACCCGCTCATCGGCGCGGACGCGTTCCGCACCGCGACCGGCGTCCACGCGGCCGCCATCATCAAAGCACAGAAGAAGGGCGACACCTGGCTCGCCGACCGTATCTACTCGGGTGTCCCTGCCGGCCTCTTCGGCCGCGGCCAGATCATCGAGCTCGGCCCCATGAGCGGCCTCAGCAACGTCCACTACTGGCTTACAGCACGCGGCGTCGAGCCCGCCCCCGGCCTCGCCGAAGCGATCTTCGCCGTGGCCAAAGCGAGTGACCACACCCTCTCCGACACCGAGATCGCGGCCATCATCGACCGCGAACGCGTCGGCCAAAACGCCGGCTGAACGGTCGCCTACCTACCTCCAACCCGTGAGCGCAGTACCATGAGCAACGCCTGGACCATCGACAAGAGCCGCTCGGCCATCCACGTCAAGGCGCGCTCGACGCTCCATGACTCGAAGTCGGTCGGGACGCTCTCCGGCACCGTGAGCGGCGATCCAGACGCGCTCGAAGCGACCGCGGGTGGCGTCGTCGACATCCCCATCGCGGACTTCGACTTCGGCAACCGCCTTCAGACCAGCGCGGTGCTCGGCAAGCTCGACGTCGACAAGTACCCGCTCGCCCGATTCCGGGTCGATGGCGTTCGTGTCCTCTCGAAGTCGCCGTGGCGCGTGCAGATCCTCGGCAAGCTCGACTACCGAAACCGCCAGACCCCCTTCGAAGTGGAAGCCACCGGCCGCTTCGACGAGCGCACCCTCGACGCACGCGCCAGCTTCCCGCTCAACCTGCCGAGCATCGGCGTCAAGCCACCCTCGCTCCTCTTCTTCAAGGTGGCGGACGACGTCCAGGTCGACCTGCAGATCGTCGCGACACGTCAGGCCTGACCAGGGCTATTCCCCCGCGAGGCGCAGCGCGCGGACGATGGTCCCCGCTCGGGTCACCCACTCCGCGATCCGCTCGACGTTCTTCGGAATGCGAATGCCGATGAGCACGCCCACGAGCGCCTGCGCGGCTTCCGTCAGCGAGAGCAAGAGACGGATGCGCGCGGGATCGTAGCGCCCCGACTTCGAGAGCTCCACCTCCTGTAGCGCCGCTTCGAGCGTCTGACGCGCGTTCTCGATGAGCCGCCACTCGCGCTCGCGGAGCACGTCCGTGATCGCCGGCCACACGTCGAGCACCGCCACGTAAGGCGACTTCCGTTGCTCAGTGAGCGGGCGTACGAGCCCGTAGCCCTCAAGCTCCTGCACCGCTTGGTTCACGAGGGACCGACTCACGCCGAGCTGCTCGGCGATCTCGGCTTGGCTGAGCGGCTCCTGGTTCACAGCGACGAGCGCCCACACGCGGCCGTGGATGGCCTTGAAGCCCCAGTACTCGATGAACGCGCCGGCCGCGTCACACGCGAGGAGGATTCGCCGATCGACCGCGTCGCGCGGAGCCGCGTCGGGGACGTCGTCATGCTCTGGTTCACGGAGGGTCGAACTCGGCCCCGTGTTGGCTGTGATCGGACGCGGGAGCGGGACCACGTCTCGTCGCTTCGGTTCCTGCATGGCGGTCTAGTCCCCGGTGTGAGTTGAATGACTCGAAGTGAGTTGCCAACCCGAACTTGGACGAGTATACCGCCCCTTGTTGTTCATGACAACGTGAACAACCAACTCTCCCAGCAGCAAGGAGCCCTCCGGTCCGATGCGCGACGACGCCCCCCGCACCACCCTCCCGGGCCCTTACGTCGCCGAGTGGCTGGCGCACGTGCCCGGAGTGGGTGCGTCTCCGGGCCGGTATCGCTCTGCCGTCGGCGCGTCCGCACAGGGATCGGACGCCATCTGGAGTCCGCCCCGCGCCCTCGCGCTGGTCGAGGCGGCCGGCGCGGCCCTCGAGCCTTGGTTCTACTTCCACGACCCCATTCGGGGCACAGACGTCGTCGGGATCGGCGCAGTCGCCGAAGCCCGGCCCGACGCGACCCTGGCGGACCTCCCCACGCTCCCCGGCGAGACGGACGACGCCCCACTCTGGCTCGGCGCTCAACACTTTGAGTCCTCAGCCGGGGTCGTCGCCTTCGTCCCGCGCGTCGTCGCATGGCGTGGCCGCCGCGGCAGCGGGCTCGTCGTTCGATACCCTGTGAACACCGGGGAGCTCGATCGCGCCACCGAGCGAGCACTTCGGCTGCTCGATATGAGCGTCGGCGCGGCTTCGGTGCCCGCGGGCGTCCCGGTCGGCGCGCCTCCCGAGCCCGAAGAACCGCGCGCGCATTACGAGGCCCGCGTGGCCGCCGCCCGAGACGCCGTCGCGAACGGCCAACTCCGCAAGGTTGTCCTCGCCCGAGCCGTGTCGGTGGAGGCGCCCGCCTGGCATGGCTTCGCCCTCGGCGCGACCCTCGCCGCCCTCGCCGAGAACCACCCCACGGCGACCGTGTTCGGTGTTGGCCTGCGCGACAGCCACGCGTTTGTCGGCGCCAGCCCGGAGCTCCTGGTCCACGTCGACGGCCTCGACCTCGAGACCCATGCCGTGGCCGGGACCGCCGCTCGCGGCCACGACGCGGACGCCGACGAGCGCCTCGGCGCGGCCCTCCTCGCGAGCGCGAAGGACCGCCTCGAACACGCGCTCGTCGCCGACGGCATCGCCGATGCGCTCGGCGACGATTGCGGCGACGTCACCGTCGCCCCACCGCGCCTCGTCAAGCTGCGCAATGTCCAGCACCTCCTGAGCCCGCTCCGAGCGACGCTGCGGCGCCCGACGCCGGCGTCCTCGCTCGCGGCACGCCTCCACCCGACGCCCGCCGTCGGCGGCAGCCCCAAAGCCGCCGCGCTCGCGTGGCTCGAGCGGACGGAGCCGCGAGCGCGAGGCCTCTACGCTGGCCCCGTCGGGTGGATCGATGGGGCCGGGAGCGGAACGTGGGTCGTCGGGATCCGCTCGGCGCTCGTCTCGAGCGCGCAGGCCGTCGCGTGGGCCGGCGCCGGTATCGTCGCCGAGTCCGATCCCGCCAGCGAATGGCGCGAGACCGAGCTGAAGCTCCAAGCCGTCCTGTCGTCGCTCCGGGTAGAGGCCCTACCGTGACGCCACGTACCATCGCGGACGCTGGCGCCGCGCGCGCCGGCGCTATCCTGGGGACGCTCGTCGCCGCAGGTGCCACCTACGCCGTCCTCTCCCCGGGCTCCCGCTCGACACCGCTGGTGCTGGCCGCGAGCGCGCTCGCCCGCGCGGGCAAGCTGACCCTTCACGTCGTCCTCGACGAGCGCGTCGCGGCCTTCGTCGCCCTCGGGCTCGCTCGCGCCTCGGGCCAACCCTGCCTCCTGTTCTGCACCTCGGGCAGCGCCGGCGCTCACTACCTCCCGGCGCTGGTCGAAGCGAACGCCAGCGACGGCGCCATTGTGGCCATCACCGCCGACCGTCCAGCGCGCCTCCAGGGCGTCGGCGCCGCACAAACCGTCTCGCAAGGCCAGCTCTATGGCGCCCATGTTCGAGAGAGCGTGAACATCGGCGCGGACTCGGACGCAGCCCATGCCCGTGCCCTCACGGCGATGGCGGTGCTGAGGGCCCTCGGCCCCACTCTGGGCCCAGTTCACATCAACGTCGCCTTCGAAGAGCCGCTCTGGCTCCCGGAGGTCGAAGCGCCCCTCCCCACGTCGGTCGCCGTCGTGCGACCGCTCCCCGGCCCTTGTCCAGCGCTCCCATCCGAGGTCGCCGCACGACTCCGGGAGTGCCAGCGCCCGGTCATCGTAGCCGGCGCCCATCTCCAGAAGGGCGACCACGACGCCATCACGGCGTTGGCCCTCGCTCTAGGCGCGCCCGTCATCGCCGACGGCGCCAGCGGCCTGCGTGAGCATCTGTCACCTGAGCTCGTGGTGACCACGGCTGAAGCCCTCCTGCGGCCCTCGGCGTGGCGTGACGCGCTGACACCCGACCTTGTCGTGCGCGTCGGCCGCATCCCGACCACCCGGACCGTCGTCGAGTGGCTCGCCGCCGTGAAGGACGCGTTCACGGTCCTCATCGACGCGTCCGGCCGCCTCTACGACCCCGCGGGCGCCGCCGACGTGTTCATGGCGACCACGGTGGCGGCCGCAACACCGGCCCTCGCGGCCGCCAGCACACCGGCCCCACGGGCTTGGTCGCAGCGCTGGGCCGCCGCCGAACTCTCGGCGCGTCGCGCCATGACGCCGGTGGTCTCGGCCACCCACTGGGGAGGCGCCTTCACCCTGGCCCTGGTGACCGCGTTGCGCGAGCGAGCGGCGCCGCCACCGCTCTTCGTCGCGTCGTCGATGGCCGTCCGTGAGCTCGATCTCGTCATCCCCGTACGCGGCGAGCCGGGCTCCCCCATCCCGCTCCACGTGAGCCGCGGCGCCAACGGCATCGACGGCAACATCGCTACCGCCACGGGTCTCGCCCTCGCGGCCGGCGGCGCCGTGGCCCTCCTCGGCGACCTCGCGTTCCGCCACGACATCGGCGCGCTGCTCACGGCACGGGAGCTCGGGGCGCGCCTCGTGCTGCTGGTCATCGACAACGGCGGAGGCGGGATCTTCGAGTACCTGCCCATCGCCGCACACGACGACTTCACGCCCTACTTCCTCACCCCGCAACAGTCCGATATCGCTGCGATCGCACGTGGTGCCGGCGCCCGCGTCATCGAGCTCGAGTCCACCGCGGCGGTCGCCTCGGCCGTGAACGAGGCTCTGAGCGGCGCGGGCCCCACCGTGCTCGTCGCCCGGACGGATCGCGCCGACAGCGTGGCGTGTTACCGGGCCGCGCTCACCGCGGGCGCATCGGCCGCCGAAGCCGCTCTGACCACGATGGGAGGCGCGCAGTGAACCAGCCGACCTCCCTCGAACGGCCTCCGCTGCCGACGGTCCTGTGGCTGTCGATACGCCCGAAGACCCTCACGGCTGGCCTCGCGCCCGTGCTGGTGGGCACCGGGCTCGCCCATCACCATGGCGGGATCGCGGCCGGGCCGGCCATCGCCGCGCTGCTCGGCGCCATCGCCATCCAGATCGGCACCAACCTCTTCAACGATGTCGAGGACTTCCAGCGCGGCGCCGACAACGCCGCCCGCCTCGGCCCGGCCCGCGCCACCCAACGCGGTTGGCTCTCGCCCCGTGCCGTCCTCGGGCTCGCTATCGGCGCCTTCGCCCTCGCGACCCTCATCGGGCTCTATCTCGTCGCAATCGCGGGCTGGCCGGTCGTCGCCATCGGCGTCCTGAGCCTCGTCTCCGGCTTCCTCTATACCGGCGGCCCGGCCCCACTCGCCTACGTCGGGCTCGGCGACCTGTTCGTGTTCGTGTTCTTCGGCCTCGTCGCGGTCATGGGGACCTGCTTTGTCCAAGTGGGGGCCTGGCCCTGGCAGGGGCTCGCCGCGGGCGCGTCCGTCGGCGGGATCGCGACCGCCATCTTGGTCGTGAACAACCTCCGCGACCGAAGGACCGACGCCGCCGCCGGCAAACGCACCCTGGTCGTCCGCTACGGCCCCACGGCCGCTCGCCGCCAGTACCTCGCCCTTGTGGGCCTCTCGTACGTCGTCCCCGCGCTCGTGGCCGTTTTTACCGGCGCGTGGTTCTGGCTGCTGCCGCTCCTGTCCCTTCCGCTCGCCCGCGCCGAATGGCTCGGCGTCCGCGACCAGGACGGCCCCGCGCTCAACGCCCGCCTCGCCGGGACCGCACGCCTCGGCCTCGTCCACGGCCTCCTCCTCGCCGTCGGGGTGGCCCTGTGAACGCCGCTAGCCTCATCGGCGCGTCGGTCGTGCGTTACGCCCTGCCCTACGCGAGCCCCACCGCCGGGCTCACGGAGCGCACCGGCCTCTGGCTCCGCCTCACGGACCAAGCCGGCCACGTCGGGCTCGGCGACGCCGCTCCGTGGCCCACGAGCCCGGAGTCGCTCGACGACGTGGAATCCGGTCTCCGCGCCGCCGCGTGCGCCCAGCTCGATCAGGCCGAGTCATGGCAGGCGCTGACGCTCCCGGACGGCCCCGTGCGCTTTGCCGTCGAGTCCGCGTTGCTCGCGCTCGAAGCGCACCGGACCGGCGAGAGGCCCGCCGCACTGCTCGAGCGCGCCCTACGAGGCGCCGGCTACGTCCCCGAGGACACGGGCCGCCCTACCGCCATCAGCGCCCTCGTGAACGACGTCCCGTCCGCGCTCGCCGCCGTGGCCGCCGGCTACCGGACCTTGAAGGTCAAGTTCGACGGCTCGGACACGCGCCTCGTCGCTGCCGTCCGCGCCGCCGTCCCAAGCGACGTCGCTCTCCGCGTCGACGCCAACGGCAAAGGCGACCCCGCGCAGACGCCCGCGCTCCTCACCGAGCTCGTCTCTCTGGGCGTCGAGCTCATCGAAGAGCCCGCCGGCCTCGTCTCACTACGCCCCAGCGGCCCACGCCCGCGTCTCTTTGCCGACGAGTCCGTGCGCACCGTCGCCGCGCTCCTCGAGAGCCCCGCCGACGGCGTCGTCCTGAAGCCCGGCTTCACGGGCCTCCGCGCTGCCATCGCGCTCGCCGTCGCCGCGCAGCGACGCGGTCTCCCGATCGTCGTCACCCATGTCCTCGAATCCGCCGTCGGCCGCGACGTCGCGTTGGCCTTCGCGAACGCGCTCGGCACGCGTCCCTTCGCCGATGGCCTCGCGCCGCCCGCATGGGCGCCAGGCGCCCTCGACGCCCCGCGCCCCACCCTGCTCGCCCCGGTCGAGCCAAGGGGCCCACTCGACCTCCCCGATCCCCTCCGCGGCAGCGCGCTCGCCCGCCCGAGCCATCCGGCGCTCGAATCGTCCGGCGAGACCTGGACGTGGCGCGAGCTCGACGACGTCGCCGCCCGCCTCGCGACCCTCACCCGGCTCCTCGGCATCGCACCCGGCGACCGCGTGACCACCCTCACGCCGCTCTCCATCGCCGCCGCCGTGCTGCTCCACGGCCTGCGCCGCGCGAGCGCCGTCGCGATCCCGGCCGCACCCGAGCGCGCCGAGAGCGCCGTACTTTCAGGCACTTGGGCACTACACCCCATCGCCGCGCCCGGAAGGCCCTGGGCCGTCTTCGCCCCGCGAGCCACCGAACGGGGCGGCCTGACGTTGCCGGCCGCGCCCGAACCCTTCCACGCGCCCGACTCGGACGCCTTCGCCATCCTCACTTCCGGGACCACGGGCGAGCCACGGCTCATCGCGCTCGGCGCCACTCAGATGACCCTGTCGGCCTTCGCCAGCACCATCCGACTCGGCCACCTCCCGACTGATCGCTGGCTCCTCACCCTGCCGCTCCACCACGTGGGCGGCCTCATGGTGCTGGTCCGCTCGGCGCTCATCGGGACGACCGTCCGTATCGAGACCGGCGGCACCGACGCCGTCGCCACCCAGCTCCATTCGGGCGACGTGAGCCTCGTGAGCCTGGTCCCGGCCCAGCTCCAGCGGCTCCTCGCGGACGGCGCCTCGCCCTTCGCGCCCGCCGTTCGCGCCGTGCTGGTCGGCGGCGCGCCCATGCCACCGGTGGTACTCGACCAGGCCCGGGCCCTCGGCGTCCCCCTCGCGCTCTCCTGGGGCATGACCGAGACCAGCTCGCAGGTCGCGACGCAGCACCCGAGCGACCTCGCGCCCTCATTGGCAGCGCCTCCGCTCGCCTTCGCCCGCATCGCCGCGGACACCGAAGGTCGCCTCCACGTTTACGGCCCCCAAGCAAGGGGCCACGTCGAGACCCGTGACCTCGGGAGCGTCGCTGACGACGGCGTCCGCGTCACGGGCCGCCTCGACGACACCTTCATCTCCGGCGGCGTCAACGTCGATCCCACCGAGGTCGAAGCGGCGCTGCGGAGGCACCCGGCCATCGCCGACGTCATGGTCGTCGGCATCGCGGACGACGCGTTCGGCGAACGGGCCGGTGCGCTCTACGTGACTGACACTACAGCCGATCTCGAACCCTCCTTGGCCGCGTGGGCGCGCGCCCATCTGCCGCCCGCGGCGCGTCCGGTCGTCTGGCTCGCGGTCCCCACCCTCCCACTCACCCCCCTTGGGAAACCCGCGCGCTCCACCGCCGCGGCGCTCCTCACCACCACTGCCCGTGCCGCGTCCCTCGCGCGGCCGACCAGGGAAGCATGATGAAGTCCGAAACCTCGACCCCCGGCTCTTCTGGCGCTCCGG